>NZ_CP134228.1:350000-700000 GCF_031656215.1 Mesorhizobium koreense | reverse complement strand
ACCTCGTCCATACGGCTGCCCGTATCGATGAGCGCGGTCGCGATAATCGTCAGTGAACCGCCCTCCTCGATATTGCGAGCGGCGCCGAAGAAGCGCTTCGGCCGCTGCAGCGCATTGGCGTCGACGCCGCCGGTCAGCACCTTGCCGGAGGACGGCACGACCGTGTTGTAGGCACGCCCGAGCCGCGTGATGGAATCGAGCAGGATCACCACATCGCGGCCATGCTCCACCAGGCGCTTGGCCTTCTCGATCACCATTTCCGCGACCTGAACATGTCGCGACGCCGGCTCGTCGAACGTCGAGGAGACGACCTCGCCTTTCACCGAGCGCTGCATGTCGGTAACCTCTTCCGGTCGCTCGTCGATCAGAAGCACGATCAGATAGCATTCCGGATGGTTCGCCGTGATGGAATGAGCAATATTCTGCAAGAGAACCGTCTTGCCGGTACGCGGCGGTGCCACGATCAGCCCGCGCTGGCCCTTGCCGAGCGGCGCGACGAGATCGATCACTCGCGGCGACAGATCCTTCGTCGTCGGGTTTTCGATTTCCATCTTGATCCGCTCGTTCGGATAGAGCGGCGTCAAATTATCGAAATGGATCTTATGCCGGATCTTCTCCGGATCCTCGAAATTGATCGTATTGACCTTGAGAAGCGCGAAATAGCGCTCGCCTTCCTTGGGACCGCGGATCGGCCCCTCGACCGTATCGCCGGTCTTCAGCGAAAAGCGGCGTATCTGCGAGGGCGAAATATAGATGTCGTCCGGTCCTGCCAGGTAATTCGCGTTCGCCGAGCGAAGGAAGCCAAAACCGTCCTGCAGCACCTCGACGACGCCCTCCCCGACGATCTCGGTCTCCTGCATCGCCAGCTTCTTGAGGATCGCGAACATCAGCTCCTGCTTGCGCAGCACGCTGGCGTTCTCGACCTCGAGCGATTCGGCGAATGCGATCAAATCAGTCGGAGTCTTGCTTTTGAGTTCCTGTAGTTTCATTTCCTGCATGATGCGGGCTCGTAAGAGAGTTCGGGGAGGAATCGACTGTGCGATAATGGCCTGCGGCAGCGCGTTTCTGGCATTCCGTCAGGCTGAGGAGAGACCGTCTATCTACCGTTCCCGCCCCTAAAGAGCAAGTCGGGATTTAGGTGTCCGTCAAAACGGCTTGACGACCACCAGGATGACGATGCCGATCAGCAATAATGTGGGAACCTCGTTCATCATCCGCCAGTGGCGCGATGATTTTTTGTTGCGGTCTTCAGCGAAAGCACGAACAGCCGAAGAAAAATAACCGTGTACCCCGGACATCACCAGCACCAGCGCGATCTTGGCGTGCAACCAGCCGCCGGCAAAATGGAAGCCGCTCCAGGCGAGCCAGAGACCGAGCGCCCATGTGACGATCATCGCCGGGTTGATGATCGCCCGCAAAAGCCGCTTCTCCATCACCTTGAAGGTTTCCGACTGCACAGAACCCACCGGGCTCTCGGCATGATAGACGAACAGCCGCGGCAGATAGAGCATACCGGCCATCCACGAGATCACGGCGATGACGTGAACCGCTTTCGCCCAGGCATAGAGATTGGCCGGATCGAGATAGAAGATCAGGGCGACGATCGCCGCAAATACAACCATCGCGATCGCAGCCCGTCGTACCGCCTTGACGCCGCTCGTCCGGCTGACCTTCCGCACGTCAGGCTCCGTCACGCTTTCGCCTCCCTCAGCAGCTCGATGAGCGCCTCGACATACGCAATCGGCGTTTCGGGCGTGATCCCATGCCCGAGATTGAAGATCAACGGTCCCGCGCCAAGCCCACCCAGGATGATATCGACACCCTCGATGAGCGCGTCGCCGCCGGCAACGAGCCGCATCGGGTCGAGATTACCCTGCACCGGCCCTTCGCCCTGCAGTTCTGCCGCCATCGACATCGGAACCGTCCAGTCGAGCCCCAGCGCCGTCACGCCGGTTTTCTCCCTGTAGGAGCGATAGGCTCCCGCCGCTCCACGCGGAAAGCCGATAATCGGAACATCCGGGAACCGCCGCCGCACCCGCGCGACGATCTCGGCAACCGGACGCACACAGTACCGCTCGAAACATTCCTCATCGAGCACACCCGCCCAGGAATCGAAAATCTGCACCGCATCGGCGCCGGCCTCGATCTGGCGAACCAGATATTCCGCCGAAACCTCCGCCAGCTTCCCGAGCAGCCGATCCATCGCGTCTGCATGACGATAGCCGAAAAGTCGCGCCGGCCCCTGGTCCGGCGTGCCATGGCCCGCGATCATGTAGGTCGCGACCGTCCATGGCGCCCCACAAAAGCCGAGTAGCGTCGTTTCGTGAGACAAGCTCTCCCGAACCCGGCCCACCGCCTCGTAAACGGGCTGCAGGTGATCGTGGAAGCTGGCTATCGAAAGCCTCTCTATGTCGCCGACGGCAATCGGCTCCAGAAGCGGACCCCTTCCCTCCTCGAAACGTACTTC
This sequence comes from Mesorhizobium koreense, assembly GCF_031656215.1. Lineage (NCBI taxonomy): Bacteria > Pseudomonadati > Pseudomonadota > Alphaproteobacteria > Hyphomicrobiales > Phyllobacteriaceae > Mesorhizobium > Mesorhizobium koreense. The sequence continues at coordinate 697,533 of NZ_CP134228.1, read as the reverse complement.
CCGCCCGAGCGCATGCGGCACCACCAATATATCCGAAAACAGAATGGCAGCATCGAAGCCGAACCGCCGGATCGGCTGCAGCGTCACTTCGGCCGCCAGTTCTGGCGTGTAGCAGAGATCAAGGAAGCTTCCTGCCTTTCGCCTTGTTTCCTTGTATTCGGGCAAATACCGTCCGGCCTGGCGCATGAGCCAGATCGGAGGCGGAAACACTGTTTTTCCGCTCAGGACTTCAAGGACGGAACGGCGGTGATTCAAGGATTCGTCCCGATCTCTTTCTAAAAATAGATCTTAAAGAATCTGATTCTGATTCTATGACTCTGTTGGAAGCAGGGATTACGACTTATCCCATTATCGTCGGGTGCCAACGAGTCAGCATATTGTCGCGCATAGATTCGTCCCATGTGGATGAACATTTGGATAAATTGGAAATCATATGTTTCTTCAATGACTTGAATGGTTAGCAAAAAGCTAACTCAACCGCACCCCGATGTGGAAATCCTGCCTTCTCTACACTATCCACAGCCCAGCGCGGTTTCTCCTCACATCGGTGCCGATTGTGGACAAGTCGGCTTCTGATACAGTCGCGTCGAACGCCCGGCCGTGGCCCGGCGATTTATCCACAGTTGACCACAGGCCGGATCCTATCTGTTGAACAAGCCCCAGAGCTTCTTCCACCTTCACCTGATCTCCGATGCGACGGGTGAGACGCTCCTGGCGGCCGGCCGCGCGGCTTCCGCCCAATACAAGGATGCACGCGCGATCGAGCATATCTATCCGCTGATCCGCACGGAGCGGCAATTGGCCAAGGTGCTGGACGATATCGACCAGGAGCCCGGTATCGTCCTTTATACGGTCGTGGATCAGGACCTCGCCCGCCGGATCGACGAGGGCTGTGCGGCCATGGGCCTTCCCTGTGTCTCGGTACTGGAGCCGGTACTGCTTGTTTTCCAGTCCTATCTTGGAACGCCGGCCGGTCGAAGGGTGGGCGCACAACATGTCCTCGATGCGGAGTATTTCCAGCGCATCGACGCACTGAATTTCACGATGGAGCATGACGACGGGCAACTGCCGGACGATATCGAGCAGGCCGATGTGGTGCTGATCGGCATATCACGCACGTCGAAGACGCCGACCAGTATCTATCTGGCGAACAGGGGCATCAAGACGGCAAACATCCCGATCGTGCTCGGCGTACCGATGCCGGAAAGCCTGAGCATGGCAAAGAAGCCGCTGATCGTCGGACTGATCGCCTCGGCCGAGCGTATTTCCCATGTGCGCGAAAACCGTATCCTGGGCTCGACGCCGGCATATGATGCCCGCGCCTATACGGACCGGGCGAATATCGCCGAGGAACTTGCCTATGCAAGGCAGATCTGCACGCGCGGCGGCTGGCCGATGATCGACGTCACACGCCGTTCGATCGAGGAAACCGCGGCGGCGATCGTTGCGCTCCGAAGCAAGGCGCGCTAAAGCGCCTCGCGATCTTTCAGGCTCGCACCGTGCGCTTTAGCTTCTTGATTGCGCATGTCTTTGTCCCGAAACCGGTGCCCGCTCCGGGAGACGTGTGTTAGCGGTCTACCCACACGGAACAGGTGAGACTTGGCACAGGAAATCATTCTTGCTTCCGGCAGCCCGCATCGCCGTGCGCTGCTTCGGAACGTCGGGCTGGAATTCTCCGTGGAGAAGCCGGATATCGACGAGCGCGCGGTGGAAGCCGCGCTTGCCGGCAGCGGTGCGACGCCCGAGGATGTAGCGGTCGTGCTCGCCGAAGCGAAGGCGGTCGCCGTCAGCGAACGTCACCCGGACGCGCTCGTGATCGGCTCGGACCAGACGCTCTCGCTGGGCGATGAATTCCTTCACAAGGTAGCCGATATGGAGGCAGCGCGGCGTCAATTGCTGCGCCTTTCCGGCAGGATGCACCAATTGAGCAGCGCCGTGGTGCTGGCCGGGCAGGGCGAGGCTATCTGGCGACATACTTCTGTCGCGCATATGACGATGCGAAAACTCGATCCAGCTGATATCGGCCGCTATCTTTCAGATGTCGGCGATGCCGCGCTCGGCAGTGTCGGCTGTTACCAGATCGAGGGGAGGGGCATCCGCCTCTTCGAAAAGATCGAAGGCGATTTCTTCACGATCGTCGGCCTGCCGCTTCTCCCGTTGCTGGCGGCGCTGCGCGACAAAGGGGCTATCGATGGCTGAGGGTTCTCGCCGGGCATTCGTCTGCGGTCATCCGATCGCGCATTCGCGCTCGCCAATGATCCATGGCTATTGGCTGGAGAAACTCGGTCTTCACGGCTCCTATGAACGTATCGATGTCGCGCCGGACGCCTTTCCCGCATTCCTCGAAAGCATCGGACGGAACGGGTTCGCCGGCGGCAATATCACCATTCCGCACAAGGAGGTGGCCTTTCGTATCGTCGAGAAACGAGACCCCGATGCCGAAGCGATCGGCGCGGTGAACACGATCTGGTTCGACACGGAGGGCCGGCTGTGCGGCGGCAACACCGATGCCTACGGCTTCGCCGCCAATCTCGATGACGAGGTTCCGCAATGGGCGGAGGGCCGCAAGGCTGTCGTACTCGGTGCCGGCGGGGCCGCGCGCGCCGTCATCCACGCGCTTAAGCAACGCGGCTACGATGATATCCGTCTCGTCAACCGCTCGCGGCCGCGCGCCGAGGAACTCGCCGGCCGCTTCCGGCCGGGCGTATCGGCGCATGGCTGGGAGGCGGTCGCGGGATTGCTTGGCGATGCCGACCTTGTCGTCAACACCTCCTCGCTCGGCATGAAAGGCGCACCCGCGCTGGAAGTCGATCTCGAGCCTTTGCCCGCGCATGCCGTGGTAGCCGATATCGTCTATGTGCCGCTTGAGACGAAGCTTCTGAAAGCCGCGCGGGCGCGGGGCCTGGCGACGGCCGAAGGGCTCGGCATGCTTCTCCATCAGGCCGTTCCCGGATTCGAGCGCTGGTTTGGTCGTCGCCCTACCGTAAGCGAAAGCTTACGGAAACGTATCGTCGCCGATGTGGAGGCGCCGATATGATCGTCCTCGGGCTCACCGGCTCGATCGGCATGGGCAAGTCCACCGCCGCCCGGATGTTCATGGAAGCGGGCGTGCCCGTCCATGATTCGGATGAGGTGGTGCATCGGCTCTATTCCGGTAAGGCCGCGCCTCTGATCGAACACCGCTTTCCCGGAACCGCCTCGAACGGCGTTGTCGATCGTGAAAAGCTTGCGAAGAGGGTTCTCGGCGATCCGGAGGCGCTGAAGGAGCTCGAAGCCATCGTACATCCCTTGGTGCGGGAGGATGAGAAGAGTTTCCTCCGGGAACAGCGCGGCAAGGGCGCGACGCTGGTCGTGCTCGACATTCCGCTTCTCTTCGAGGTCGGCGCCGAAGGACGCGTCGACAAAGTCGTGGTGGTGAGCGCACCAGCCGGGATGCAGCGGGAAAGGGTGCTGGCGCGGCCGGGCATGACCGAGGCCAAGTTCGAGGCGATCCTGAAGAAACAGGTGCCCGACGCTGAAAAGCGCCGGCGCGCGGATTATGTCATCGATAGCGGCAGAGGGATGGAGCCGGCACGCCTTGCCGTGGAGCGGATCGTTGAAGAACTTACGAGCAATGCCGCGTTGGACAAACCGCAGCACTTGTCCCTTTAGGCGTTGCCGGGCATCCTGCCGCCGGAGCTGATTCGATGCGCGAAATCGTCTTTGACACGGAAACGACCGGGCTGGATTCGAGGGCCGACCGGATCATCGAGATCGGCGGCGTGGAACTGGTCAACCGTTTCCCGACCGGGCGGAGTTTTCACGTCTTCATCAATCCGCAGGGCCGCGAGGTCCATCCGGAGGCGCTCGCCGTCCATGGCATCAGCAATGCCGATCTCGCCGACAAGCCGTTCTTTGACGCCATCGCCGCGGAATTTCTGGAATTCATCGACGGCGCTCGGCTGATCGCCCACAACGCGCATTTCGACCTCGGCTTCATCAATGCCGAGTTCGAGCGCTGCGGCCATCCGCTGATAGAGACGCATCGCATCGTCGATACGCTGGCAATCGCCAAGCGCAAGCATCCGATGGGGCCGAATTCGCTCGATGCGCTATGCCGCCGCTACGGCATCGACAACAGCCACCGCTCGAAACATGGCGCTTTGCTCGACAGCGAGCTGCTGGCGGAAGTCTATATCGAGCTGATCGGAGGCAAGCAGGCGGCGCTCGGCCTCGAAGTCGCGGTGGCGGCGACCCGCCAGGAATCGGCCGACGGCGAGACCGCGTTTGTCATTGCCGGCCGGCCAGCGCCGCTCCCGCCACGTCTGACGGAGGCGGACCTCGCCGCGCATGCAGCCCTCGTCGTCGCTCTTGGCGACGACTCCGTTTGGGCAAAGATAGCGGGATAGAACTGGCGGCGAGGCCGGATCAGGTCGCCTGAACCTTCTGGCGCGCCTGCTCCTCTGCCATGCGCTGCTGGAACATCTGCGCGAAATCGATCGGATCGATCATCAGCGGTGGGAAGCCGCCGTTCCTGGAGCATTCCGCAATGATCTGGCGGGCGAACGGGAAGAGCAGCCGCGGGCACTCGATGAAAAGGATCGGCAGCATGTGCTCCTGCGGAAAACCTTCTATGTGGAAGACGCCGCCATAGACGAGCTCGATATTGAAGAGCACATCCTTGTCCTTCTCGAAGCTTGCCTGCGCGTTGAGCGAAAGCAGGACATCGAACTCCTTTTCCGAGATCGGATTGGCATTGACGTTCACGTTTATGCTGATCGCCGGTGCCTTGTCGCGCCCGCGCAGCGATTGTGGCGCGCCGGGGCTTTCGAAGGAGAGGTCCTTCACATATTGCGTCAGGACCCTGAGCGCGGCCGCTTGGGCGGCTTGGTCGTTGCCGTTTCCAGCTTTCTGCGCGCCGCCATTTCCTTCATTTTTCGCATCGGTATCGGCCATTGTCGAGGCTTCCTTGTCTATGGCCGCCGCCCGGCCGCCTGATTGTGGCGGTTGGCTAGCATGGCGGCTTTTCCATGACAAGTTTTAGCGATGGCGGGCGCTAGTCTTCACCCCGTTTCAGCCAGGGCGAGGACGGGTTGGGACCCGACGAATAGTCCTCGGCGTCGAGGTCGATCGTCTTTCCGTCACGTGAAGCATGGCCGGTCGAGGCTTGATAGCTTGAGCTGCCTACCACGATGCGCCGCCCGATGAGTGACCAGGCGAATTCGCGCACGGCAGGAATGAACAGCAGGAAGCCGATCGCGTCGGTAATGAAACCGGGAATGATAAGCAAGAGCCCGGCCATGGCGATCATGGCGCCATGCACCATCGGCGCCTCCGGGCCTTCGCCGGCGCGGAGCCCCTGGCGCAGGCGCTCCAGCAAGCCGAGACCCTGGGCGCGCAGCAGCATGATGCCCGCCAGGGAAGTCAGGAAAATCAGCCCGAGCGTCGCCAGCACGCCGATGGCGCGCCCGACCGTGATGAAGGTCGCGATCTCGAGCGCGGGAAGCACGATGAATGTCAAAGGCAGGATCCAAATGCGCAAATTGTCTTCCGATTGCGAGCGGCGCCCGTTTGCGCCCGTTTATCGTACATAATGCGCCCTCTGTCGCATTTGAATGATCGTATCAGGCGTTCTATATGAAAATGGGCCGATAAATATGGATGCGTGCACCAGAGAGTGTGGCCAGGGTAGGGGCGTCATTGGCGGAAGACATGGAATTTTTCGATATCGGCACGATACTTTTCCTCGTCGCGGCGGTAGTGATCTTCTACCAGTTGCGAAGCGTGCTTGGCCGCCGCACCGGTAGCGAGCGTCCGCCCTTCGATCCCTATTCGAGCAAGCCGGCCGAGAAGGAAGCGGTTGCGGCGCCCGAAAACGTCGTTTCGCTGCCGCGTCGGCGCTCAGGCGCCGAGGCGGAAACGAATTATGCGGCGATCGATGCGTTTGCGAAGCCCGGGACCGATCTCAACAAGGGCCTGCGCGCCATCCGGGACGCCGACCCGTCCTTCGAGCCGAAAAGCTTCATCGAAGGCGCCAAGATGGCCTATGAGATGATCGTGCTCGCCTATGCCGACGGCGACCGCAAGACACTGAAAAACCTGCTTTCACGCGAGGTCTATGACGGATTCGTCACTGCCATAGCCGACCGGGAGACGCGTTCGGAGAAGGTCCAGTCCTCCTTCGTCGGGATCGACAAGGCCGATATCGTCTCCGCCGAAATGAAAGGCACGGAAGCCTATGTCACGCTGCGCATCGTCAGCGAACTGATTTCCGCAACCCGGGACAAGGCCGGCGAGGTGATCGACGGTGATCCCGAGACGGTCGCCGAGGTCAGGGATGTATGGACCTTTTCGCGGGACACGCGTTCGAGCGATCCGAACTGGAAGCTGGTCGCCACGGCGGAAGACTGATCCTGCCGGCATGACGGCCGGCCCTGCCAAATAGCGTTCCTGGAGCCGATCCGCTGGCCGATGATCCTCTCGCCGCTCTTTTCGCCGGTCGATTATTCAACGCTGCCTGGCTGGGCCGATGAGACGGCGAGCGGCGCATATATCGCATTCCAGCGCTGCGCGCTTCATGCGGAGACGGCTCCAAAACCTTATCGGACAGGATCTCTCGGCATAGAGGCGGAGGCCTTCGGCCGTGCGTTTCGCGAAGCCCGCGCCGCAACTCCGCTCTCGAATCCTCGCGCGTTCTTCGAGCGGCATTTCCAGCCTTGCCTTGTCTCTCCCTCGCCAGCGAGCGCCGGTTTTGTCACCGGCTTTTATGAGCCCGAACTGCCCGCCTCGCGCTTCGAGACGGAGCGCTTCCGCTTTCCGCTCTATGGGCGGCCGGACGATCTCGTCGATCTCGATGAATCGGACCGGCCGGCGAATATGGATCCGTATTTCGCCTTCGGCCGTGAAACGGCCGAGGGGATCGTCGAGTATTTCGACCGCGAGGCGATCGAAAACGGCGCTTTGGCCGGCCATGCGCCGGTGATTGCCTGGCTGGAGGACAAGGTCGACGTGTTCTTCGTCCATGTACAGGGTGCGGCGCGTCTCGACATGGAAGACGGAAATGCCGTCCGCGTGACCTACGCGGCGAAATCCGGCCATTCCTTCACGGGGCCGGGAGGCGTCCTGGCCGGTCTTGGGGAAATCCCCCGCGAAAAGGTCACCATGCAGTCGATCCGCGCCTGGTTCCGCGCCAATCCGCATCGGATAGACGAAATATTGTGGCGGAACCGTTCCTTCATCTTCTTCCGCGAGGCGGCCGTCGAAGATATGGACAGCGGCCCGGTTGCGGCGGCGAAGGTCCAACTCACCGCCGGCCGCTCGATAGCCGTCGACCGGATGCTGCACACGTTCGGGACACCCTTCTATATCGACTCGCCGTCGTTGACGGCATTCGGCGGCACACCCTTCCGCCGCCTGATGATTGCGCAGGACACCGGCTCGGCAATCGTCGGTGCGGCGCGTGGCGACCTTTTCGCGGGGTCCGGTGCAGCCGCGGGCGAGATTGCCGGTGTCGTCCGTCATCCGGCCGATTTCTACGCGCTCGTCCCGCGCGCCCTGCTGGAAGGAGGCGTGTCATGAGCGGACGTGGCGGGAAAGCGCTTTCAGCCGAAGACCGCATCCTGTGGGCGCGTATCACGCACACGACCGTTCCGCTCAAGGGGCGTGGCCGCGCTTCACTTTCCGAGATGGAAGGGTCGGCGATCGACGAAACGTTCGTGTCGGAACAGGATCCGACACCGACGCTTGCGCCTAGGCGTACGGCAGTCGCGGAGGCAGCCCACCCGGTGCCCCGCAGCCTCGATCTTCCGACCAGGAAAAAGCTCGCCAAGGGACGCCTGCCGATCGAGGGGACCGTCGATCTGCATGGCCTCACCCAAAGCGAGGCTCATGCGCTCCTTTTGTCCTTCCTGCATCGCGCCTATGCCGACGGCCGGCGTCATGTTCTCGTCATCACTGGCAAAGGTGAATCCTTCCAAAGCGACGGCGTGTTGAGGCGTGCCGTTCCGGCCTGGTTCGCGACGCCGCCTTTCCGTGCGCTGGTCAGCGGGCAGGAAGCGGCGGGTCGCCGGCATGGCGGCGCCGGCGCGATCTATGTCAGGCTTCGCCGGCGCGGTGGGGGCGGCTCGGGATGACGCCCTTCGGCGAAAAACTCAGGCTCTTGCGCCGCGAACGCGGCATCTCGCAGCGCGACATGGCCGCTTCCATCGGCGTCAGCCCAGCCTATCTTTCCGCGCTGGAGCACGGAAGGCGCGGCGTGCCCAATTGGGGAATGGTGCAGAAGATCATCGGCTTCTTCAACATCATCTGGGACGATGCCGAAGAGCTTCAGCGCCTTGCCGGGCAATCCGATCCGCGCGTCGTCATCGACACTGCCGGGCTTTCGCCGCGCGCGACTGAACTCTCCAACCTGCTCGCCGAGAAAATTTCATCGCTCGGTGAGCCGGAGATCGAAGCGCTGATCCAACGGTTGCGCACCGCGCGAACGAAATGACGGTCAGCGCGGCGCCCGCTTGGCGAGAATGCGCTGCAGCGTCCGCCGATGCATGTTGAGGCGCCGCGCGGTCTCCGAGACGTTGCGGTCGCACATTTCGTAAACACGCTGGATATGCTCCCAGCGCACGCGATCGGCCGACATCGGGTTTTCCGGCGGCGCCGCTTTTTCGCCGCCGCTGCGTGTCAGCGCGGCATAGACGTCGTCCGCGTCGGCCGGCTTCGACAGATAATCGACAGCGCCGAGCTTCACCGCGGTCACGGCCGTGGCGATGTTGCCGTAGCCGGTGAGAATGACCGTCCGCGCATCTGCCCGCCGGTCGCGGATCGCCTGGACCACGTCGAGGCCGTTGCCGTCGCCGAGCCGCATGTCGATGACGGCGAATGCAGGTGCCTTGGCCTTGGCCTTGGCGACTGCCTCCTCGACGCTTTCTGCCGTATCGACCTCGAAGCCGCGACTTTCCATGGCGCGCGCCAGCCGGGTCAGGAAGGGCCTGTCGTCGTCGACGATCAGGAGGGATCGGTCCTCTCCTGCGAAGTCCTTGGCCGCTTCTTGTGCTTCCATCGTAATGTCCATCGTCTCTTTGTCCTTCTTCTTATTATTGCAAAATCGGCTTTTGCGGAAGTTTGCGGGCGTCTTTTGCGCTCAATATGGGGATGGCTCTCCGATTCCGCCCGCCACGAACAGATTTCGAGGCCAGACGATGCCGACTGTGGCGCCCATGCCGGGCTTGGCGCTGTTGGTGAAGCGGATCGTGGCGCCGGACCGTTCGACGAGCGTCTTGGCGATGAACAGCCCGAGCCCGAGCCCCCCGCCTTCCTCCGACGCATGCCTCGTGGTCATGTAAGGCTCGCCTATGCGGTCGAGTATCTCAGGCGGGAAGCCCGGCCCGTCGTCGATGACGTCGATCGAGACGGTCTCCTCGTTCCAGCGCCAGCGCACGGTGACCCGCTCGCGTGCGAAATCGACCGCGTTCTCGACGATGTTGCCGAGCCCGTAGAGCACGCCGGGATTGCGCCGGGCAACCGGCTCCGCGCCGATCCTCTCTCCCGGTTCGAGTTTGATCGCGATGCCGAAATCTCGGTGCGGCGCGGTCACCTCCTCGATCAGCGAGGTGATCGGCAGTCGCGCCATATGCGCTTCGCCCTCCGAGGAGAGGCTGGTCAGCCGTTTCAGGATCTCGCGGCAGCGTTCGCTTTGCGAGCGCAAGAGCGTCACGTCTTCGCTATAGCGCGCGTCCTGCCCAAGCGCACGCTCCATCTCCTTGGCGACCAGCGCGATGGTCGCTAGCGGCGTTCCGAGTTCATGCGCCGCCGCCGCCGCCAGTCCGTCGAGCGCGGAAAGGTGCTGCTCGCGCTGCAGCACCAGTTCGGTCGCCGAGAGGGCCGTCGCCAGGAGACGCGCCTCTTCCGCCACCCGCCAGGCATAGAGGCCGGTGAAGGCGATCGACGAGACGACCGCCATCCACATCCCCGCCACATAGATGAAGGGCATCCGCAGTTCGCTGTCGGGGAACCAGGGGAGCGGATAATGCAGGAAGGCCAGAAGCGTGGCCGCGCCGATGGTAACCACGCCGAGCAGGATCGTCAGCCTGAGCGATAGCGAGGTCGCCGAGATGACCACCGGCACCGCCATCAGCACCGAGAACGGGTTGGTGAGCCCGCCGGTCACGTAGAGCAGGCCGGCGAGTTGCAGCGCGTCGAAGATCAGGATGGCAAAGGCCGAGCCGGGACCAAGGCGCTGGGTCGCCGGATAGCGAAAGGCAAGGAACAGGTTCAGCCAGGCCGCGCACGCGATCAGGGCGAAGCACAGGCTGACGGGCACCGGAAAGCGCAGCACATAGGCGACGACGATCACCGCCGCGCTCTGGCCGACGATCGCCATCCAGCGCAGGCGGATGAGCGTGGTCAGCCTGAGCTGGCTGCTTTGGGCGGCGTCGGGAGCCAAAAGGTCCTGTATCATGGTCCAGCGCTTATGCGACGACTGGAGGCCGGTGCCAAGCGATATCGGAACGTCAGCTGCCGCGCGGCTTGGCGCGCGAGGTCGCCTGCGCCTGAAGCGGGTTTTCGGGCCAGACATGCTTGGGATATCGCCCGCGCATTTCCGCCCTGACGTCGGCCCAGGAACCGCGCCAGAATCCCGGCAGGTCGCGCGTGGTCTGGATCGGCCGATGTGCCGGTGACAGGAGTTCCAACGTCAGCGGGATCGTTCCTTCGGCGATCGCCGGATGCCGGTCGAGGCCGTAGAGTTCCTGCACGCGGATCGAAAGGAGAGGTTGTTCGCCCTCGTAGCGGATCGGGACACGGCTTTCGGAAGGTGCAGGGAAATGCGTCGGCGCGAGCCTGTCCACCTCCCGCTGCAACGGATGCGGCACGAGCGACAAAAGCGCTTCTCCGAGCACTCTCGCGTCCAGGCGGTCGAGCGATGCGTCACCCGGCAGGAAGGGCAACAGCCAATCCTCGAGATTGGCGAGCAGCGCTGCATCCGACATATCCGGCCACGGCGTTCCGAGGCCGCGATGGAGCCAGCCGAGCCGCTCGCGGAGCGTCACGGCCGATCTATCCCAGGGCAGGGTTGCTAGTCCGTGTGAACGAATGGCGTCGATGAGAGCGGCATTGGCCGCGTCACCTGAAGGCGGCGACGCCTGCCGTTCGGCGAGTGTTATCGCGCCAAGCCGCTCGACTTCGCGGGTCCGCAGCGACCGCTTCTGTACGTCGAAAACCGTTTCAGTCCGTCGTTCGATGCGATGGCCGAGCGCCGCGCGAATTTCTTCCTCGGAGACCGCCGCCGCACTGGCGATGCGGCTGTTCCCAGCCGCGCCCTGAAGCTCGGCGACGACGAGATAGGGCTCGCGCGCCAGCGGCTCCGTCTCGTCCATGACGCCGCCGCGTCCATTGGCCAGTACGTAGCGCCCCGGCCCTCCGCGCGCCCGCGCGACACGGTCGGGCCATGCGTGGAGGAGGAGCGCGCCGGCCGAGGCCCGAGCCCCGTCATCGCCGCCGCCCGCCATCTGCGCGATCCGCCGCCCCATCGCCTTTGCGCTTGCGGCACGCGACGAGCGATCGGCCCGGAAACGCGCTAGCCTGGCGTCGAGATCGACGCCGTTGCCGCCAAGCCCACGCTCGGTAAGAAGCACCGCCAATTCCGCCGCTTGCCCGGCATGGCCAAGCTTTGCCGCCTCGGCCACCATATGCGCGAGCCTCGGCGGCAGGGCCAGCCGCCGCATCGCCGCTCCGGCCTCGGTCAGCCGTCCGGCCTCATCGATGGCGTCGAGCTGAAGCAGCAGCGCCCTTGCTTCCGCCAGCGCCGCAGCGGGCGGCGGATCGGGGAAGCGCAGCCCTGTCGGGTCGCTCACGCCGAACGCCGCGCAATCCAGGAGAAGACCGGAAAGGTCGGCCTCCAGCATTTCCGGCGCGGCGAAGGCCGGCAGCGATGCCGTCTGCTCCGCGCGCCAGAGGCGGATGGCGATACCGGGCGCGGTACGCCCGGCGCGTCCGGCGCGCTGGTCGGCGGAGGCGCGCGATACGCGGACGGTCTCCAGCCGCGTCAGCCCGGTCGCCGGTTCGTATTTCGGCAGCCGTGCCAGCCCGCTGTCGATGACGATGCGCACGCCGTCGATGGTTATCGAGGTTTCGGCGATTGCCGTGGCCAGCACCACCTTGCGGCGGCCCGGCTCCGATGGTCGGATCGCCGCATCCTGCGCGCGCCCGTCTAGATTGCCGTAGAGCGGCGCGATATCCGTATCCGCCGGCACATTGCCGGCGAGCCGTTCCGCCGTCCGCTCGATCTCGCGCTGGCCGGGCAGGAAGGCGAGGATGCTGCCCGGCTCCGAGGCGAGCGTCTTTCGCACGGCGGTGGCCACCGCCGCCTCGATCGGCATGTCGCGCGCCTGCTCCTCGTACCGGATGTCGACCGGCCAGGCGCGCCCTTCGCTTTCGATGACGGGCGCGTCGCCGAGGAGCCTTGCCATGCGCTTGCCTTCGAGCGTGGCGGACATGACGACGAGCCGCAGATCCGGCCGCAGCGCCTCTTGTATGTCGAGAGCCAGCGCCAGACCGAAATCGCCGTCGAGCGAACGCTCGTGGAATTCGTCGAACAGGATCGCCGCATAGTCCGGAAGCTCCGGATCGTCGACGATCATCCGTGCCAGGACACCTTCGGTGACGACGACGACGCGCGTCCGCGCCGATACCCGCCGGTCCATGCGCATCAGGTAACCGACCGTTTCGCCGGCTTCCTCGCCAAGCAGGCTCGCCATGCGCCGGGCCGCAGCGCGGGCGGCCAGCCGTCTCGGCTCGAGCAGCAGGATCTTGCGCTCGCCGCGCCACGGCGCGTCGAGCAAAGCGAGCGGCACCAGTGTCGTTTTGCCGGCGCCGGGCGGCGCTATCAACACGGCGTTCGAACCTTGTTCGAGGTCCGCTAGGAGGCGCGGGAGCGCGGCCGAAACAGGCAGGTCGGGGAAGGATGGCATTGTCATTTCGCGAATGATGCCAGAGAGAACCTGCCTAGGCGACCTCCAGGATCGCCACCCCAGATGGTTCGAGGACCAGCCCGCCGAGCAGGGCCTTTCCATTTATACCGAACGCGGCGAGATCGCAGGGCTGGTCGCCGTAATTCACCGCGAAGAGATGCCTGCCATCGCGCCGAATGCGCAGGCCGTCGGGTAGCCATGTCGTGGTAATACCGGCTTCGTTTGCGAGCCTTTCCAGGATACGCCGCATCAGTGTCCCGTCCGGCCAGCCGGCAAGATAGTGGAGCGCTCCGCGCTGCGAGAGCACCGGCCAGCCGTCATGTGCCGCGAGCAGCGTTTCGGTTTCACTGGGCTCGACGAACTCGCGCCAGAATTTCAGCGTTCCGCCGCCTTCGACCGAGACCGGTACGTCCGCGCGTAGCGTTTCCACGCGCGAGACGACCAGACCCGGAAGACTTTCAGGCAGATCCGGCGGCATAGCGCCGGGGATGGAGAAGTCTTGCGTCTTGGAGCCGGCGCGCGGCCCGATGAGCGCGATGCCCTCGTAGTCGGCAAGCGCCTTCCGGAGAACATCGCTCCAGGCGAAAAGGCCCGGCGCCAGCACCAGCCGATAGTCGGAAAGATCGCCGGTCGTTGCCGGCAGGATATCGATGGAAAGGCCAAGCCGGCGCAGCGATCGGTAGAAATCGAAGACCAGCCGGAAATAGTCTAATTCGCGCCCCTGCGGCTGGATTTCCCAGGCCCATGCGGATGGGTAGTCGAAGACGATCGCTGCCTCACTTTTGCCGCCACGCGGCAGGTCGAGTCCCGCGATTTCCTCCGCGACCTTCTTCGCCTCGCGAAAACCTTCGGCCTCGACACTATCCGGCCTCAAAAGCCCCGCATGCATCTGTTCCTGCGCGAAAGGCGCCTGCCGCCAGCGGAAATAGCTGACCGTCTCGGCGCCGTGGGCAAAGGCCTCCCATGTCCAGAGCCGCACCATGCCCTCGCGTGGAGCCGGATTGTGCGGCGCCCAGTTCACCGGCCCCGGCTGCTGCTCCATCACCCACCAGCGCCCGCCGGAGGTGGCGCGGTAAAGGTCGTGGTGGAAGGCCTGGAAGTCGGGATCGCCTGCCCGGACGAAGCGGCGCTTCCACTCGCCGCCTTCATCCGAACGGTCTTCGAGGAAGCCGAGCGGATAGGAATCCCAGCTCGAAACATCAAGCTGCGAACCGACGTCGAAATGGTCGAAGGCGAGCGTCCGCCCCATGAAATTATGGATGATATCGCGTCCCGGTGATCGGGCGCGGATGATGTCGGCCTGCAGCTTGTTGAAGCGCGCCACCTCTTCGGAGGCAAAGCGTCGGAAATCCATGCGATGCGCTGGGTTGAGTTCGGTGACCGCGCCGGCCGGCAGTTCGATCTCATCGAAGGAGCCATATTCCATCGACCAGAAGACGTTGCCCCATGCCCGGTTGAGCGCGTCCGGTGACTGGTATTTCCGCTGCAGCCACTCGCGAAAGGCCCGCCGCACCGTGTCCGAATAGGAAAGCGTGGTGCGGTGGCAATCATATTCGTTGTCGATCTGCCACGCGGCGACGCCGGGATGCCGTCCAAACCTGTCGGCCAGAAGCGTGACGATGCGGGCGCATTCACGCCGGTAGCCTTCATGCGAGAAATCGTAATGCCGGCGGGAACCGAAACCGCGCACGCGCCCGTTCTCGCCGACCGGCAGCATGTCCGGCATCTCGTCCACCAGCCATTTCGGTGGCGTGGCGGTCGGCGTGCCGAGCACGATCTTGAGGCCGGCCTCGTGCAGTGTGTCGATCGCATGCTCCAGCCAGTCGAATTGCAAATCGCCTCGTGCCGGTTCCAGCCGCGACCAGGCGAACTCGCCGATGCGCACAAAGGTGAGCCCGAGCTCCACCATCCGCCGCGCATCCTCGGTCCACAGCTCTTCCGGCCAGTGTTCGGGATAGTAGCAGACGCCGAGGTGACGCCGCGTCATTGACCTGCGCCTCCGAACGCCGCGTCGTAGGCGGCGATAACGGTGTGTGCCTTGGCGCCGATTTCAGCCGCAGTTGCGCCCGGCTTGTAGAGGCTCGATCCTAGCCCAAAAATCCGTATGCCGGCCTTCGCATAGGCATCGAAATCGCGCTCCGAGACACCGCCGACCGCGCCGACCTCCATCCCCTTCGGCAGCACGGCTCGGATGGCATTGATCCCCGAAGGCCCGAGTACGCTTGCGGGAAAGAATTTCAACGCCGAGGCGCCCGCCGAGGCGGCGAGAAGCGCTTCGGTCGCCGTGAAGACGCCGGGCATGGTGACCATACCCTTTTTGGAGGCCGCCCGGACCACATCGGCATCGACATTTGGGCTGACCATCAGCCGCCCGCCGGCATCGGCAAGTCTTTCAACCTCGGCAACAGTGAGGACGGTTCCCGCGCCGATCAGGCATCCGGCCGGAGCGCGTTTCGTGGCGATCTCGATCGAGCGGAACGGCTCCGGCGAATTGAGTGGGATTTCGATCGCCTCGAAGCCGGCCTGGACAAGCGTGTCGACGATGCCCGCTGTTTCCTCCGGGCGGATGCCGCGCAGGATCGCCACCAGGGGACGCTTGAAGGCCGGCCATTTTACACCCGATGTCATCGTTCAGCTCCAGAAGCGGCAGGCGGCGGCGTACAGCCCGCGGCGCACGACCTCTTCGGCATCGAGTGTATCGACGGTCGACCCCGTGGCCTCCAGCGCCTTGGCATAGAGGCTCGACAGCGACCCCGATGCAATCAGGTGGACATGATCCAATCTGCCGAACCGCGCTTTTGCGCCGGTGATCTCGGTGCCGATCAGCGCACCGGAAAGCCGCACCGCGCCCGAACCGACGGCAGAAAAACCAAGAAGCTGCGACGGTCTTATCTCGAAGATTCGATTGGCAATGTCGGCGGGACGGGCCATGCCGGCTTCGACCGCCGAGATGAAATCGGGATCGTCCGGCTTCACCTTCGTGTCGTTGATGGCGTGGGCGAGGATCGATTGCCGGGCAAGCAGGCCGAACAGTTCGCCGGTCATGTAAGTGGCAAATGCTTCCAGCGTGCCGGCCTTGAGCGCGACCCATTTCGAATGCGTGCCCGGCATGCAGAAAAGGCCGTCTTCGATACCCGACGCCCCCGCTCCCAGAAGCTGCGTTTCCTCGCCGCGGATGACGTCGGGATGATCGGGATCGCGCTGCGCGACGCCGGGGAGGATGCGCACGTCGCGCGAAATCCCTTCCACCCGCACCGCGCTCTCGACGACACGGTCGAGCGGGGCAGGCGTGTCGAGATAGCGCGCTTCGACCCAGCCCTGCCGCGAGCCGGCCATGCCGCAGACGATGACGGGAAGGCCGTCCGGCGTGCCGGTTTCGGCCAGATGGCTTTCCATGATTCCGGGGAATCCCTCTCGCTCGCCGATGCCCTGCAGGCCGTCATCCGAGCGGCGCTCGGCGAGCACATTGCCGTCCGCATCGAGCAGCCAGAGTCGGAAGGTGGACGTTCCCCAGTCGATCGCCGCGCAGAAAGGGGAATTCTTCATTCAACAATCACCATGGAAGCGCGTCCGGGTAACGCGATCACACGAGCGACAAGCAAGCCCGGATGCAATTTGCGCTGTCATTAGCTTTCCCTGATCCCTTCGACCAGCCACATCGTATCGGGGAATGGCACAGGTAGTACGATGCCGGACTGCATCAGCGTGCCGCCGATCAGCGACAACCCCTTCTCCACCGCAAGCGGGCTGTCGAACCATCGCGTAGCGCGGCGGGAAATGTCGTCCACGTTGAGCAGGCGCAGCCGGTATTTTGCGTTCCCGTCCAGTCCTGCTAGCCGGAGTGGTCCGGTTGTCTCGGATTGCGGCACGGCCATGGTCGCAGAGAAGACCATGAACCGGTCCTTCGCCTCCGAAACGAACATCTGCGCCAGGATCTCAGGGCGCGGTGGTTGCAGCCGGTACTGGCTGCCGCGATGCATCCAGTCGCGGTTCTCCTTGTAGAGCGCCGTGTAACGCGCAAGCGTCGCTTCCTCATCCTCGGTGAGTTCGCGCAGATCCATCTCGAAGCCCATATGGCCGCTCATCGCGACGGCAGCGCGGAACGCCATCGCAAGCTCCCGCCCCGACGTATGGCAATGACGTGGCCCGACATGGCTGCCGACGATCTCCGGCGGCAGGAACTGCATGGCGGCGTTCTGCATTTTCCAGCGCTCATGCGCATCGTTGGAATCCGATAGCCAGACGCGGTGCGTACGCTTCAATATGCCATAGTCGATGCGTGCGCCGCCCGACGCGCAGCTCTCGATCTCGACTGACGGGTGCGCTTCGCGCAGGCGGTCGATCAGCGCATAGACGGCATGGACCTGGCGGCGAAGCAACGGCTTCCCGTCGTGGTCGACGGCGAGCGTCAGATCGCGGTTCATGTCCCATTTCAGATAGTCGATGCTGTATTCGGAAAGCAGTACATCGAGCCGTTCGAATAAATGATCCGTGACGGCGGGATTGGTAAGGTCGAGCACATGCTGACCGCGTCCGGTGATAGACTCGCGCCCTTCCGGCAGGATGATCCAGTCTGGATGAGCGCGGGCAAGCTCGCTGTCGAGATTGACCATCTCCGGCTCGACCCAGAGGCCGAAACGCATGCCGAGCCTTTCCACATGCTCGATCAGCGGTGCCAGCCCGTCGGGATATTTGCGCCGATCGACATGCCAGTCGCCGAGGCTCGTCGTGTCGTCGTCGCGCCCGTGGTGCTTCGAACCGAACCAGCCGTCGTCGAGCACGAAGCGCTCCGCGCCGATCCGGGCCGCGCGCTCGGCTAGCTCCTTCAGCACGTCCAGCCGGTGATCGAAATAGACTGCCTCCCAGCAATTATAGTGGACGAGGCGCGGCCGCGCCGGTTCCGGGAAGGGGACGATGTGGTTGCGGACATGCCGCTGGAAGGACCGTGCCAGCCCGTTCAGGCCGTCGTGCGAATAGGCGAGGTAGGCCTTTTCCGAGGAAACCGCCTCGCCCTTCGTCAGCATCGCCGGTTCCGCAACGCCCATCTGGCACAAGCGCCGCCCATCGGGCGTCTCCTCGACGGTCAGTCGGTGTGCACCGGAGAAGGCGAAAGTCACGCCGTACGCTTCGCCCCCGTCGAATGTGCAGCCTGGCTGTGGAACGATGATCGCTGGGAAATGATCGTGGCCGGTGCGTCCGCGCCGTGCCTCGCGCATATGCACGCCGCGCTGGAAGGCGACGCGGCGTTCGCCGAATTCCTGCGTCCATCGCCCGGCATATTCGATGAAGCTGGGTGTGGTCTCGGGCAGGGCGAGTACCGGCGCGGCCAGCCATTCGATCCGCACGGGCAAATCGCCTTCCGACGAAAGCGCCGCCTCGGACTCGATCACGTCACTGTCGGGAAAAGGCCTGAACGTGGACGCATAGGTCAGTCCGCAGTCGGCATCGCGAGCGGTGAAGCGAAGCATGTCCGCATTGCTCTCGACGTCCTCCAGCCGGAACTGCGTCAGCATCGCCCGGCTTTCGCCGTCGAATGCCTTTATGCCGGGCTGGCCCTGAAAGCCGCGGCCCTCTTCCGGGCAGATCGACAGTTCCGGCACAATGTCGAGCACCGCGTTTCCGATCGGCCGCAACTGGCTTTGCGCCAGCGCGGTAAGGTCCTCAACGGATGCCAGCGGTGCGCCCCAATAGACGATCGTGGGCAGATGTCTGCGCCAGGATGCGAAGACGAGTGTCTGCGCCGGCGTATCGAGGCGCCAGCATTCCGGCGTTCCGGGATCGGGAAACCGCATTCTCAGCCCTTGGTCGCGCCGAGCGTCAGGCCGGCGATGAAGTGGCGCTGCATCAGGAAGAACATGATGACCGGCGGCATCGCCGCGACGATCGCGCCGGCGGAAACGAGCTGCCAGGAAGAGACCCACTGCCCGTTCAGCGTATATAGGCCGGCGGTGACCGGCTGGGTCGAGGCACCTTGGGTCAGCACCAGCGCCCAGAAATAGTCGTTCCAGACGAAAGTGAAGATCAGTACCGAAAGCGCCGCGATCGCCGGCCGCATCAGGGGCAATACGATGTACCAGAAGATGCGGAATTCGGAGACGCCCTCGACACGAGCCGATTCGAGCAACTCGTAAGGTAGCGCCTTGATGAAATTGCGCATGAAGAGCGTGCAGAACCCGGTCTGGAAGGCGACGTGGAACAGGACCAGCCCGGTCGCCGTGTCGTAGAGGCCGAGCTTCAGCGTGAGGTCCCGCACCGGCACCATCAGGATCTGGAACGGCACGAAATTGCCGGCGACGAAGATGAAGAAGATGAAAAGATTGGCGCGGAAGCGGTAGGTGGAAAGCGCGAAACCGGTAAGGCAGGAAAGCGCCACCGCGCCGATGACCGCGGGGATCGTGATGCGGAAGGAATTGAAGATATAGCGGCCCATCGGCGATTGCTGGAACACGTTGACATAATTCCAGGCCGCAAGCTGGCTCGGCACGCCGAAATAATTGCCGGACGCGAGATCGCTCGCCGGGCGGAAGGAGGTGACGGCGATCCCGATCAGCGGCAACAGCCAGACGATAAGCGCGATCGGCAGCGCGATCTGGTAGGCGGCGCGGGCGGTGGGGGTGGCCTTCTCGATCGGTCGTGGGAACATCGCTCAGCCTTCCCGCTCGGTCTTGACCATGTGCCAGACGAAACCGGTGATGAAGAACATCATGATGATGAACAGCACCACCGCGATCGCGGCGCCGTAGCCCATGCGGTAGCCATATTCGGAAAGCGCCTCCTCGAACATGTAGTAGGAGAGCACCCGGCTCGACCCGTAGGGGCCGCCGTCGGTCATGATCGAGATGAGGTCGAAGGAACGCAGCGCGCCGATGATCGTGACGACCACGGCGATGAAGGTCGCGGGGCGCAGTTGCGGCAGGATGACGTGCCACAACATGCGCCAGCCGCGCGCGCCGTCGAGCCGGCCGGCTTCGATCTGGTCGGGCGAGACATTGTTCAGCCCGGTGAGATAAAGGATCATGCAATAGGCGATCTGCGGCCAGAGCCCCGCCGCGATGATGCCGTAAGTGACGTAGCGTGCGTCGGCAAGAACGGCGATCCTTCCGAGCCCGAGCGCCTCGGTGATCTGCGGGAAAATCCCGATGTTCGGCGCATAGAACCAGGAGAAGATCAGCCCGACCACGACCTGGCTGATGACGAAGGGGAAGAAGAACAGCGACTTGTAGAGCCGGATACCGACGACGTTCTGGTTGAGGAAGATGGCGATGGCGAGCCCAGCCGGTACCGCCAGCATATAGAGCACCAGCCAGATGATGTTGTTCTTCAGGGACACATAGAAGGCCGGGTCGTGGAAGAGTTCCGTATAGTTGGCGAACCCGATCCAGACCTTCTGGCTCAGCCCATCCCAGTCATAGAAGCTGATCCAGATCGATTGGAAGATCGGGATGACAACATAGACCGCGAACATGATGGCGCCGGGAGCCAGGAAAAGGATCGGCGCCAGCTTGCGCTGGTTGCGGTGCCAGTAGCCGCGTTGCGGCGACGCGGCGGCCAGGCTTGCCGTGGCCGAGGAACTCATCTCGCATTCCTCCGCTGTTTGGGACTTCCGGGTAAATGCGCGTGAAGCACTGGTCTGGCCGTAGAAATTCGTAGCGGCCGGCAGGTGCCGGCCGCTACGGTCCGCCTATTTGTAGGCCTGCTTTTCGGCCCGATCGAGCTGCTTCAGGATCTGGTCGATATCGTCGGGCTGGGCCATGAAGTGCTGAAAGCCTTCCATGCCCGCCTTGGCCATGGCCGCCGGTGCGTCGCGGTCATAGAACTGCGCGAGGCCGGCCGCGTTCGACAGAAGATCGAAGCCCTGCTTCAGGAACTTGTCGTCGCTCACTTTCGCCTGGTTGTTGACCGGAAGCTGACCGAGGATCTTGTTCATTTCCGTCTGCGTTTCGGGCTTGGCGAGGAACGCC
Organism: Mesorhizobium koreense; assembly: GCF_031656215.1. Lineage (NCBI taxonomy): Bacteria > Pseudomonadati > Pseudomonadota > Alphaproteobacteria > Hyphomicrobiales > Phyllobacteriaceae > Mesorhizobium > Mesorhizobium koreense. Next base: position 676,631 of record NZ_CP134228.1, on the reverse strand, counting down.
AGGAATTTCTTCGCTTCGGGAATATTCTTGGCCTTCGCCGGGATATGGACCGTATCGGTCGGCGCATCCTCGGCGTCGGGGATGCTGGGATCGATGGTTGGGAACTTGACGAAGCCGATCTGGTCTTCTTTCAGCCCGGCATTCTTCATCACGTCGACGGCGAAATTGCCCATCAGGTACATTGCCGCCTTGCCCTGTGCGAAGAGCGGCACGGCGTCCTGCCAGTCGAGCGCGGCGGCGTTGTCGATGAAGTAACCGGGCTTCACCAGTTCGGCCCAATGCTCGAACACCTTTTTGACCCTGGGATCGGTGTAGGGCACCTTGCCGGCGGTCAGGTCCATGTGGAACTGGTAGCCGTTCGTCCTGAGATCGAGATAGTCGAACCAGCCGGCCGCCGGCCATAGCGGCTTGGTGCCGATGGCGAAAGGCGTGATGCCGGCTTCCTTCAGCTTCTTGCAGGCCGCGAGCAGCTCGTCCCACGTCTTCGGCGGCTCGATCCCCTTGTCCTTGAAGATGTCGGCGCGGTAATAGATGCCCCACTGGTAGTAGGTGTAGGGCACGCCCCATTGCTTGCCGTCGATCGTCATCGAGGGCAGGGCGGATTTAAGCTGGGCGTCGAGATTGTTTTCCTTCCAGACATCGGAGACGTCGGCGAAGAGCCCGGCATTGACGAAGGGCGCCATGCGGTTGCCGGCGTACCAGTTGGCGAGGTCCGGCGCGTCGGCGGTCAGGAAGTTGCGGATGGCGCTCTTGTAGCCCTCATGGTCGAACTTGTTCCATTTGACCTTGATGTCCGGATTGGCCTTCTGGAACGCGTCGATCAGGTATTCGAATGCCTTTTGCGGCGCCGGGTCCGACGTGTCCGTATTGATGACGAGTTGGCCCGCCAGGGCCTGGGATACCAGAAGCGCCGAGATGGCCGCGCCCGCCAGCATGGATTTCAGCCGAAATTTCATGAAACTTCCTCCCGGGATTGTTTTCCGGCCAACCGGACTTCTCGCCCTGCCGGAAACTCCGTCAGCCTAAGGCCTGTCAGCCAATTAATTCCACTATATGGAATACAATTTGACTATTCAGAATTATTCCGCCATGCTATCGGGCTTGTCAAGGCAATTGATACGGTCGGAGCGAGATATGCCGCGGCGTGCGGACGCCAATGGAGCCGGGCCCAATGCAACCGGGACGCTGGGAAAGGCGATGGACGTGCTCGATGCCGTCGCCGCCGCCGCCACGCCGCCGCGCTTCACCGACCTGTTGAAGAAGATCGACCAGCCGCGCGGCACGCTGCATCGGCAGATATCCAATCTGGTCGAGGAGGGCCTGCTGTCGGTACGCGGCGATCATTCTTACGAACTCGGCATCCGTCTTTTGCGGCTGGCATCGAAAGCATGGTCGGATAACCAGTTCCGTCTGGTGGCCGAGCCGCATCTGCGCCGGTTGCACGACGCCACCGGCGAGACGGTGCATCTCGGCGTGCTGAGCGGCTCGGAGGTGGTCTATCTCGACAAGGTCGAGGGGAGGCAGATGGTGCGCATGCACTCCCAGATCGGCAACGCGTCTCCGGTCTATTGCACCGGCGTCGGCAAGGCGGCGCTGTCGGCGCTGCCCGACGCCGAGGTGGAACGGCGCATCGCATTGCTTCATTTCCATGCCCACACGCCGGTGACGCTGCACGACGCCGACGCGCTGCGGCGCGAGGTCGCCGCAATCCGGCGGGCCGGTGTCGCCTATGACCGTGAGGAGCATGAACCGGGCATCCATTGCGTGGCCGCGCCCATCCATTCACCGAATCGCGATTTCGTGGCCGGCGTGTCGGTGACCGCGCCGGCCTATCGAATTCCGATGACCAGGCTCGAGGAATGGGAGCCTTTGGTGCGCAGCTGCGCCCAGGCGATCATGGAGGACATGGCAAGCCGGCTCGGGCCGCGTTCGTGATGTCGTCCGGCAACGGACGGCCCGGCCGTGGCGCCGGGGCTGAGTGACAGGGAGGAAGATCGATGTCGGGCGTCGAACTGAAGGAAGTGAAGAAATCCTTCGGCAATGCCGAAATCATCCACAGCGTCAGCCTGTCGGTCGCGGCAGGCGAGTTCGTCGTCTTCGTGGGCCCGTCGGGATGCGGCAAGTCGACGTTGTTGAGGCTGATCGCCGGCCTCGAGGACGCGACCGCCGGGGCGATTTCCATCGGCGGCCGCGATGTGACGCGGGTCGACCCGGCCGATCGCGGCATTGCCATGGTGTTCCAGTCCTATGCGCTTTATCCGCATATGACGGTCGAGGAGAATATGGGCTTCGGCCTGCGCATGACGGGCACGGACCGTGCCGTCGTTGCCGAGCGTGTCAGGAAGGCGGCCGCCATCCTGCATCTCGACCAGCTTTTGAAGCGCAAGCCGAAGCAATTGTCCGGCGGCCAGCGCCAGCGCGTGGCCATCGGCCGGGCGATCGTGCGCGAGCCGCAGGTCTTTCTCTTCGACGAGCCGCTGTCAAACCTAGACGCGGAACTGCGCGTGCAGATGCGGCTGGAGATCGCCAAGCTGCACAAGGATCTCGGCGCCACCATGGTCTATGTGACCCACGACCAGGTCGAGGCGATGACGCTGGCCGACAAGATCGTGGTGCTGAGGCTTGGCCGGGTCGAGCAGGTCGGCTCCCCTCTCGAACTCTATCGCGATCCCGACAACGTCTTCGTCGCGGGCTTCATCGGTTCGCCGAAGATGAATTTCCTGCGCGCGAAGGCGACAGGACGCGCAAACGGCAAGGTCCGCATTTCGCTGCCGGATTTCGACGGCGTGGAAGTTCCGGTCACGCTCAAGAGCGAGGGTCCGGCCGAAGGCGCAGAACTCGTCCTCGGCGTGCGCCCTGAACATTTTAGCCCGGCCGGTTCGGTGCGACTGAAGACCAGGATCGATGTCATCGAGAACCTTGGCGGCGCCTCTTATGCCTATGCACGGGCCGGAGAGGAGCAGCCCTTGACCATCGAACTGCGCGACGCCGGCGGGATCGCGGAGGGCGGTACGATCGAAACCGGCTTCGACCCATCCGACGCCTTCCTCTTCGATCCGGAAAATGGTGCGCGAATCCGCTAAACTTGTGCGGTGCGCTCCAGTTTAGAATAATTCTAAATCATTGATTTGTTGGAGAAATTCTAAAAGATAGCATTTGACAATCGCCCGCGCGGCAGTGTTTATGACGCAACCGCGCTTGAGGCGCATCCCTTTGATGTCAGGGCCTTGGACCCTTTCGATTGGAGGTAACTATGTCCTATACCATGAGCCTGCCTCCGGGCGCGGAGAGCGGGCTGCGCAAATGGTCCGCCGTTCCCGTTCTCGATTCCTGCGATTTTCCTACGGCCGCGAAGGCGGCGGGAGTTGGCGATGCGATCCGGCGTGGGGGATCGTGACTGCTTCGGGGGCTGCTATTTCGAGCGGCCGGCCGAAAAGCTTGTCCTGGAAGGCTATCGTCACTGGACGGCGGGTTACGATACCGGCTCCGTCGTCCCGTGGGAAATGGCTTGGGGGCTCTATTCGGATATTCTCGGCAGTTCGGACGCGCGTGTCGCGCTGGCCGAGCTTTCCCATTTCATCCGCACGCTCGGGCGTTGCGCGCATTGCCCGCTACGCGCCTTTCCCTTCGGTGCGCATCATATCTGCCGCGACGAATGCCTGACGCTCGGTATCATAGCCGCCAATCAGCACGAGGACGCCCGTGCGGCGGAGCTTTGCCTTGGAGCGCTCGCCTGTGCGCCGAGAGCGCGCGAGGTAGGCGAGGCGGCAAGGGACTTCGCCGCGGCCCTTTCCGGCTTCGAGCAGAAACTTTTACCGATCCCTGCCGGCGTCATCGAGGACATCCTCATGCGTGCCCGCGCGCCCTCCGGGCAGACGGTACATTGAGGGCGACCATGATCAGCGTTGGTCTGGAAAGGCGTCTTGCCGTCGTGGCGACAGCGGCCCTCACCCTGGCCATTTGGGTATTGCCGGCAAGCGCGACGGCGGCACGGTTGGCGCCCGGGGTGGGTTCGACGAGCCTTGCATTGCGCTCCGGCAGCGGGGTTTGTATAGCGAGATGTTATACCGTAACAGATTTTCTTACCGTTGGTTTCCGAGGGGACATGAAATGAACAGGAATGCCTTGCTGATCGCGGCGGGACTGGCCTTTGCGCTGCCGACGGCGGCCCTTGCCGCAGACGATGCCAAGCCGGCCCAGGCCGCCGAGACGCCGAACTATCCTTATATCGCCGGCAAGCTCAATCTTGAATTCGACAATGACTGGCTGTTCCATTCGCAGGATCCGTCGGCCGAGTTCAACAACCTCTACCTCAGCTCGAACACGCTCGAGGTGAAGCTGGGATTGACGCAGGTGTTCTCGGTCAATCTCGGCCTGACGCTCGAACAGGTGAAGGATCCGATCCCGCCCAAGGATTGCACCATGTGCAATATCGGGCTCTACATGGATACGATCGACTTCCAGGCGGATGTCGGCAACTGGTCGTTCACCGCCGGCAAGCACGAGCCGGCCTTCGGCTTCGCCTGGGATATCGCCCCCGGCGTTTTCGGCACCAACTATGCCGAGGACTATGAGCTTTCCGAAGTCTGGGGCCTCGGCGCCGCCTATACGTTCAACACCGATTTCGGCAAGCATACGCTGGCGGTGAACACTTTCTTCGCCGATACCACCGTGCTTTCGGAATCGCTTTTCACCAATCGCGGCCGTGCTCATCTCGCCGACGGCGGTGCCGGCAATACCGGGCGGCTCGACAATTTCGCCGTGACGCTGTTCGGCGAGGAGATCCCGAACCTTCCGGGCTTCAAGTACAACCTCGGCTATCGGCACCTTTCCGCCGGTTCCGGCGACTATGGCGACGAAAACGGCGTCATCGCCGGCGTCGCCAAGGATACCGAGATCGGCGACGGTGTGACATTTGGCGTTCTTGGCGAGGTCGCCTATTTCAGCAACTACGGCGGCGCTGATGACAATGCGGTCTATACGACGCTCGGTACGTCGCTGAAGCGCGGTCCCTGGCATGGCGAACTGACCGGCGAGATCCGGCATTTTCAGGTCGAGGGCACCGACCATCTGGTCCAGGTTTCCGCCGGCTACGGGTTTGAAAGCGGCTACGATCTGAGCGTCGGCTACGCTTTCGAGCATGTGGGCGGCATTGACAACCAGACGCTCGGCGTCCGCCTGACCAAATGCTTCAATTTCACGACGAGCGGCCCGAAGCCTGAATGCTGATGTTACCAGAATGCTGATCTGTCCCAAATGTTGATCTGTCACTGCAACATCATCCAGGAAAAGGAAATCGAGGCCGCGATCGTCGCGCTTCTCGATGCCGATCCCTGGCAACTCATCGTCCCCGCGAAGATCTATCATTCGCTGGGTAAGCGAGGGCGGTGTTGCGGCTGCTTCCCGAATGTGGTGGAAATCATCATCCGGGTCACGGAAGAATATCATCGCCGTTCCAGAATCGACGGCGATGATATAGTTCCGTTCCTGGATAGAGTGCGCGGATTGCGCGGCCACTACGGGAGCAGGGATCATGAAAGGCGAAAAGCAGGTCATCGAGCGGCTTAACGAGGCGCTTTTCCTCGAACTTGGCGCGGTCAATCAGTACTGGGTGCATTATCGCCTTCTGGAAGACTGGGGCTACATGAAGCTGGCGAAGAAGGAGCGCGAGGAGTCCATCGAGGAGATGCATCACGCCGATCGGCTGATCGAGCGCATCATCTTCCTGGAAGGGCACCCGAACGCGCAGTCCGTCGCCCCGCTTCGCATCGGCCAGAACGTGAAGGAAGTGCTTGAGGCCGACCTTGCCGGCGAATACGACGCTCGCACCTCCTACAAGAAGTCGCGTGAAATCTGCCACGATCGCGGCGACTACGTCACCATGCAGCTCTTCGAGGAGTTGCTGAAGGACGAGGAGGGCCATATCGACTTTCTCGAGACCCAGATCGACCTTCTGAAGTCGATTGGCGAGGAGCGTTACGGACTGCTCAACGCCGCTCCGGCTGACGACGCCGAATAGGCTACGACCAGGGAGAAGAATTTCCTGGCCGTCGATCACGAAAGGGGCAGGCAATGCGTTGACCGCGCCGCCGCTCAAGCCTTTCCGGCTGCCAGGCACATGGAATGGGGAGGCGCATGGCGCGCCGCCATTTTTGGCACAACCGGTTCCATCAGGCGACTTGATTGTCCTTTGAATTCTGGCGGTCGATAGCGGATTTCTGGTTTTCTGCCATAGTATCTCATTTGGGGCCACGTCGCGCCGGTGACCCTTTGGCTACCCTGTCGAGGCCTCGGGGTTGCCAACAGGCTTTGTTTGGCGCATCCAAGCGACCCGAAAAAATAAGAATTTTATAGAGGGGGAGGAGAATGGCACTGCATCCGGACAGGCTTTTTCCGATCGAGCCGTCGGCTCGTGAAATCGCCCGGCGGCTTTATGAGGCAGTCGCCGGCCTGCCCATCGTCTCTCCGCACGGTCATACCGATCCCGCCTGGTATGCGAAGGACGAGCCCTTCCCGGACCCCGCCACGCTCTTCGTCAAGCCCGACCACTATGTGACGCGCATGCTCTATTCGCAGGGCGTGAAGCTGGAACAACTCGGTGTCGCACGTCGCGACGGTGGTGAGGTGGAGGCGGACGGCCGCAAGATCTGGCGCCTGTTCGCCGAGAATTTCTATCTGTTCGCCGGCACGCCTTCACGGCTCTGGTTCGAGCATTCGCTCGAAACCGTGTTCGGCATCGCCGACCGGCTCGGCCCCGGCAACGCCGATGCACTCTACGACCGCATTTCCGACGCGCTGCAGACCGAGGAACTGCGCCCGCGCGCGCTTTATCGCAAATTCAATATCGAGGTGATCGCGACGACGGACAGCGCGCTCGACGATCTCGCCTCGCATGATGCCATCCGCGCCTCGGGCTGGGACGGCCGCGTCGTTCCCACCTACCGGCCGGACGCCGTCGTCAATCCCGATAGCACCGGTTTCGCCGACAATGTGCGGAAACTGGTCGAGATGACCGGCAACGCGCTCGACTGGAACGGCTACCTCGCCGCACACCGCGCGCGGCGCGCCTATTTCAAGGAGCGCGGCGCGACCGCGACGGATCACGGCCATCCGACCGCCCGCACCGCCGACCTGTCGCAACCGGCCGCCGCCCTTCTCTTCGAGCGTGTCCTGTCCGGCACCGTCTCGCCGGAGGATGCCGAGATCTTCCGGGCGCAGATGCTCACCGAGATGGCCCGCATGAGCGTCGACGACGGTCTGGTCATGCAGATTCATCCGGGCTCGTACCGGAACCACAATCCGGGTGTATTCGCTGCGTTCGGGCTGGACATGGGCGCCGACATCCCGCAGCCGACCGACTATGTCCGCGCGCTGAAGCCGCTACTTGACGCGTTCGGCAACGATCCGCGCCTCACCCTCATTCTCTTCACTCTCGACGAAACGGCCTATTCGCGTGAGCTCGCTCCACTTGCAGGCCACTATCCGGCGCTGAAGCTCGGGCCCGCCTGGTGGTTCTTCGACAGCCCGGAGGGGATGCGCCGTTTCCGCGAGACGACGACCGAGACGGCCGGCTTCTACAACACCGTCGGCTTCAACGACGATACGCGCGCCTATCTGTCCATTCCCGCGCGCCATGACATGGCCCGCCGCGTTGATTGCGCTTATCTCGCGCGTCTGGTCGCCGACCACCGGCTGGACGAGGAAGAAGCGCGAACCATCGCGCGCGACCTGGCATACGGGCTGGCGAAGGCGGCTTACCGGCTTTGATGCCCGGCGGCTCGCCCAATGAAACAGGGCGGGAATGGTGCCGCTTGCGTGACTCGAACACGCGACCCCATCATTACGAATGATGTGCTCTACCAACTGAGCTAAAGCGGCAAACCCTGCGCCGATGCACCTGTGGCGCGGGTGATAGCCGCATTGACGCGCGATTTCAAGACACTTCGGCCGCGTGGCAGCGCACCGCCCGATTGTATACAGCAGCCGCTTTGCCCAGGCACACTCCGGGCGCCAACTTATCCCAAGGTTAAACTATGGTCGAGATATTAGAGGGTAGCCATATGTCGCATCCCGATATAAATTTTACGTCGCATGGCGATATAAATTCCGATGTGTCGTCGATGCTTTAGGGAGGACGAGGGTATGCAACAGGATAGTGGGGGATGGTTTGCCCGGTCGCGCACCGTGGCCGGACCAGGTTTTAGCCGATGGATGGTTCCGCCGGCGGCATTGTGCGTACATCTTTGCATCGGTCAGGCCTATGCGTTCAGTGTCTTCAACCTGCCGATGACGAAACTGATCGGCATAAGCGAATCGGCGCCGGACGACTGGAAGCTGACCCAGCTCGGCTGGATCTTCTCGCTCGCCATTTTCTTCCTCGGCGTTTCGTCGGCCGTGTTCGGCCGCTGGGTCGAGGAGGGTGGACCGCGCAAGGCCATGTTCACCGCCGCCTGCTGTTGGGCCGGCGGCTTTCTCATTTCCGCCTTCGGCGTCAGTATCCATAATCTGTGGCTGATCTATCTCGGCTACGGTGTGATCGGCGGCATCGCGCTCGGCATCGGCTATATCTCGCCGGTCTCGACGCTGATCAAATGGTTCCCCGACCGGCCCGGCATGGCCACCGGCATGGCGATCATGGGCTTCGGCGGCGGCGCCTTCATCGCCGCGCCGCTGTCGGTATGGCTGATGAGGAAATTCACTACCGACGCCCATATCGGCGTGATGGAAACCTTCGTCGTGCTCGGCGTCGTCTATTTCGTCTTCATGATCGTCGGCTCGATCATCGTGCGCGTGCCGCCGCATGACTGGGCACCGGAAGGCTATGTGGCGCCGAAGGAGAACAAGCTGATCAGCAAGAACGACGTCTTCGTCTACGACGCGTTGAAGACGCCGCAATTCTGGCTGATCTGGTGGGTGCTGTGCCTGAACGTGACCGCCGGCATCGGCGTTCTCGGCCAGGCTTCGGCGATGAGCCAGGAGATGTTCCCCGGCATCATCACGCCGGTCGCCGCCGCCGGTTTCGTCGGCCTGATGAGCCTGTTCAACATGGGCGGGCGTTTCTGCTGGGCGACCGTGTCGGACTATATCGGACGCAAGAACACCTATTTCGTGTTCATGGTGCTCGGCTTCATCCTCTACTGCACGGTCCCGCACGCCGGCGCGATCGGCAGCGTGTCGTTGTTCGTGTTCTGCTTCCTCATCATCATCTCGATGTATGGAGGCGGCTTCTCGACCGTACCGGCCTATTTGAAGGACATGTACGGCACACGCTATGTCGGCGCCATCCACGGCCTTCTGCTGACGGCCTGGTCGATGGCCGGCATCTTCGGGCCGGTGCTGGTCAACTACATCCGCGCCTACAATGTCAGCCACGGTGTTCCGAAGGCGCAGGCCTACAACACCACCATGTACATCATGGCAGCACTTCTGGTGATCGGCTTCATCTGCAATTTCCTGGTGAAGGCCGTGGACAAGAAGTACCACATGAAGCCGGAAGAGGACGACGCTGCGCTCGACGTCGCCGGCGAAGCGGCTGCGCGGGCCTGAGGAGGATCGATCATGAGCAATGGCAATCAGAACGGCACGACCACGCTTCATCTGGTATTGGCCTGGGGTTTTGTCGGCATCCCGCTCGTGCTGGGCGTCCTGCAGACCCTGTCCAATGCGATGAAGCTGTTCCAGTAAGGCACCTCCAGTAAGGCACCGGCCTGCCGCCATCCACCGGGATGGCGGCAGGCCGACGAGTTTTGGATCAGCCTTTCGTAAACAGGTATTTCAGCAGGGCGGCGATGCCCAGCAGGAGCAGGACCGCCACGAGGATCCAGAGGATCATCATCCCGCCCATCATCGCGCCCGAACCGGTCATCATGGTTTTCACACCTCGGCTTTGAAGCGCCGCCGGCAAAAGCACATGTTCCGCGCCGCGCTGGAGGGAGCCTGATCCTTCCAGTGGGTGTAAGGTCAAGCGCCGCTACGCCGCATGCGCCTTATCGGTCGAGAAACGCGAGACCAACCTCTCCTTCGCCTCTTCATATTCACGCGCCAGCCTATCGATCAGCGCGCGGGCCGGGACGATTTCCTTCACCACGCCGATACCCTGGCCACAGCCCCATATTTCCTTCCAGGCCTTCGATTTCGACGAGCCGCCGGCGAAGCTCATCGCCGAGGGATCGGAAGACGGCAAATTGTCGGGGTCCATGCCCGCGTTGCGCACGGAGCCTTTCAGATAGTTGCCGTGAATCCCGGTGAAGAGGTTCGAATAGACGATGTCCGCAGCCTTCGATTCCACGATCATCTTCTTGTAGGCGTCCGGCGCGCGGGCTTCGACGGTGGCGATGAAGGGCGAGCCGACATAGGCGAGGTCGGCGCCCATCGCCTCGGCGCCGAGGATGGCACCGCCATTGGCAATGGCGCCGGAAAGAAGCAGCGGCCCGTCGAACCATTGCCTGATTTCCTGGACGAGTGCGAAGGGCGACAGCGTGCCCGCATGGCCTCCGGCTCCGGCCGCCACCGCGATCAGCCCGTCGGCGCCCTTCTCGATCGCCTTGCGGGCATGGCGGTCGTGGATGACGTCGTGCAGTACGATGCCGCCATAGGAATGGACCGCGTCGTTTACCTCCGGCACGGCGCCGAGCGAGGAAATGACGATCGGCACCTTGTGCTCCACGCAGAGCGCCAGGTCCTGTTCCAGCCGCGCGTTAGATTTGTGCACGATCTGGTTGACCGCGAAGGGTGCCGCCGGGTGGTCGGGATGCGCGCGGTCGTACGCCGCCAGTTCTTCCCCGATCTCGTGCAGCCATTCATCGAGCTGCGGTTGCGGACGGGCGTTGAGCGCCGGAAAAGCGCCGATGATCCCGGCCTTACACTGGGCAAGCACCAGCGGCGGATGGGAGATGATGAAAAGCGGCGAGCCGAGGACGGGAAGGCGCAGGTTCTTCTTCAGGATGTCGGGCAGGGCCATGCGGTTGCTCCCGGCGGAAATTCGGTGCGTGGGTCGAGGCCGTTTTAGCAGAGGCGGCGTTGCGGGCAATCTCATTTCGCCGGGGATCGCGGGCCGCCTCGCCGGCTCGTCCATTGATTGCGGGCCTCCCTGCGGTTAACCATGATCAACGGGCGCAGAAGGAGCCGCGAATTGGACGCTATCGAGAAAGCGATACGCACTGCCTTCGAGCGAGGAAACCCAGAGGATCGCGCTTACCGCGTAAAGGTCTACCGTTCGGCTTTCGCGGCGCTGGAGCGCGCCATCGCTTCCAGCGGCGATACCCAATCCGAGGCGGCCGAAGCAAGGCGCAAGGCCTTGAAGATCCGGATCGTGGAGATCGAGGCGGAATTCCTGCCGGCCGAGGAAGGGGAGCCTGCGCGAAAGCCGTCCGCGCCCGCCGCGGCACCCGCGGTCGATCCCGACCTCAGGCGCGAGACCGGCGAGGAGGTCCGCTCCCCTATCCTCGACGAAGCGGAGCCTCGCGGCACGGACCGAGCCTTCGAACCCCGCATCGAACCCGGTGACCGCGAGGATCCCGTCCCAACCTCGGATCCGGCCCTTCCGCTTGGGGAGGAGGCGCCGCGTCGCAGACGCCGATCGGGCAGCAAAGGCCGATCGCTGGCGTCGTCCGCTGCTCTTACTGTCGTCGTTTTGGCGGCGATTGTCGGCGGTCTGTGGTGGGCCGGCACCGCCGGCCTGGAACTGCTGTCGGGAAATCCCATGTCCGGCGGCGACACCCCGCCGAAGACGGTGGAGCAGGAGAATTTCAATTCCTCGCAAAGCGCCGGCTTGCGGGGCCCCGGCTCGTCCGCGAACGGAGAGGTCTGGATCACGATTTTCTCGCCGACCGACCCGACCACCGTATCGGCCCCCGCGACCGGCAAGGCCGAGGTGAAGGAGGAGGAAGGCGGCAAGTTCCTGCGTATCCAGTCGGGTTCTCCCCGCTCGGAATTCGCCTTCGACGTCGGGCAGGGCATACTGGAGCGGATTGCCGGCAAGCACGCCGTGTTCGACATCGTTGCCCATTCCGAGGAGGGCAAGGAGACAGAAATGTCGGTCAATTGCGATCTCGGCGCGTTGGGCGATTGCGGCCGCAAGCGCTACCACGTTGGCCACGAGCGCAACGATTTCCTCTTCGAGATCGACGTTCCGGACAAGAAGCCTTCGGGCGCCGGCAGGATCATCGTCGATCCCGATCTCGACGGAAAAGGCAACCCGCTCGATATCGTCGAGATCAGGGTATCGACGACGCATTGATGCTGCTCCGGCCCACATCTGGTGGACGCCGGCCGGCTTAACCCTGCCTTAAAGCCCAAGCCCTACTGTCTGGGGCACGCTTCGCAAGCGCTCGGGATGGCAAAAGGGTGGGAATGGCCAGGCGGAAAAGCAGCCGACGCATCGACCCGGATTTCGGCGAACCTTCGCGCTCCGGCCTTTCGGCCCGCGAGGACGACCGCATGGTATCGTCACGACAGCGGAAGAATTCGGCGAAGGGACGTTCCAGGCGTCGTGGCCGCAGCCGAAAGCGGCGCGGCGGCGGCCTTTTCTCGCTCTTCGGCCGGTTGACCTACTGGTGCCTCGTGCTCGCGCTCTGGGGTGGCATCGCCGTGGTCGGCGTCGTCGCCTATTACGGCGCGCAGATGCCGAGCGCGACAAGCTGGGCGATCCCCGACCGGCCGCCCAACGTCAAGATCGTCGACGTCAACGGCAAGCTGATCGCCAATCGCGGCATGACGGGGGGTGAATCGGTCAGCCTCCAGCAGATGTCGCCCTATATTCCAGAGGCCGTCATCGCCATCGAGGACCGCCGCTTCTATTCGCATTTCGGCATCGACCCGCTCGGCCTCGCAAGGGCGCTCGTTTCCAATATCCTCGAAGGACACATCAGCGAGGGCGGCTCGACGCTGACCCAGCAGCTTGCCAAGAACCTTTTCCTGACGCCCGACCGCACGATCAAGCGCAAGGTGCAGGAAGTGCTCCTGGCGCTCTGGCTCGAACACAAGTTCACCAAGAACCAGATCCTCGAAATGTACCTGAACCGGGTCTATTTCGGTTCCGGCGCCTATGGCGTGCAGGCGGCGGCGCGCCGCTATTTCGGCAAGTCGGCGCATGACGTGACGCTGTCGGAAGCAGCCCTTCTGGCCGGGCTGGTCAAGGCGCCCTCCCGTCTTTCGCCGGCACGCGACCCGAAGGCGGCGGAAAAGCGCGCCCAGCTCGTTTTGGCTGCGATGCGCGACCAGGGCATGATCGGCGAGACGCAGATGGCGAAGGCCATGAGCGCGCCGCCGACCAGGGTAGCGTCCTACTGGACCGGCTCGGAGAACTATGTCGCCGACGAGGTCATGGGCGAACTGCCGGACCTGATCGGCGAAGTCGGCTCCGACATCGTCGTGCAGACGACGGTGGACCTCGATTTGCAATCGGTGGCCGAGGGCGCGATCCATCGCCTGATCCAGGAAGACGGCAAGACGCGGCATGTCAGCCAGGGCGCGCTCGTCTCCATCGACAATACCGGCGCGGTACGCGCCATGGTCGGCGGCTACGACTACGCCAACAGCCAGTTCGACCGTGCCTCGGAAGCGCGCCGGCAGCCCGGCTCCGCCTTCAAGCCCTTCGTATATCTGGCCGCGATGGAAGCCGGTCGCACGCCGGACTCCATCCGCAACGACGCACCGGTGAAAATCGGCAAGTGGACGCCGGAGAACTACGGCGGCAAGTATTACGGCCGCGTGACACTGACGGAAGCGCTGTCGCGCTCGCTGAACTCGGTTGCCGCGCAGCTTGCAATGGAGGTCGGACCGAAGACCGTTGTCGCGGTCGCCCATAGGCTCGGCATCCAGTCCGATCTCGACGCCAACGCGTCGATCGCGCTCGGCACGTCGGAAGTGACGCCGCTCGAGCTTACGGCGGCCTATGTCCCCTTCGCCAATGGTGGCTACAAGCCGACGGTCCATTTCATCCGCCGCATCCTCTCCTCCTCGGGCAAGGTGCTCTACGCCTTTCCGCAAAAGGCCGAGCCGCGCGTTATCCGGCCGGAGATCGTCGGCATGATGAACAGCATGATGAAAGAGACCATCCTGCACGGCACGGCAAGGCGGGCGGCGTTCGGCTGGCCCGCCGCGGGCAAGACCGGCACCAGCCAGGATTCCCGCGACGCCTGGTTTGTCGGCTACACCTCGAACCTGACCACGGGCGTCTGGTTCGGCAATGACGACAATTCGCCGACGAAGGGCGTCACCGGCGGCAGCCTGCCGGCGATGGCATGGAAGGAATTCATGACGGCCGCGCATGAAGGCGTTACGGTCCGCGACTTGCCCGGCTCATGGCATCCCACACCGGGTGTTGCCGTCGCTCCGGTTGCGGTCAGCGAGGACGAGGATCGGACGGCGCTGCCAACGATGCGGCCGACAACTCCGGCCCCGGCATCGGAGGGAAAACCGGCCGCCACGGATTCGGCGGGTTTCAAGCCGCCCGCCGCCATCCCGCATCCGTCTCAGCGCTCCAGACAGCCGCTCGACAACAGCCGCACGGCATCGGTCTCGCGGCCGGTGCCGCCGGCCGATGTCGGCGGCGCGCCGCGCCGCGGCGGCCTTTCCATCCTCGACGTCATATTGGGCGGCCGCGACTGACGAACACCGTGCGAAAAGGCCCCCTCGTCAGAGCGGCTTTCCTCGTCTACATAGAGCGCCTGCGAAGAGAGCGCTGCTCATGCCCGAACCCGATACCCGCAAGACTCTTGTGCTGACCGGCGCCAGCCGCGGCATCGGGCATGCGGCGGTCAAGCGCTTTTCACGCGAGGGCTGGCGCGTGATCACCTGCTCGCGCCAGGCCTTTGCCGACAATTGCCCCTGGCCGGCTGGGCCGGAGGATCACATCCAGGTCGATCTCGCCGACCAGGAGGATGTCGGCCGTGCCATCGCCGAAATCCGCCATCGGCTCGGCCCGAAGGGAAAACTCGAGGCACTCGTCAACAACGCTGCAATCTCGCCCAAGCGCGAAGACGGCAGCCGGCTCGATTCCATCGAGACGCCGATGCATCTTTGGCGCGATGTCTTCCAGGTGAACTTCTTCGCACCGATCATGCTGGCGCGCGGCCTGTTCAGGGAACTGGCCGAGGCCGGCGGCTCGATAGTCAACGTCACCTCGATCGCCGGCGGCCGGGTCCATCCCTTCGCCGGCACGGCCTACGCGACCTCCAAGGCGGCGCTCGCCTCGCTGACGCGCGAGATGGCGGCGGATTTCGGTCCGCACGGTATCCGCGTCAACGCCATCGCGCCGGGCGAGATCGACACGGCCATCCTGTCGCCAGGAACGGACAAGCTCGTCCAGACGATTCCGCTGCGCCGGCTCGGCCAGACCTCGGAGGTCGCCGACATCATCTTCTTCCTGTGTTCCGGACAGGCATCCTACGTGACCGGCGCCGAAATCCACATCAATGGCGGCCAGCACGTCTGACGACAGGGTTGCCTGGCGTCGGCGATAAGGCATCGCCGAGCGAGAAAACGGGGAGGTACGCCACGACTGCGCGCCTCCCCGTCCCGTTATCGCACTTGTGCGACGGAGACTATTTGCAGCCGCCGGAGAGCGCCTTTTCGGCGAATTGCGTGTCGATATGCTCGACGATCGTCTCCATGCTGGGCGGGTTGTCGAGGCGGCCGCTCGCCTTCAGCCATTGACCGGTCTTGAAGTAGGCCTGCGCGACCTGTCCCTCGGCTATCTTGCCCGGTTCGCCGAGGCCACGCTGGGTCAGTTCGTTCTCCGGCTTCCAGATCGGCCAGCTCGACCCGACCTTTATCGCCTTTTCAGGATCGGCGCCGACAAAGGCGCCCGCCTTGCCAAGCACCGCCTCCTTGTCCGCGCCGGTCATGAGCTTGTAGGCGGCCAGTTGCGCGCAGACATAGCCCTGGACGACGTCCGGATGGGCCTTGGCGAAGGCGGCGTCGGCGACCACGACGTCGAGCGCCGGATAGCCGAGCTCGGCCATCTGGCTGATCGTCGCCACGAGCTTGCCGCCCGCCGCAACCATTTCGCTCATCCCCGGTTCCGAATTCATGCCGCCGGCGATCGCCTTCGTCTTGAAGGCCGCGACCATCGCCTGCCGCTCGAGGCCGACCAGCTTGACCTTTCCGGTCAGGCCCTTGGCATCGAGCCAGCCGTTGAATGCGAAGTCTTCCGAGGCACCCTGCAACGTGCCGAAGGTCTTGCCTGCCATCTGTTCGGGCGTGAGCGAACTGTCGATGACGAGGCCGGCATTGTCGTAGAATTGCGCCCAGACGACTTTCAGGTCGACGCCCTTGGCGATGGCGGTGGTCACCGGCGGGTTGCCGACGCCGTTGACGATGTTGTAGGCGCCGCCCTTCATGCCGGCGAGCGCCGCCGGCCCGCTCGAGATAGGCAGCCATTTGATCTCGCCCGGTATCATCTTGAGGAGGTCGGGCTGGGTGGCGATCACCGCTTCCTGCAGCGGTGCGCCATGTGCCCAGGTCGAAACGTTGATCGTCTCGGCCTGGGCCGCCGCGCAGGTCAGCCCCAGCGCCGCGGCGGCGCCCAGCAATGTCTTGGCAAGGTAGGTCATTTCAGCTCTCCCATTATGGTTTCATTGTCGGATCGAGATGGCGCTGCAGCCGCCTGAGGCAGGCGTCGAGCCCAAGGCCGAGCAGCGCGATGATGAGGATGCCGGCGAAGATCAGGCTGGTGTCGAGGAACTGGCCGGCCTGCAGGATGACGAAGCCGAGACCTGCCGTGGCGGCGATCATCTCGACCGCGACGATGCTCGTCCATGAAAGCCCCATGGAAAGACGCATGCCCGTTATGATCTGCGGCATCGCGGCGCGGATGCGTACATGGATCATCGTGTACCATTCCGACGCGCCGAGGCAGCGCGCGCAGTTCAGCATCTCGCGCGGGATGGCGTCCAGCCCGGCAGCCGTCGAGATGGCCATGACAGGCACGACGCCGGCGGCGATCAGGATGATCTTCGGCGCTTCGCCGATGCCGAACCAGACGATCAGCACCGGCACGAAGGCGAGCGGCGGCAGTGGCCGTGTGATCTCGATGAAGGGATCGACCACGGCGCGGAAGGAACGAAAGCCGGCCATCATGGCGCCGATCGCGATGCCGATGAACGAGCCGATAGCGAAGCCGGCCACCACGCGGCCGAGGCTGATCAACGCGTGGCCGATGAGGGTTTCTCCCGCCGAGGGATAGGGCATGCCCAGATAGCGGATGAGCACGCGGACGGTTTCAATCGGGGTTGGCAGCAGCACCGGGTCGCGGATGATGAACGCCGCCGCAACTTGCCAGATAACCAGACCGCCGATCACGCTGGCGATCGAGATCATCCAATGTCTCGTGGCGCCCGAGGGGGAACGCAGGACGCCGGGTGCCTCTGTCGTCGAACCGGTGCTCATGCGTCTGCCAGCCTTTCGCGAAGTTCATGTCGAAGGGCTATGAATTCGGGCGTGTCCCGCAGCGCCTTGTCACGAGGCCTGGCCAGTTCGATATCGACGATGTCGACGATCCGCCCGGGCCTCGGAGACATGATGCAGACGCGGTCCGAAAGCAGCGCCGCTTCCTCGACGTCATGGGTGACGAACAGCACGGTCATCCGTTCGCGCTGCCACAAATCGAGCAGGAAATTCTGCATTTGCTCGCGCGTGATGGCGTCGAGCGCGGCGAAGGGCTCGTCCATCAAGAGGATGCGCGGGCGGTTGATGAGCGCGCGCGCCAGCGCCGCCCGATGGCGCATGCCGCCGGAAAGCTGGTGCGGATAGTGATCCTTGAAATCTTCCAGGCCGACGGTGGCGAGAAGCGCGTCGGCCCGGCTCCGGGCTTCCTCGTTGTCCAGGCCCTGGGAGCGGGGACCGAACAGGACATTGTCGCGCGAGGTGAGCCAGGGAAACAGCGTCGGCGACTGGAAGAGAACGCACCGGTCCACTCCGGGCCCCGTGACACGCCCGCCATGCGCGGCGATCTCGCCGTCGTCCGGCGCGATGAAACCGGCGACGATATGGAGCAGCGTGGACTTTCCGCATCCCGACGGGCCGAGCAGGCAGACGAACTCTCCCGGTGCAATTCCAAGATGGATGTCGTGCAGCGCCTTTGTCGGCTGTCCGTCACGCCAGAAGGTCTTGGATATACCCGAGACGGAGACGGCCGTCTCCGCCGCCAGGCTGGAAGCGCCTGATTGGGCGCTCGGGGCTGGCTGCAGCCCGTTTTCGTGTTGGCTTACTCCCATCGGCCTTCCACATCTGGCTTGCATCGTGATATGTGTTATGTGTTATAACAAACACCAAGATCGATGAAACCGCAAGCCCCATGCGGATATCGACCTGGATGATCCGGGAGCAAGCAATGCCGGCAAAAGCGGAAATCGAATCGGATTTCGAGAGAGCCTCGCCGGAGAAGGGGACCGCGCTCAAACTTGCGAAGGTGAATCGCGTCGATTCGCTCGGCGACCAGGCGGTAACCAGCTTGCGCGGCGCCTTGCGGCGCGGCGCGCTTTTACCCGGCCAGCGCCTCACCGTCCGCGAGATCGCCGATACGCTCGACATCAGCCTGACACCCGCACGCGAGGCGCTCAACCGGTTGCTGGCGGAAGGCGTCCTCGATCAGACACCGGACCGTGTCGCCGTGGTGCCGCTTCTTACGAAGGAGCGCTATGGCGAGATCTGTGCGATCCGGCTCGACCTGGAAGGGATGGCGGCCAGGGAAGGTTGCGCGCGGCTTTCAGCATCCGATCTAGAGCGCCTGAAGGAACTCTACGAGCGGCATGCCTCGGCCTATCGCTCGCGCGATGCCAGGACCTCGCTCCGCCTAAACGAGGAATTCCATTTCACCATCTATGGCGCCTGTGCGATGCCGACCCTGCTCCAGATCCTGGAGACGATGTGGCTGAGGGTCGGGCCATCGATGAACTTCCTCTTTACGGCCTCCTATGATCCGGACTGGACCGGCGGTTCGCATCACCGGGCCATGCTGGATGCCATCGCCGCCGGCGATGCGACGGCGCTGGAGCGGGCCGTCCGAGGTGATCTTATCGACGGGCGCGCCCGCCTTACGCGGCATCTTCCGGACTGATTGCACCGACAAGGGAACGAATTTGATGACGTATTTCGAAGAGGCCGGCCGCTCCCGCGAAGAGGTCATGGGCGAACTCGTCCATATGCGCGACAACGATATCGACTGGCGCGGCGGCCGAACCTCGGCCTACGTGTTCAGTGCCGGCGAGGAGATACGGAACTTCGGCAAGGAAGCCTATAACGAGTATTTCACCGAAAACGCGCTCGGTGCCCGGCGCGCTTTCCCGAGCGTCCAGCGCATGGAGCGCGAAGTCGTCGGCATGGGGCTCGAACTTTTCCATGCGCCGGAGGGCGGCGCCGGCAACATGACCACCGGCGGCACCGAAAGCATCATCATGGCGGTGAAGACGTGTCGCGACTGGACGCGACGGCGGAAGGGCGCCGATTTTCGGGGGGCCATCGTTCTCCCGGATTCCGCGCATCCGGCCTTTGAGAAGGCCGCCGCCCTGATGGATCTGCCGATCAGGCGTGTTCCGCTCGCGGAGGGTTTCCTCGCCGATCCCGTAGCGACGGCAGAGGCGATCGATGACGACACGATGCTGATCGTGGGTTCGGCTCCCTGCTTTCCCTTCGGCGTGATCGACCCGATCGCCCGCCTTTCCGATATTGCCGTGAAACGCGGTGTCTGGCTTCATGTGGATGCCTGCGTGGGCGGCTGGATCGCGCCCTTCGTCGCCGATATCGGGCGCCCGGTCCCTCGATTCGACTTCGCTCTCGAAGGCGTGAAGTCAATATCCGCCGATCTGCACAAGTTCGGCTTCTGCCCCAAGCCGGCTTCCACGGTCTTTTACCGGTCGGGCGAGTTGCAGGCATCCCAGGAATTCGTCTTCGACGCCTGGCCGAGCGGGCGTTTCGCGACCCAGACGCTTGTCGGCACCCGGCCTGCCGGTGCCGTCGCGGCCGCCTGGGCGGTACTGCGCCATCTCGGCCGGGACGGCTACCGCAAGATCGCCACACAGGTGATGGGCGTCCGCGACGCCTATCTGGAGGGCCTGCGCGCCATTCCCGGCATGCAGATCCGGGGAGAACCGACGCTCGCCAATATCGCGTTCGGCTGCGACGACATCGACATGGGCAAGGTCGCGACGTTGATGAGCGAGCGCGGCTGGCTACCGGGCCAGTTGAAGGCGCCGCGCAGCCTCCATCTCATGCTGTCGCTGCATCACGGTCCGGCGTGCGAAGCCTATCTTCGCGATGTCGCCGAATGCGTCGCGCTGGTCCGCAATGGCCAGACGAAGGCGAAAGCGAGTGGCGCGAATTATTCATAGCCGTCTCGGCGGCCAATAGGCGCTTATTGCGGCACGCCACCCAGATGCGAGAGCAGCTCCGCCACGTTGCCGGCCGAATATTTCTTCAGGAGCCGTGCCCGGTAGGCTTCCACCGTCCTCGGCGAGATGGCCAGCGTGCGTGCGATCTCCTTCGACGTGCGGCCTTCGCCGAGATGCATGACGATCTGTCGCTCGCGCGTCGAGAGCGCATGCACCGGCCGTGAATCCGAAAGGTCCGCGAAGCTCCAGACGGCATGGCGCAGCGGATCGTCTTCGCGCGTCAGCGAGTGGCCGCGCACCCTGCACCAGAACAGCGACCCGTCCTTGCGCGCCATGATGCGCTCGTCCGAATAGCGGTTGGTTTTCTTCAGCGGCTCGACGCCGACATTGCGGATGCGCAGGAATTCCTCGAAGGAAGGGTAGAGGATGGCGAAGGATTGCTCGACCAGCTCATCCACGCGGTAGAAGAACATCGATGCGAAGGCCGGATTGCACGCCTTGATGATGCGGTTCTCCGTCATGACGATGCCGACGGGCGCGCATTCGAATGCCAGTTCGTTGAGGGTCGGCGGTGCCATGGGTCGTGTTGCGTATTTCTACGATATTGCCGGTTTTTCGGACCCAAGGATAATAGAAGCCGGTTTGCATCGTACCAAGGAAAAACGGGCGGCGGTTGGTTGCGGCCTATCGCTGCCCTGAGCCGATCAGGCCGGTGGGAGGAATTCGATCGATGAATCTGGCCGAGTGGCTGGTCAGGGCGGCAATTTCCAACCCGTCGAGCGCCGCACTTTGCGTGGGCGAGCGGGTGGAAGCCGATTACCGCGCCTTCGCGACACACGCCGCCGCCATCGGCGCGTCGCTGTCGGGAGGATATGGGATCCGGCCGGGCGACCGTGTCGCCATCCTCGCCAAGAACAGCCCGCGCTATCTGGAGGCCTTCTACGGCATCTGGTTCGCCGGTGCCGCCGCCGTCCCCATCAACGCCAAGTTGCACCCAAGGGAAGCCGCCTGGATCATCGAGAATGCCGAAGCGTCCGTGGTCTTCGCCGACCGGTCGCTCGGCGAGGCCGTCGCCGCGCACCTGCCGTCTTCCGTGCGCGCCGTGGTCGAGCTTGGCGGCAAGAACTGGAACGACATGCTCCAGGCTGACCCGCTCTCCGGGCCGGTGCCGCGCGGTCGCGACGATCTCGCCTGGCTCTTCTATACCTCCGGCACCACCGGCAAGCCGAAAGGCGTCATGATCACCAACGGCAACATCCACGCCATGACGTTCTCCTATTTCACCGATGTGGACGTGGTCGATCCCGCCGACGCGGCGCTCTACGCCGCCCCGATGTCGCATGGCGCAGGCCTCTATAATGTCCAGCACGTTCTGAAGGGTGCGCGCCACGTCGTGCCGGAATCCGGCGGCTTCGAGCCTGAGGAGATCTTTTCCTGCGCGGAGGCGCTCGGGCGCGTCCACATGTTCGCGGCCCCGACCATGGTGCGCCGGCTGGTCGATTACGCGAAAGCGTCAGGTGCGACGGGCGAGGGCATCCGCACCATCGTCTATGGCGGCGGCCCGATGTATCTCGCCGACATTGTCGAGGCGGTCGATGTGATGGGGCCGCGCTTCTGCCAGATCTACGGCCAGGGCGAATCGCCCATGGCGATCACGGCATTGCCGCGCCATCTCGTCTCCGACCGTTCCGATCCGCGCTGGCGCGAGCGGCTGGCGAGCGTCGGCACCGCGCAGTCCTGCGTCGAGGTGAAGGTTGCCGACGAAGAGGGTCGCGCGCTGCCGGCGGGCGAGGCCGGCGAGGTGCTGGTACGCGGCGCGCCGGTCATGGCCGGCTATTGGCAGAACGCCGAGGCGAGCGCCGCGGCGCTCCGCGACGGCTGGCTGTGGACCGGCGATGTCGGCGTGCTGGACGAGGAAGGCTTCCTGACGCTGAAGGACCGCTCCAAGGATGTCATCATTTCGGGCGGCACCAACATCTATCCGCGCGAGGTCGAGGAGGCGCTTCTGACGCATCCTTCCGTGCGCGAGACGAGCGTGGTCGGCCGCCCGGATGCCGAATGGGGCGAAACCGTCGTCGCTTTCGTCGTGAAGGACCCTGCCGGCGCGCTGGCGGAAGCCGATCTCGACCGGCATTGCCTCGATCGCATCGCCCGCTTCAAGCGGCCGAAAGCCTACGTCTTCGTCGATACCCTGCCGAAGAACAACTACGGCAAGGTGCTCAAGACCGAGTTGCGAGCGATGCTCGAACGGACCGGCCCTGAAGAAATTTCGAAATGAACGGTCCGCATTCAGTCAACCCCTTCAAGCAACCCTCAGGGAGGAGAGAAGAATGAGAAGATTGCTGGGTGCGCTGGCGATTGCCGGCGCGATGGCCTTCATGCCGCCGGCCCATGCCGACGACACGGTCAAGATCGCTCTGGTGCACGGCCTTTCGGGTTCGCCGCTCGAGGCCTATTCCAAGCAGACCACGAACGGCTTCAACCTCGGTCTCGAATACGCGACCAAGGGCACGATGACGGTCAAGGGCCACAAGATCGAGGTCATCGAGAAGGACACGCAGTTCAAGCCCGATGTGGCGCGTGCGCTTCTGGCCGAGGCCTATGGCGACGACGATGCCCTGATCGCCGTCGGCGGCACCTCGTCGGGCGTGACCACCGCCATGCTGCCGATCGCCGAGGAGAACCAGAAGATCCTGCTGGTCGAGCCGGCCGTGGCCGATTCGCTGACCGGACCGAATTCCAACCGCTACGTCTTCAAGACATCGCGCAATTCCTCGATGGACATGGAGGCTCAGGCGGCGGCCTTGAAGCCCGACAAGGATCTCTACGTCGCGACGCTGGCGCAGGATTACGCCTTCGGCAAGGACGGCGTCGCCGCCTTCAAGAAGGCGCTCGAAGGCACCGGCGCGCATGTGGTGGATGAGGAATATGTTCCGCAGAACACGACCGACTTCACCGCCACGATCCAGCGGCTTTTCGATGCGCTGAAGGACAAGCCCGGCCGCCGTGTCATCGTCATCTACGTCGCCGGCATAGACGCGCTCACCCCGCTCGCCGCCGCCGATCCCGGTCGCTACGACATCAAGATTTCCACCGGCGGCAATATCCTGCCGGCGATGAAGGCCTACAAGCAGGTGCCGGGGATGGAAGGCGCCATCTACTACTACTACGGCATCCCGAAGAACCCGATCAACGACTGGCTGGTCAAGGAGCACGAGAAGCGCTTCGGCTCTCCGCCGGACTTCTTCACCGCCGGCGGCATGGCGGCGGCGCTCGCCATCGTCAAGGCGATCGAGACCTCGCCCGACCTCAAGACCGATTCGCTCATCAAGACCATGGAGGGCATGAGCTGGGATACGCCGAAGGGGCCGATGACCTTCCGCAAGGAAGACCACCAGGCGCTGCAGGAGATGTACCACTTCAAGATCAAGGTGGACCCGAAGGTGGCATGGGCCATTCCTGAACTGGTCGATGTCATCAAGCCCGACCAGATGAAGATTCCGGTCGGAAGGAACAATCAGGAGTGAGAGGCAGGGCAGTAGGGCGTTAAGGCAATAGGGGCAGTAGGAAGTTGACGCCTCACCTTTCCCGAGCTCCTGCCTTACTGCCCCTATTGCCTACTATCTTAAGCCATGTCGCCTTCCCTCCGCACCGAGAACCTGACGATCCGTTTCGGCGGCCATACGGCCGTCGATCGTGTCACCTGCGCGTTCCAGCCGGGCGAGTTGACGGTCATCGTCGGCCCGAACGGCGCCGGCAAGACCACGTGGTTCAACCTCGTCTCGGGCCAGCTTGCGCCGACTTCCGGTCGCATCTTCAAGGGAGAACGGGACATCACGCGGCTTTCGCCCTCGGCGCGGGCGAAGGCCGGTATCGGGCGGGCCTTCCAACTCACCAATCTGTTTCCCGCGCTTACCGTGAGGGAGAATGTCCGGCTTGCGGTGCAGGCGCGAGTCGGCATGGGGTCGAGCCTGTTTCGCCGCGCCGCCGCGCTTCCCGCGTTGCGGGAAGAGGCCACCGCGATCCTCGAGCGCACGCGATTGTCGGAGGTTGCGGGCTTGGCCGCGTCCGCCCTGCCGCATGGCGACCAGCGCAAGCTCGAGGTGGCGCTCCTGGTCGCCATGAAGCCGGATATCTTCATGTTCGACGAGCCGACCGCCGGCATGTCGGCCGACGAAGCGCCCGCCATTCTCGAACTGATCGCCGATATCAGGAAGGATGCGTCGAAGACCGTGCTTCTGGTCGAGCACAAGATGGACGTGGTGCGCGCGCTGGCCGATCGCATCGTCGTCCTCAACAACGGCGCGCTCGTCGCCGATGGGCTGCCGGGCGAGGTGATGGCGTTGCCGATCGTGCGCCAGATCTACCTCGGCGTCGGCGAGGAGGAGGTGGCGTGAGCGCGATCCTGCGCCTCGACGGCGTCCACACCGACATTGCGCAATATCACATTCTCCATGGCGTCAGCTTCGACGTGCCGGAGGGCGGCGTCCACGTCCTGCTCGGCCGCAACGGCGCCGGCAAGACCACGACGCTGCGCACGATCATGGGGCTGTGGCGCGCGACGCGCGGCGCGGTCCTGTTCCGCGGTCGCGACATTACCGGGCTGCACACCTCCGACATCGCGCGTCTCGGCGTCGCCTATGTGCCGGAGAATATGGGTATCTTCGGTGGCCTCACCGTCGAGGAGAACATGCGGCTTGCCACGGCGGGCGGCCGTTTCGACGAGGCTCGCCTCGGCCGCGTCTTCGCCCTGTTCCCGGCGCTCGAGACCTTCTGGAAGAAGCAGGCCTTCGCGCTGTCGGGCGGACAGAAGCAGATGCTGGCGATCGCCCGCGCCATCATCGAGCCGCGCGACCTCATCCTGATCGACGAGCCGACCAAGGGCCTCGCTCCGGCGATCATCCGCAACATGATCGCCGCCTTCCGCGAGATCGCCGCCGAGACGACGATCCTTCTGGTTGAGCAGAATTTCCATTTCGCCAGGGCACTCGGGAAAGGCGTGACGGTGATCGACGACGGCCGGATCACCCATCAGGGCTCGATGGCCGAACTCGCCGCCGACGAGGCGCTGCAGACGAGGCTTCTCAGCCTGTCGATGGAAGCGGGTTGATGGGATCGGAGATGTTGGTGTTGTCCTCATGACCGCTCTCTCCTCTCTCTTCTCCCGCCTCGGCGGAGTGGCGCTCCTCCCCGTGGCACTCGCGCTTGTCGCGCTGCCGTTGACAGGCTCCTTCTCTGCCTGGGTGACGCTCACCGTCGCCGGCCTTGCAATGGGAATGATGATCTTCCTGATGGCGTCGGGCCTGTCGCTGGTCTTCGGCCTGATGGACGTTCTCAACTTCGGCCATTCGGCCTTCATCTCCTTCGGCGCCTTCATCGCTGCTTCGGTGCTGGCCGCGTTCGCGGGCTGGGCGCATGGGCCGAGCGGCGCGCTCAATCTGCTGGCCATCGTGCTTGCCATCGGCGCGGCGACCGCCTTTTGCGCCGTGGCCGGCTGGTTCTTCGAGCGCGTCATCGTCAAGCCGGTCTATGGCGACCATCTGCGCCAGATCCTCATCACAGTCGGCGCGCTGATCGTTGCCGAACAGCTCATCTTGGCGATCTGGGGCGGCGCGCCGATCTCCGTGCCGCGTCCCGCCATCCTTCGCGGTTCGCTCGTCTTCGGCGATGTCGCCATAGAGACCTACCGCATCTTCGCCTTCCTGCTCGGCCTCGCGGTTTTCGTGATCCTGTCTCTGGTGCTGAACCGTACCCGCATCGGCCTCCTCGTCCGCGCCGGGGTCGAGAACCGCGAGATGGTGGAGGCGTTGGGCTTCCGTATCGACCGCCTCTTCGTCGCTGTCTTCGTCGTCGGCTCGGCGCTCGCCGGCATGGGCGGCGCCATGTGGGCGGGCTACCAGGGATTGATCTCCGGCACGATCGGCTCGGAGATGCTGATCCTCGTCTTCATCGTGGTCATCATCGGCGGGCTGGGCTCGATCGAGGGTTCGCTGCTCGGCGCCATCCTCGTCGGGCTGATGGGCAATTATGTCGCCTTCCTGATGCCCAAGCTGTCGCTCGCCTCGAACATGCTCCTGATGATGGCGGTGCTCCTGTGGCGGCCCTACGGCCTCCTGCCGGCGGTGAAGCGATGAGCCCGATAAACGCGGCGGCGGGAACGGCATCCGCGCCGGCACGTACCGGCCGGATGGTCGTCTACGGCGCGGCAGGCGTCGTGTGGCTCTGCCTCCTCTTCGCGCCGTTCCTGTTTCCCGACGTGCGCGCGCAAGAGGTGGCGGCGCGCATCTGCGTCTTCATCGTGCTGGTGGCGAGCTATGATCTCCTGATCGGCTACACCGGCATCGTCTCCTTCGCCCACACCATGTTCTTCGGCCTCGGCGGCTACGGCACGGCGATCGCGCTGAAGGCGATGGGCGCGGGTTGGGATGCCGTGCTTGTCGGCGGCGGCGCCGGTGTTCTCGCCGCGCTCGTCCTGGCGGCGCTGATCGGGCTTTTGTCGCTGCGCGTCAAGGCGATCTTCTTCGCCATGGTGACGCTCGCGGCCGCCTCAGTCATGCTGGTGCTGGCAAGCCAGCTATCGCAGTTCACCGGCGGCGAGGACGGGCTGATCTATTCCGCCCCGCGCCTTTTCTCGGCGGCCACGAAACTTCTCGCCGATACCGACGGCAAGGTCGTACGCCTCGCCGGCGTGGCGCTGAACGGCAAGCTCGCAGCCTATTATTTCGTCTTCTTCTGTTCGCTGGCGCTCTACCTCTTGATGCTGCGCATCGTCGCCTCGCCGATGGGCACCGTCCTGGAGGCCATCCGCGAGAACGAGATGCGGGCAGAGGCAATCGGCTACAAGGTCGTCGCCTACCGCACGGCGATCTTCTGCATCGCCGCGATCATCGCCGCGCTGGCCGGCGTGGTGCGCGCGGTCTGGCTTAAATATACCGGCCCGGATGTCTTCCTCTCCTTCTCCATCATGATCGACATTTTGCTGATGGTCGTCATCGGCGGCATGAGCACCATGGTCGGCGCCGTCATCGGCGTCGTCGTCATGACGCTCGCGCAATTCTACCTGAAGGACATCATGCAGCTCGGCGCCGATGCGCTTTCCGGCGTGCCCTTCGCGCCCAATCTGCTCGATCCGGACCGCTGGCTGCTCTGGCTCGGCTTGTTCTTCATCCTGCTTGTCTATTTCTTCCCGGCGGGCATCGCCGGGACGCTTCTGAAAAAGGGAGGCCGCAAATGAGCGCGCCCATATCCGTCCCCCGCTCGACCTATGTTCCGGCCGCCGGCTTCGAGCTGCACGTCACCGAATGGGGTAGCCAGGACAAGCCGGCGCTCGTCATGTGGCACGGGCTGGCGCGCACGGGCCGCGATTTCGACGAGGCGGCGGAAGCGCTTTCGGATCGTTATTTCGTGCTTTGCCCGGATACGCTCGGCCGCGGCCTGTCGAGCTGGGCGAGGGATCCGAAAGTCGACTATTCCTACCGCGTCTTCGGCGACACCGCACTCGCCATGCTCGATCACTATCGCCTGGACAAGGTGCGCTGGGTCGGCACCTCGATGGGCGGGTTGATCGGCGTCACCCTTGCCGGCGATAGGCTGAAGAGGCGCATCACCCATCTCGTCATCAACGATGTCGGCCCCGACATTCCCGCCACCGGCATCGGCCGCATCGCGAGCTATGTCGGCAATCCGCCGGTCTATGACACGCTCGGCGAACTGGGTGCGTGGCTGCGCAGCAATTACGCGCCGTTCGGCGACAACACGCCTCGCTTCTGGGAGCGGATGATCGATACCTCCTACCGGCGTACCGACGACGGCCGCGTCACGGTCCATTACGACCCGCGGATCGTCTCGCAGCTTACCTATCACAAGGCGGACCTCGACGTTTGGGACGCCTACGACGCCGTTACGGCCAGAACGCTTCTCGTGCGCGGCGAGCGTTCCGACGTGCTGCCCATGCAGATCGCCGAGGCGATGACGCGGCGGGGGCCGAAGCCCGAACTGCACGTGCTTTCAGGCTACGGCCACGCGCCGACGCTTGCGACGGAGCATGAGATCGGCCTGTTGCGGGATTTCCTTGCAAGCTGAACTCCCACCCCTGTCCCTCCCCGCAAGGGGAGGGGTGGGGGTCTACCCACGTCACGCCGCCCAGTCCCCCGTCAGCACCTTTTCGATCTCCGGCACCGCATGGCCGGTGAGCGTCTTCGGCTCTTCGCCGATGACGCGCTCTTCCACTTCCTTGTGAAGCTTCTTGCGCATGGCGCCGAGAATTTGCGGCGGCGCCACGAGCAATATGTGTTCGAAATCGCCGCGATGCGCCATCCGGTAGAGGCGCTGCGCGATCTCGTCGGCGAAGCGTTCCTTGGCGATCCGGTGCCAGTCCGCGTCTTCCACCGCGCTGCGCTGGCCCGACGGGTCGCTCAGCCGTCCGGGCCGGTCCGTTCCCTGTTCCCGCGTCGGCGGGTTCTCTTCCTGCATTTCGCGCATGACCTGCAAATTGGGATATTGCGCGTCGCCTTCGTTACGCAGGAACAGCGCCTTCTCACCGTCCGCGACCAGCACCCAGACGCCGTGCTTCAACCTTCTGCCGTTCATGTGTGTGCTCCTTGAGTTGGTTTCGGGAACGGGGCGGATAGTTGAGGTCCAACGCGCGGATCGCAATTTGCGTTCCTGATTGCTTTGCGCGGAAAGCGGATTGCTTTTTCCGCGCGGCGCGGAGCGGCGAAAAAAGGTTTGCATCGCAGCATCGGCGGCGCGAGGTGGTTTCTTCTTTCGGCGGGCAGAAGCGGCGAAAATCTCGGACGTTCAAGGATAAGCCGCATGTCGCGTCCCGCCGTCAAACTAAACGCCTTCCCGATCTTCATGCGCGTCGAGAACCGCCCCGTCATCGTCGTCGGCGGTGGCGAGGAAGCGCTGGCCAAGGCGCGGCTTCTCACCCAGTCGAGCGCCGAACTGGCGATAGTGGCCGACAACCCCACGGAAAGCCTTGCCGAATGGGCCGCCGAAAACGGCGTCCACGTCGTCCGCGAGGCATATGACGCGGCGCATCTTGCCGGAGCCGCCCTGGTCTTCGCGGCGAGCGGCGAGGAAGCGCTGGACCGGCTTGCGGCGGCGGACGCCCGCGCCGCGGGCATCCCGGTCAACGCCGTCGACCGGCCAGAATTGTGCGATTTCTTCACCCCGGCGCTGGTCAACCGCGCTCCGGTCGCTGTCGCCATCGGCACGGAGGGCGCCGGGCCGGTGCTCGCGCAGATGATCCGCGCCAGGATCGAGCAATTGCTGCCGCTTTCGCTTGGTCGCCTCGCGCGTCTGGCTGTCTCCTATCGCGGTATCGTCGAGCGGGTGCTGTCGAAAGGAGCGGTCCGCCGCCGCTTCTGGAAGGAATTTTTTGCCGGCGCGCCCGCCCGCGCCATCGAGGCGGGCGACGAGGAGCGCGCTGCCCGTGCCGCCGCCGACCTGATCCGGCGGCAGGGTCTCGCCTCCGGTCATGTCGCGTTGGTCGGTGCCGGTCCCGGCGCGGAGGATCTCCTGACGCTGCGCGCGCAGCGCCTCCTGATGGAGGCCGACACGATCGTCTATGATGCACTGGTTCCCGAAGCGGTCGTCGCAATGGGCCGCCGCGATGCCGAGCGCATCGCCGCCGGCAAGCGCAAGGGCTGCCATTCGAAGAGCCAGGCCGAGATCAACACGCTCATCGTCTCGCTGGCGCGTCAGGGCAAACGCGTCGTGCGGCTGAAATCCGGCGACCCGCTGATCTTCGGTCGGGCCGGAGAGGAGATGCAGGCGCTGCGCGATGCCGGCATTTCCCATGAGGTGGTGCCCGGCGTCACCGCCGCCTTCGCGGCTGCCGCCAATTTCGCGCTGCCGCTCACCCTGCGCGGCGTCGCCTCTTCCATCGTTTTCACGACCGGCCATGACCTCAAGGGCAATGCGCTGCCGGATTGGGCGAAACTCGCCATCGGCGGCGCGACGGTCGCCGTCTATATGGGCCGCTCCATCGCCGCCGAGGTGGCAAGGCATCTCATCCGCGCCGGGCTTTCGCCCGATACCGCCGTCGCTGTCGTGGAGAACGCCAGTCTCGGTCACCGCGCGATGTTCCATGGCACGCTCGCCGACCTGCCCTCGCTCCAGGAGCGGGCCGAACTGACTGGCCCCGTCATGACTATCATCGGCGACGCGGTCGCCGGCGCCGATTTCAGCCGATCCGAACCGCTCGCCGCCCATCAACCCGTCTTGTCCGTCGCCTGAAGACCCGTTCCGCAACCAAGAAGCCCTGTTAGAAACACCATGTACAGCCAAGATGAGCTAGACCGAGAGTCTGTCACCTCCCGCATATCCGTGTTCCGCGACCAGATAGAGCGTCGGCTGGCCGGCGAGATCACCGAGGCGGAGTTCAAGCCGATGCGGCTGATGAACGGCATCCATCTGTGGGACCATGCCTATATGCTGAGCATTCCCGTCCCTTCTGGCGTGCTGTCCTCCCGTCAACTCAGGATGCTGGCGCATGTCGCCCGCGCCTATGACCGGGGCTATGCTCATTTCACGGCGCGCCGGGGCATCGAATTCCACTGGCCCGCCCTCTCCGATATCCCCTCGGCACTTGCCGATCTCGCCTCTGTCGGTCTCTATCCGGCCGAAGCCGGCGGCGGCTTCATCCCGGATGACGGAGTTGATCATCCTGCCGATGCCGCGCCTGGCCATTCCAACCATGCGTCGGTGGCGATCCCGCTGGATGGCGCCCGCGCGTTCTCGGACAACCAGATGGAGGCCTTGGCCGACCTCGCCGAAACATACGGCGTCGGCGAACTGCACATCGGGTACGAGCAGGAACTCGTCCTTCCGCATATTGCGCACGCCGATCTCGAACCTGTCCACGACAAACTCGTGGAGAACGGCCTCGCGGCCAGCCGCCCCGCCGATCTTGTGTTGCTCACGGAGGGGCATCATGCTCGCGAAGCTCAAGCCGCTTGACGCCGAGATAGAGGCGCTCGAGGAGGCGGTCGATCTGGAGGCGCGTTTCGGCCGCTTGGCGCCGGAAGCGCTCGTGGAACTTGCGATCCACCGCTTTGCCGGCGGCATCGCGGCGGTGTCGTCCTTCGGTGCGGATTCGGCGGTGCTGCTCGACATGATCGCCCGCGTCGATCGCTCGTTGCCGATCGTCTTTCTCGAGACGGGCAAGCATTTCGGCGAGACGCTCGACTACCGCGACCGGCTGGTCGAGGATCTGGGCCTCACCAATCTTCGCATCGTGCGGCCGCTCGAAAGCGCGCTCACCGAAGCCGACCCCGACGGGCTCCTGCATCGGAGCGACCCGGATGCCTGCTGCGCCATCCGCAAGGTGGAGCCGATGGCGCGCGGGGTCGAGCCCTTCCGCGCCTGGTTCACCGGCCGCAAGCGCTTCCAGTCGGATACGCGCCGCGCCCTGCCGGTTTTCGAGGCGGTCGGACCTCGCATCAGGATCAATCCCCTGGCGGCATGGGGCACGGCCGACCTTGCCGCCTATATGCGGGCGCACGATCTGCGCGAGAATCCGCTGGTGGCCTATGGCTACCTTTCGATCGGCTGTTTTCCCTGCACCGAACCGGCCAGGCCCGGCGAGGACCCGCGCTCGGGCCGTTGGGCCGGCCGCGCCAAGACGGAATGCGGCATCCACCTTTCCGGGCTGGAGCAGGTCCTGGCTTCGGCCTAACAGAGGGTCGGCGGCAGTTGACCCCATTTCGTCGCGCTTTATGCGCTACCTCCCTCCCGCTCACGTAAGGGAGAGGAACCAGGCCTTGCGGCCCTCACTTCCTCTCCTCTGCCGAACGGGAGAGGTGGCGCGTGAAGCGCGACGGAGCGGGGGTCGAACTTCATACGCGAGCCCTGCCCTTCAGGGTGCGGTCCTCAGACGAAGGGCGGGATGCCGTAATAGTCGTTGATCCGCTTCCCATAGGCCGGGTCGGCCCAGTCGGGTTCGGCCTTGCGTCCGTAATGCGGCGCGTCGCGCAACTGCTCCTTCGTCATGTTGACGACATAGCCGCCCTTTTCCGGGTCGTAGTCGAGCGTATTCCATGGCATCGGGTGGTATTCCTCACCGATCCCGAGGAACCCGCCGAACGACATGATCGCGTATTTCACCTCGCCGTCGCGCTTGCCGATCACCAGATCGTCGATCTGGCCGAGATGGTCGCCTTCCGGGTTGTATACCTCGGTCCCTTCCACGCGGCTGGCGCGGATATTCTCGAATGACGAGCTTTCCATGCCGGTTCTCCTTCCGTTGTTGCGTACTGGCCATTGTGCGTACTGGAGAGAGAACGCGGAAGGGTATGGCGGGTTCCTGATTTTGAAGGGAAGATCAATCCGGGCGGGTGCGTTCGGCTTCTTCCAGCCGGGCGAGCATTTCCCGCATCTCTTCGGGAACGTCGGCCTCCGCCTTGAACATCGGCAGGCGCTGGAGGAACCGCGCGTTCCTCGCCGTCTTGATCTGGCGCCGGATCATGCGCGAAGTCTCGCCGACATCGGCTTTCTTTACGGGTCTGAACGACATGGTTTCCGTTTTCCCTTCAAGCCGGAAAACTCCTGTCCACGGGGATCGTTCCGCGAATTGGCCATTGGTTCAAGGAGAAGCGGAAAACAGGGTAAAAATTGAATTAAATGAAATATGTCGCCGAGCGGATGCTGTGGCCTCTATCGCCGCCGGTAAAGCCTGTTCAGCATGATCGGGGTGAGGAACATCGGCACCTGGTAGCAGCCGATGAAGAGAAGCAGCGGGTCGGTGATCGCCGTCGGCAGCGCGGTGAGGAAGAGCGCGATGTTGCGGTTGCCGGCGACGATCGCCAGCGGCACAGCATCGGCCGAACCCCGCCGCCGCAGGATGAGGAAGGCGGCGATCTGCAGCCCGAAATTGGCGGCGAAGGCGGCGGCCAGGTTGATGGCGAGCGCCATCGGATCGCCGCTGAGCGCCGGCCCGACTGCCGACATCAGCCCGATCACCAGCACCGCCAGCAGGATGGCCGACAGCCCGTCAAGCGCTTCGATGCTCGCCGGCGCCGGATCGCGGAAGATCGTCGCGCGAAGCAGGAAGGCGAGCGCCGCCGAGGCGAAGATGATGAGGAGGAGCCGCGCCGCCGAGCCGAAAATCTCCGCCGGGCTGCCGAGCGCCGGCGCCAGCCAGAAGACCGGGATCACGGTGAGCGGCAGAAGCGCGGTGCCCAGCACCAATTGTCTCAGCGCTGGCGCCGGGTCGTTGCCGGTCATGATGGCGAGGTTCGGTCCGCCCGAGATCGGCGACGCCGCTGCCATCAGGGTCAGCCCGGTCGTCAGCAGCCCGTACCAGCCGAACAGGCGGAAGGCCAGGATGGCCATGACGGGCATCGCCACCTGCAGGATCGCGCAGAGCGCCACCGACTTGCCGAGATCGCCGAGCGCGCCGACCGCCTGGCGCGGCCCGACCCTGAGCGCCGCCACGAAGAGCGTCCCGGCAACCAGTTCGGGCAGCCACGCCTTCATCGTTACCGCGAGACCGGGCAGCAGGATGCCGGCGAGTAGGCCGAGGACGAGGATGATGCGGCCCTGCCGGGCCACGTATCCCAATGCGACCATCAATGCGGTCACACAGGCCCCGGGCGCATCTGCTCCGGCAGCCAGGTGGCGAGGTCCGGGAAGGCGATGAGGATGAAGACCATCAGCACCATGATGAGGAACATCGGGAAGGCGACGCGCGCGATATAGCCCATGTCGTGTTCCGTCATGCCCTGCAGAACGAAGATGTTGAAGCCGACCGGCGGCGTGATCTGCGCCATCTCGATGACGACGACGATGAAGATGCCGAACCATATGATGTCGATGCCGGCCTGCCGCACCATCGGCTCGACGACGGAGATGGTCAGCACCACCGCCGAAATGCCGTCGAGGAAGCAGCCGAGGATGATGTAGAAGACGAGGAGCGCCATCAGGAGTTCGAACTTGGTCAGCCCCAGCGAGTTGATCCATTCCGCCAGATTCTGCGGCAGTCCCGTGAAGCCCATCGAAAGCGAAAGGAACGAAGCGCCGGCGAGGATGAGGGCGATCATCGCCGATGTCCGCGTCGCGCCCATCAGGCTTTCGAGGAAGCTCGACCAGGTGAGCGAGCGCTGCGCGCCGGCGAGCAGCAGCGAGCCGATGACGCCGAAGGCGGCCGCTTCCGTCGCCGTGGCGAAGCCGAGATACATCGACCCGATAACGACGATGATGAGCAGGATGATGGGAATGAGAAAGCGCGAATTGACGAGCTTCTGCCGGAAGGTCATGTCCGGCTCCGGGTCGGGGTTGAAATCCTTCGCCGTCTTCGAGACGATCACGACATAGGCCATGAACATCGCGGCCAGCACCAGGCCGGGAATGATACCGCCGATGAACAGCTTGGTGATCGATTCGTTGATCGTCACGCCATAGACGATCAGCGTCAGCGACGGCGGGATCATGAGGCCGAGCGTGGCCGCGCCGGCGAGCGTGCCGATGACGTAGCGCTCCGGATAATGGCGCTTCCTGAGTTCGGGCACCGACATCTTGCCGACCGTCAGAAGCGTCGCGGCCGACGAACCCGACACGGCCGCGAAGATCGTGCAACCGGCCACGTTGGTGTGCAGCAGCCCGCCTGGCAGCTTCGCCATCCACGGCGCCAGCCCCTTGAACATGTCTTCCGACAGCCGCGTTCGGAACAGGATCTCGCCCATCCAGATGAACATCGGCAGCGCCGTCAGCGACCATGACGAGGAGGAACGCCAGATGACCGTCATCATGGCGTCGCCGACCGGCCGCATGGTGAAAAGCTCCATGCCGACATAGGCCACGCCGAGCAGCGCCAGCCCGATCCACACGCCTGTGCCGAGCAGCAGGAACAGGACGAAGAGGAAAATGACGACGAAATAGAGTTCCTGCATTGTCGTTCCCTATTCCGCGTGGCTCTGTTCGACGTTTTCACGCCGGATATTGTCGCGGCCGCGCGCGAACAGCGTTACCAGATTGTCGGCGAAGCAGATGGCGAGGATGACCGCGCCGACCGCCATAGGTATCTGCGCGATCCATATGGGTGTCGCGTCCTGGCCCTGGCTCACATCATGGAGCTTGAGCGACCAGTAGACGCTCTTAACGGAATAGAATGCTAGATAGGTAGACGCCGCCGTCGCGATCACCAGGCTCCACAATTCCAGCACCCTGAACGCCGCGCGGTTGTCCTTGAAGATGTTGAAGACAAGCGTCACGCGGATATGGGCGCCCCGGTTCAGCGTATGGGCGAAGGCCAGGAACGACGATGCCGCCATCAGGTAGCCGGCATATTCGGACGAGCCGGGGAAAGCGATGCCGGTCCAGCGGGCGGCCATCTGCAATACGATGACCACCAGCATGGCGCACAGACAGAACGCGGCCAGCACGGCCGCGCCGTCATAAACGCTGTTGAGAAAGCGGCGCATGGTGCTGTTCACTTGCCAGTTGCGCGCGCCGTGCCCGGCGCACGGCCGGGCACCGAGAAGAGCAGCATCCGCTTACATCGCCTTGTAGGCGTCGATGATTTGCTTGCCGTCCGGTCCGGCTTTCTTAAGCCATTCCTCGGTCATGGTCTGGCCGAAGCCTTCCAGTTCCTTCTTCAACTCGTCGCTGGGCGGCGCGACCTTCATGCCGTGTTCGGCAAGCGTCTTCAGATAGCCGTCCGTGAGTTCCTTGGATTTCGCCAGGCCGTCGGCCGCCGCCTTGTCCCCGCAGTCGGTCACGACCTTCTTGGTCGCGTCGTCGAGCGCGTTCCAGGCATCCTTGTTGGCGAAGACGATGTTGCGCGGCAGCCATGCGCGTACGTCGTAGAAATGGTCGAGGCTTTCCCACACCTTGGAGTCCACGCCCGTCGCGCCCGACGAGATGAAGCTGTCGACGACGCCGGTCGCCAGCGCCTGGCTGAGATCGGCCGCCTCGATCTGCACCGGCGCCATGCCGGCGAGTTCGGCGATGCGCGCGGTCGCCGCGTTATAGGCGCGGAACTTGACGCCCTTCAGGTCGGCGACGGAGTTCACGTCCTTCTTGGTGTAGAGGCCCTGCGGCGGCCATGCGACCGCGTAGATGTAGGTCAGGTTCTGGCTGTCGAGCAGCGCGACCATCTTGTCCTTCGCGGCACTCCACAATTTCTCCGAAGCATCGAAGGAAGTGGCGAGGAAGGGGATGGAATCGATACCGAAAAGCGGATTCTCGTTGGCATGCGCCGAGATCAGCCGCTCCCCGATCGGTGCCTGCCCGGTCTGCACGGCGCGCTTGATGTCGTTGCCGCTGAACAGCGAGCCGCCGGCATGGACGACGATCTCGAGTTTGCCGCCGGTGCCATCGGCCACGCATTTGGCGAATTTGGCGCCGTTTTCGGAATGGAAATTGCTGGCCGGATAGGCCATCGGCATGTCCCATTTGGCGGCCAGCGCGCCCGTCGCCGTCATGGCGGTCATCGCGGTCGCCGCGAGCAGCGTCGATAGATATCTCATATGGTTCCCTCTCACTGTCTGGATTCTGTTGCCTGTTGTCGCCGTCCCTCTAGCGTGCCCGCATTGAAAGCGTGAACCGGCGAAAGGCGCAAGCTTAAATTGTCGATGGGGCCGCGAACCGAGGCAGCGGGGTGCGTTGGCCCAGCCACGAAAGCAGCGGTACGGGCATGGGCGAAAGAAATCGCCAAAGAAACCCGGGCGAGCGGAAATCCCTCACGATTGCAATCAAGGGTGCTTTCCTTACATAACGACTTTCAATCCTCGTACCGTGCCGCCTGCCTTTGGGGGCGGCGCGAAATCGGAGCAAAAAATGTCGAATGAATTGACCATGCACGCCACGACCATCGTGACCGTGCGCAAGGGCGGCAAGGTCGTGATCGCCGGCGACGGCCAGGTCAGCCTCGGCCAGACCATCATGAAGGGCAATGCCAAGAAGGTCCGCCGCATAGGCAAGGACGGCAACGTCATCGCCGGTTTCGCCGGCGCCACCGCCGACGCCTTCACCCTTCTGGAGCGGCTGGAAGCCAAGCTCGAGCAATATCCCGACCAGTTGACACGCGCCTGCGTCGAGCTCGCCAAGGACTGGCGCACCGACCGTTATCTGCGCCGGCTGGAAGCGATGATGCTGGTCGCCGACAAGAATGTATCGCTGGCGCTCACCGGCACCGGCGATGTGCTGGAGCCCGAACATGGCGTCATGGCCATCGGCTCGGGCGGCAACTACGCGCTCGCCGCGGCGCGCGCCCTCATGGAGACCGACAAGGACGCCGAGGAGATCGCCCGCATCGCCATGAAGATCGCCGCCGACATCTGCGTCTACACCAACCAGAACGTCGTCGTGGAAACGCTGGACGCCGCATGACGGCGTCCACGACCCGGCCCGGCGGGCCAGTTACGAAATCCGCGTGGCTGACCGGCCTGCTGATCGCGGCGGGCCTGCTCGTCGTCCAGGCGCTGGTGCTCCATTTCGAGGGCCATCCCGCGATCTGCACCTGCGGCTATGTCAAACTCTGGCAGGGCGTGGTGCAAAGCTCGGAGAACTCCCAGCACATCAGCGACTGGTACAGCTTCTCCCATATCATCCACGGCTTCCTCTTCTACGGCCTCTTGAAGCTGATCGCGCCGCGCGTCCCGGTCGGCATCCGCCTCGCGCTGGCGGTCGGCATCGAGGGCGCGTGGGAGATCGTCGAAAACAGCGAATTCATCATCAACCGATATCGGGAAGGGACGATCTCGCTGCAATATTACGGCGACAGCATCCTGAACTCTGTCTGCGACACGCTCTTCATGGTGCTGGGCTTTGTGATGGCGGCCAGGCTTCCTATATGGGTGGTCGTGACGCTCGCCATTCTCTTCGAGATAGGCGTCGGCTACGTCATCCGCGACAACCTTACCCTCAACATCATCATGCTGCTGCACCCGTTCGATTCCATTCGGCAGTGGCAATCGGGAATATAGTCAGATGAGTACATTCTCCCCCCGCGAGATCGTTTCCGAACTCGACCGTTTCATCATCGGCCAGAAGGACGCCAAGCGCGCCGTGGCCATCGCGCTCCGCAACCGCTGGCGCCGCCAGCAGCTCGAAGGGCAGATGCGCGAGGAGGTGATGCCGAAGAACATCCTCATGATCGGCCCGACCGGCGTCGGCAAGACCGAGATTTCCAGGCGGCTGGCCAAACTCGCCGGCGCGCCCTTCGTCAAGGTCGAGGCGACCAAGTTCACCGAGGTCGGCTATGTCGGCCGCGATGTCGAGCAGATGATCCGCGATCTCGTCGAGGTGGCGATCGGGCTGGTGCGCGACAAGATGCGAGAGAGCGTCAAGGCCCGCGCCCACATGAACGCCGAGGAGCGCGTTCTGGAGGCGCTGGTCGGCAAGACGGCGAGCCCCGCGACCCGCGATTCGTTCCGCAAGAAGCTGCGCGACGGCGAACTAGACGACAAGGAGATCGAGATCGAGGTCGCCGACACCGGTAACCCGATGGGCGGCTTCGAGATCCCCGGTATGCCGGGCGCCAATATCGGGGTCATGAATCTGAACGACATGCTGTCGAAGGCGATGGGCGGGCGCACCAAGACGCGCAAGACCACGGTGAAGGATTCCTACCAGTTCCTCGTCAACGACGAATCCGACAAGCTGCTCGACCAGGACGAGGTCACAAGGCAGGCATTGGAATCGGCCGAGAACGACGGCATCGTCTTCATCGACGAGATCGACAAGGTCGCGACCCGCGAAGGCGGCGTCGGCGCCGGCGTCAGCCGCGAGGGCGTGCAGCGCGACCTCTTACCGCTTGTCGAGGGCACGACGGTGGCGACCAAGTACGGCCAGGTGAAGACGGACCACATCCTCTTCATCGCCTCCGGCGCCTTCCACATCGCCAAGCCGTCCGATCTCTTGCCGGAGCTTCAGGGCCGGTTGCCGATCCGCGTCGAGCTGAGGGCGCTCGAGAAGGAGGATTTCGTCCGCATCCTGACCGAGACCGAGGCGAGCCTGATCAAACAGTATGTCGCGCTGATGCAGACGGAGGGCGTGACGCTCGACTTCACCGATGACGCCATCGACCGGCTCGCGGCGATCGCCGTCGATCTGAATGCCTCGGTCGAGAATATCGGCGCGCGGCGGCTGCAGACGGTGATGGAGCGTGTGCTCGACGAGATTTCCTACGAGGCGCCGGACAAGGGTGGCACGTCGGTCACGGTCGATGCCGCCTATGTGGACAAGCACGTCGGCGATCTGGCCAAGAACACAGATTTGTCGCGATTCATCCTGTAGGAGAATGATGCCGGGCGGGCCGAACCGCTCGGCGCCATATCACTAGGCGATCAAGGGCGGCATGGTGCGGGACGGTTCACGGATAACGGCAGCGATACTGTCTCCGGCCCGGCTTGTGATAGCAGCCGTCCTTCTGCTCTTCGCCGCGCCGGCTTTCGCTGTCGTCCTCGTGCCCCCCGGCAACCGCAATGCCGAGCAGCCGGCCGTTCCCGGCGGGTCGTTGCACCGAACAGAGGCGCTGAAGACCACCTACGAGGCGAAATACCAGAAAATCTATCACCTGCTTCGCACGGACGGCGATCTCAGGGCCAAGATACGCAAGGTCGCCGCGCAATACGGTATCGACCCGCTTCACATCGTCGGCGCGCTGGTCGGCGAGCACACCTATAATGTGGATGCCTACGACCGGCTGCAGACCTACTACGTGAAAGCATTTTCCTATCTCGATTCGAGCTTTACCTTCAGCTACCACGGCGAGAACGTGGATGATTTCGTGCGCCGGCCGCAATTTTCCGCCTGCGCGGGCATGGGCAACAGCTACGATCTGTGGACTTGCCGCAACGACATATGGGAAGCGAAATTCCGCGGCAGGGCAGTGGACGGCAAGCGCTTTCCTAACAATCGCTTCAGCGCCGTCTTCTTCCAGCCCTTTTATGCCGGCCAGACCTTCGGCCTCGGCCAGTTGAACCCCCTGACGGCGCTGGAGATGAGCGACCTCGTCCATCGCGTGTCGGGCCTGCCGGAACTGTCGTCCAGCAATCCGAAGCAGGTCTACAAGACCATCATGGATCCCGACCTGACCTTGCCCTATGTCGCGGCAACGCTGAAGAAATCGATCGACGCCTACCGCAACATCGCCGGCTTCGACATCTCGCAAAATCCGGGCATCACCGCGACGCTCTACAATGTCGGCGATCCGGAAGCTCGCGCCGTGGCGCTGAAACGGGAGAACGAGGAGCGGCAGGCCAAGGGCGAGGAGCCGCGGATGCCCGAGGAGAACTATTACGGCTGGCTCGTCAACGACAAGCTGCCGCAGCTCAAGGCGCTGTTCTGAACGCGCTCACGGAGCGCCGAAACATGGATAGATTGGCGGACGCCACTTTTCCATCCCGTTGCTTTCCGGCATTCCGAGATTTTTCTCGCTCATCTTTCTCCACGTCCTTCGAGAGACTCCCCCATAATCGCCGTCACCGCCCTCACGGGAACACGGGTCATGAACCGGATGAGCGTTGGGGGGCGGCGGCGCCGGGCCGGTGGCGTTACGGTAACGCCGCTGGGTGATGAGCCCCCAGGCCCGGGCCTCGATCCGGTCGGCGGCGGGAATGCCGCCCATGGATGAGGCAAGAACGCCGGCGGGCGCGGCGAGGCTGCGCCAGCAAATTTAATTGAGAGGCAAGGCCCCCGCGCCCGCTTCCCGATCGAACAATGGCCAGACGGCATCAAAACCGGGCGTGGCGAGGATGGAGTATATCTGGAAGGCAGATGCAGATCGTCTCCGCCCGACCGGGCGTCGCGCCTGATGGCCCTGCGGAGCCCAGCCGCAAAGCGGCATACGGGCGTTGAGCGAAAGGAGAATACGCGGCAGGGACGGCTCAGAACGCTTTGAAGGTCAGCGTGGTAAGCGAGCGCATGATGCCGGGTACGTTGGCGACATTGTCGTTGATGAACTTGCCGATATCGACGCCGTCCTCGACATAGATTTTCATCAACAAATCATAGTCGCCGCTGGTGGAATAGAGCTCCGAGGCGATCTCGCGCTCGAAGAGCGTGTCCGCGACCTCGTAGGTTTTCCCGGGCGAGCATTGAAGTTGAACGAATACGGCTCTCATGAAAACGAAATCTCCGAAACCCGGCGGGGCATGCTTCTCCGAAATCCGACCGTAGCCCTACGCCGTCCATCCTTCCGGGGCAAGGACGCGGTGACATACATCCCCGCCGGCCTACCCTTCCCCGCGCAGCCGCGCCTCCATTTCGTGGCGCTGGATCTTGCCGGTGGTCGAGCGCGGAAAGGCCTCGAATTCGACGAAGCGTACTTCCTTCGGCCGCTTGTAGCCGGCAAGCGAGCGGCGGCAGAGCGCCTCGATCTCGGCCTCGTCGAGCGAAGGATCGGAACGGGCCACGAAGGCGACCGGCACCTCGCCCCAGCGCTCGTCGGCGCGGCGCACGACGACCGCTTCCGCCACCCTGGCGTCGGCGAGCAGCACGCCCTCGATCTCGGCCGGATAGATGTTCTCGCCGCCCGACTTGATCATGTATTTGGCCCGGTCGACGAAATCGTAGGAACCGTCCGGATTGCGTCGGAAGAGGTCGCCGAGTCGGAACCATCCGCCGGCGAAGTCGCGCGCGTTGGTCTCGGACGCGTTCCAGTAGCCGCTGAAGACGGACGGTCCCCGGACCGCGCAATCGCCGGGCATGCCGTCAGGCACGTCGTTGCCTTCCGGATCGACGAGGCGGACGTCGCAGAGCGCGCTTTTGCGCTTGGAAAGCGAGGCCGGCACGACGCCCGGTTCCAGGAGCACGGCGGAGGCAGGC
Organism: Mesorhizobium koreense; assembly: GCF_031656215.1. Taxonomy (NCBI): domain Bacteria; kingdom Pseudomonadati; phylum Pseudomonadota; class Alphaproteobacteria; order Hyphomicrobiales; family Phyllobacteriaceae; genus Mesorhizobium; species Mesorhizobium koreense. Next base: position 634,527 of record NZ_CP134228.1, on the reverse strand, counting down.
GCCAGCCCCGTCTCGGTGGAGCCGAAGGAGTTGAGATAGGGCGCACCGCAATAGCGCGTTGCTTCGGCGAGAAGCGCGCGTGGCACGAGATCGGCCATGGCGCCGACCACCGTCACGCCGAGCGGGCGGAGCGCGCCGGCCCGCCACAATTCGACGAAGGGCTCGATGGAGCCGGGCATCATCAGGAGCCAGCCGATGCGGTTCTTCGCGGCGATGTCGACGATTTGCGGCGCGTCGAGCCCGTCGACCACGAAGACGGTCCCGCCCGACATCAGCGTGCCCATCATCTGGTCGTTGGAGGCCATGTGGAACATCGGCGCCCAGGCGACGAAGCCCTCCTTCTCGGTCACGCGAAGGTCGAGCCGGAGGAGCGCCATGCGCGCGATCTCGGCGCGATGGCTGATCAGCGCGCCCTTGGGCAGACCGGTCGTGCCGCTGGTGTAGAGGATGACGAGGCCGTCTTCCGGATCGACATCGACGGAAGGCGGCGTGTCGGAGCCGGCCGCGACGAATTCCTCGTAGCCGGTTTCGATCACTATGACCGGCGCTTCTGTTTCGCCGACGGAGGCGAGAAGCGGCGCAAAACGTTCCGAAACGAAGATCAGGCGCGGCTCTACGAGATCGAGGCAGCCTTTCAATTCCGGCGCGGTGAGCCGCCAGTTCTGGCAGGCGACGATGGCGCCGATCAGCGCGGCGGCGAGTTCGATCTCGATATATTCCGTGCTGTTCTGCGACAGGACGGCGATGCGGTCGCCGTGGTTTATGCCCTTTGCGTAAAGCGCCGAGGCAAGTCGTCGCGCGCGGGCGTCGAGCGCCGCATAGGTCGTGCTCCGCCCGCCCTCCCGAACTGCAACCGCCTCGGGATCGCGAGAAACCTGCGCGCGGAACAGCCCGTAGACCGTCAGCCGGCCCGCAGCCGCGATCTCGGGGGTCACCTTGTGCCCGCCACCGCTTTGCTCCGTCATCTCGCGTCGTTCTCCTCCCTTCCTTTTTGTAGGTCAAAGCCATGTCCGTGGGCAATGCTTCGGCCAGCGCCACACGGCTTCGTAAAGGATCGCCCGCTATATATTTAACCGCCATCGAGTACCGGCGGAAAATTCGGATATAAGCAACGGGTGTTCTTCCGTGCTGGGTCTGCGCAGATGATGGTGAACTGGGCACACGCATGGCCTTCCGCCACGGCGGCGTTTCTCGCCTCGCTGGTGGAATTCGTCGAGGCGCTGACCGTCGTGCTGGCGGTCGGAACGGTGCGCGGCTGGCGCGGAGCGCTTGTCGGCGCAGGCGCGGCGGTCGCTATACTGTTGCTTGCCGTACTCCTGCTCGGGCCGCTCCTGACCGACATTCCGCTCCACACGGTGCAACTGCTCATTGGAACGTTGCTGCTCCTCTTCGGCATGCGCTGGCTGCGCAAGGCGATCCTGCGTGCCGCCGGCGTCATTCCGCTGCATGACGAGGAGGCCGCCTTCGCCAGGGAGAGCGCGAAACTGCATTCGCTCGGGCTCGGCGGCCGCTGGGACAAGGTCGGCATGGCAACCGCCTTCAAGATCACCTTGCTCGAGGGGCTGGAGGTCGTCTTCATCGTCATCGCGGTCGGCGCCGGGGGGCCGGGCCTGCTCGTTCCGGCGAGCCTCGGTGCGCTGGCGGCGATGCTGGTCGTCATACTCCTTGGCGTGCTTGTCCACCGGCCGCTTTCAGCCATCCCCGAGAACGCGTTCAAATTCATCGTCGGCGTCCTGCTTTCCGCCTTCGGCGCCTTCTGGGCGGGCGAAGGCATGGGCCTCGCCTGGCCCGGCGAAGACTGGTCGATTCCCGGCCTTATCGCCGGCTTTCTTGCCGTTTCGCTCCTCGCCGTCCGGCTCTGCCGTAACCGGCGCGAAGAGACGGCCGCGCCGTAGGAGAAGGCGGATGCACTGGCTGAATGCCGCAATCGGTGAGATCTACGGCCTTTTCGTCGACGACGGGCACTTCGCGCTCGCCATCCTCGTCTGGCTTCTCCTCATATGGCTCGCCGTCAGCCTGCTGCCGTCGCTTGCCGCCTGGGGCGGCCTCGTCTTTTTCCTCGGCCTTGCCGCCATCCTGCTCGTGAACGCAAGTCAGGCCGCCCGCCGGTGAAAGGATCGATGATGCCAGCGGCACCCATGTTGTTGACACGATTGCGCCAAGGGCGCACCTAGCCCTCAACCAGAAGATACAGCCGAACAGACGACAGGAAACGCCATGCCCGCCTACCGTTCCCGCACCACCACCCATGGCCGCAACATGGCCGGCGCCCGTGGCCTGTGGCGCGCCACAGGCATGAAGGACGGCGATTTCGGCAAGCCGATCATCGCGGTGGTGAATTCCTTCACGCAGTTCGTGCCGGGTCATGTGCATCTGAAAGACCTCGGCCAGCTCGTCGCCCGCGAGATCGAGGCGGCCGGCGGCGTCGCCAAGGAGTTCAACACCATCGCGGTCGATGACGGCATCGCCATGGGCCATGACGGCATGCTCTATTCACTGCCTAGCCGCGAGATCATCGCCGACTCGGTCGAATACATGGTCAACGCGCATTGCGCCGACGCCATGGTCTGCATCTCCAATTGCGACAAGATCACGCCCGGCATGCTTATGGCCGCGCTTCGCCTCAACATCCCCTGCGTCTTCGTTTCCGGCGGTCCGATGGAGGCCGGCAAGGTGGTGCTTTCGACCGGCGAGAAGAAGGCGCTGGACCTCGTAGACGCCATGGTGGCGGCCGCCGACGACAGCGTGCCCGAAGAGGACGTGAAGATCATCGAGCGTTCCGCCTGCCCGACCTGCGGCTCCTGCTCGGGCATGTTCACCGCCAATTCCATGAACTGCCTGACCGAGGCGCTCGGCCTGTCGCTGCCCGGCAACGGCTCGACGCTCGCAACGCACGCCGACCGCAAGCGCCTGTTCGTCGAGGCCGGCCATCTCGTCGTCGATCTCGCCCGTCGCCATTACGAGCAGGACGACGAAACCGTGCTGCCGCGCAACATCGCCTCCTTCGCCGCCTTCGAGAACGCCATGACGCTCGACATCGCCATGGGCGGCTCGACCAACACGGTGCTGCACCTGCTCGCCGCCGCGCACGAGGCGGAAGTCGACTTCACCATGGCCGATATCGACCGGCTGTCGCGGCGCGTGCCGTGCCTGTGCAAGGTGGCGCCGTCGAAGGCCGACGTGCATGTGGAGGACGTCCACCGCGCCGGCGGCATCATGGCGATCCTCGGCGAGCTCGACCGCGCCGGCCTGATCGACACATCCGTCGGCTCGGTGCACTCCGAGACGCTCGGCCATGCGCTCGCCCACTGGGACGTCATGCAGAACGATAGCGCCAATGTGCGCGACTTCTATCGCGCCGCGCCCGGCGGTGTGCCGACACAGGTGGCTTTCAGCCAGGAGCGCCGCTGGGACGAACTCGACCTCGACCGCAAGAAGGGCGTCATCCGCGATGCCGAACACGCCTTCTCGAAGGATGGCGGGCTTGCCGTGCTGTACGGCAATCTCGCCGAGGACGGCTGCATCGTAAAGACGGCGGGCGTCGACGAATCGATCCTGAAATTCTCCGGCCCGGCGCGCATCTTCGAAAGCCAGGATTCGGCGGTGAGCGGCATTCTCGGCGGCAAGGTGGCCGCGGGCGACATCGTGCTCATCCGCTATGAGGGACCGAAGGGCGGCCCGGGCATGCAGGAGATGCTCTACCCGACCAGCTATCTGAAGTCGAAGGGGCTGGGCAAGGCCTGCGCTCTGGTCACGGACGGCCGCTTCTCCGGCGGCAGTTCCGGTCTCTCCATCGGCCATGTCTCGCCGGAAGCCGCCGAAGGCGGCGCCATCGCCCTTGTACAGGAGGGCGATACGATCGAGATAGACATCCCGGCCCGCAAGATCCGTCTCGCCATAGACGACGCCGAGATGGCGCGCCGCCGCGAGGCGATGGAAGCGAAGGGGGCGGGTGCCTGGAAACCGACCGAAAAGCGCAAGCGCAAGATCACGATGGCGTTGCGCGCCTACGCCGCCATGGCGACGAGCGCCGCGCGCGGCGCCGTCCGCCATGTACCGGAGTGACGGCGCCGGTCTGAATTCAAGATCGCGGCTTCGCCAAACCGTGCTTGCCATGGCCGGCATGGTGTGGCAAATGTCCGCGGCGCTTCGGCCTGCTGCGGTAGCTCAGTGGTAGAGCACCCCCTTGGTAAGGGGGAGGTCGAGAGTTCAATCCTCTCTCGCAGCACCATCTTATCTTCCCGAGATCACTGAACGTTTCGCATGCGCGCGAGCCGGCGTCCCGAGAGGCTCTTTGCCAGACCGTCCACCGACCGGCTGCCTCAGTCGGGCGGTTTCCCCTCCTTCCATTTCAATCTCGAACTCCTTCGATCGGCGTTAGAGCGCCCGGGACCGTCACCGTCGACTGACCGGATTGCTTGAGCGGGCGGTTTCCGCTCAGCCGCCGCATGACCACGTAGAAGACAGGCGTGAGGAAGATGCCGAATGCCGTCACGCCGATCATGCCGGCGAACACTGCAATACCCATTGCCGAACGCATTTCGGCGCCAGCTCCGGTCGATAGCACGAGCGGCACCACGCCCATGATGAAAGCCATAGACGTCATCAGGATCGGGCGCAGCCTCAAGCGGCTGGCCTCGATTGCCGCTTCCCTCGACGTTAGGCCGGAAAACTCCAGTTCACGTGCAAATTCCACGATGAGAATGGCGTTCTTGGCTGAGAGGCCGACAAGCACCATGAAGCCGATCTGGGTGAAGATGTTGTTGTCTCCGTGGGTGAGCCAGATGCCGGCGAGCGCCGCAAGGAGCCCCATCGGCACGATCATGATGATCGCCACGGGCAGCGCGAGACTTTCATACTGCGCCGCCAGAACGAGGAAGACCAGAAGCAGTGCCAGGGGAAAGATGATAAGGCTCGAGTTCCCGGCGATGATCTGCTGATAGGTGAGATCCGTCCATTCGAACTCGATCCCCTTCGGCAGCGTTTCGGCGGCGATCTTTTCGACGGCGGCCTGCGCCTCGCCGGAAGAATAGCCGGGCGCCGGCCCGCCGTTGATATCGGCCGAGAGGAAGCCGTTATAGCGATTGACCCGCTCCGGCCCCGCCGCCGGCTCGACCTTCATCAAGGCAGACAGCGGGATCATCTCGCCGGACTTGGAGCGCACTTCGAGCCGGCCGATATCGTCCGGCCGGCCGCGATAGGGCGCATCCGCCTGTGCACGCACCGAGTAAGTCCGTCCGAAGCGGTTGAAATCATTGACGTAGAGCGAACCCAGATAGATCTGCAGCGTGTCGAATACGTCGGTGACGGCGACGCCAAGCTGGTGCGCTTTTGTCCGATCGAGATCGGCATAAAGCTGCGGCACATTGATCTGATAGCTCGAAAAGAGTCCGGCGAGCGACGGCGTCTGGTAGGCCTTCGCGAGAAACGCCTTGGTCGCGTCGTCGAGCGCCTTGTAGCCGAGGCCGTTGCGGTCCTCGATCTGGAGCTTGAAGCCGCCGATCGTGCCAAGCCCCTGCACCGGTGGCGGCGGGAACATCGCGATGAAGGCTTCCTGGAGCGCGGCGTATTTCTGGTTGAGCTGCATCGCGATCGCGCCGCCGGAAAGGTCCGGCGTGAGGCGCTCGGAAAACGGCTTCAGCGTGACGAAGACGATGCCGGCGTTGGAGCTGTTGGTGAATCCGTTGATCGAGAGGCCCGGAAAGGCGACGGCATGCTCGACGCCCGGCTGTTTCAGCGCGATCTCGCTCATCTTGCGTATGACGCTGTCTGTGCGGTCGAGCGTCGCCCCGTCGGGAAGTTGTGCAAAGCCGACGAGGTATTGCTTGTCCTGCGCCGGCACGAAACCGCCGGGTACGGTCCTGAACATGCCGATGGTTGTGGCGGCGAGGACGAGATAGACCCCCATCACCAGCGTCTTTCTCGACAAGAGCCGCCCCACGCCGCCGCTATAGGCTTTCGAACCCGCCCCGAAAGCGCGGTTGAAGCCGCGGAAGAACCAGCCGAGCGGAAGCTCGATTGCACGTGTGAGCCAATCCTTCGGCGCATCGTGGGCACGCAGAAGGAGCGCTGCGAGAGCGGGCGACAATGTCAGCGAATTGAAGGCTGAAATCACCGTGGAGATTGCGATCGTCAGGGCGAACTGGCGGTAGAACTGACCGGTCAGGCCCGAGATGAAGGCGAGCGGCGCGAACACGGCGACAAGCACCAGCGCGATCGCGATGATGGGGCCCGAGACCTCACGCATGGCGCGGTGCGCCGCCTCGAGTGGCGACAGGCCCGCCTCGATGTTGCGCTCGACATTCTCGACCACGACGATCGCGTCGTCGACGACGATGCCGATCGCCAGCACCAGTCCGAAGAGCGACAGCGCATTGATGGAGAAGCCGAAGAGATGCATCACCGCGAAGGTGCCGATGACCGAGACCGGCACGGCAACGAGCGGGATGATCGAGGCGCGCCATGTCTGCAGGAACAGGATGACCACCAGGACGACCAGCACAATCGCCTCGAGGAGGGTATGCACGACGGCCTCGATCGACGAGCGCACGAACTGGGTCGTGTCGTAGACGATGCTGTATTTAACTCCGTCCGGCATTGTCCGCTGGAGTTCATCCATTGTTTTGCGGATGTTGTCGGAAATCTGGATCGCGTTGGAATTCGGCGCCTGGAAGATGCCGATGGCGACCGCGGGCTTGTTGTCGAGCAGCGAGCGTAGCGAATAATTCGCCGCGCCGAGTTCGACGCGCGCCACGTCGCGCAGGCGCGTGACCTGCCCGTCCGCTCCCGTCTTGACGATGATGTTGCCGAACTCCTCGGCCGTTTGCAGACGGCCTTGCGCGTTGACCGACAATTGCAGGTCGAGGCCGTTCGAGCCAGGCGAGGCACCGACGATGCCGGCCGCCGCCTGCACGTTCTGTTCGCGGACGGCATTGACGACATCGCTGGCTGCGAGATCGAGCCTGGCGAGCTTTTCCGGATCGAGCCAGATGCGCATGGAATAGTCGCCCGAGCCGAAGACCTGCACGTCGCCGACGCCCTCGATGCGGGCGATCCGGTCCCTGACGTTGAGCACCGCGTAGTTGCGCAGATAGGTGATGTCGTAGCGATTGTTCGGCGACAGGAGGTGCACGACCATGGTCAGGTCGGGAGAGCTCTTGGTCGTGGTGATGCCGAGCTGGCGCACTTCTTCCGGCAGTCGCGGCTCGGCCTGGGCCACGCGATTCTGGACGAGCTGCTGGTCCTTGTCCGGATCGGTGCCGAGCTTGAAGGTGACCGTCAGTGTCATCTGGCCGTCGGTCGTCGTCTGGCTCGACATATAGAGCATGTTCTCGACGCCGTTGATCGCTTCCTCGATAGGTGTCGCCACCGTCTCGGCGATCACCTTGGGGTTGGCGCCGGGATATTGCGCTCTGACCACGATCGAAGGCGGCACGACTTCGGGATATTCGGAAATCGGCAAGGCGTTGAGGCCGAGCAGGCCGGCCACGAGGATCAGCACCGACAGAACCCCGGCGAAGACCGGTCGATCGATGAAGAATCTGGAAATGTTCATGTTACGTCCCCTGATTGGCGCGTGCGGCGGGCGAACTGGCCCGTGCATGGCCGGAAACCGGCCATGCTGGCGCGTTGGGAATTCGGATCGCTCCCGGCCGACGGGTGGGAAGCCGGCCGAAAGCTCAGATGGCTAGCGTTCGGCCACGTCTATTGCAGCCGGTTGTTCTACCGAGGCCATTGCGACCGGCTCCGGCGCGACGACCGCGCCGGGGCGCACGTGCTGAAGTCCATTGACGACGATGCGTTCGCCCGGCTTCAGCCCCGTCTTGACGATGCGCAGCCCGTTCGCCCAGTCGCCGAGAGCGATCTGGCGATAGTCGAGTTTGTTCTGCGGATCGACGACGAGGACGAACTTCTTGTCTTGGTCCGTTCCGACGGCACGCTCGCTGATGAGAAGCTGCGGCTGCGGTTTCGGCTGGCCGATGCGCACCCTTACGAACTGTCCGGGCAGGAGCAACCCGTCGGGATTGTCGAACACCGCGCGGAGCTGGACGGTACCGCTCGCCGTATCGACCCGATTGTCGATAAACTGCAGGTGGCCACGGACCGGCTCGCCGTCTCCATCAATCTCCATCTCTACGGGAATGCTTTCGGTCGCGCGCCCTCCTGACGGGTCGGACGGAAGTTCGGACAGAACACGGGCCACGACCCCTTCATTGACGTCGAAGCCCACATAGATCGGGTCCACGGAAACGAGCGTGCTGAGCACGGGAGATCCCGAGCCTGCGGCGACGAGATTGCCGACCGTGACCTGAAGCTTTCCGATCCGACCGGATATCGGCGCGCGGATCTCGGTATAGCCGAGGTCGAGTTCCGCCGATTGGAGAGCCGCCTGGGCGGAACGGAGCGATGCCGTCGCCTCATGGTAGGCGCTCATGCGTTGGTCGAGATCGCTCTGGGAGACGGTGCGGCTTTCGACGAGCTTCCGGCCTCGGTCGAGCTCGAGCTTGGTGAGTTCGACGCGCGCTTCGGCGGCCGAAACCTGGGCCCTGGCCTGGGCAACCGTCGCTTCGAAGGGAGCGGGGTCGATCGTCACGAGCACGTCGCCTTTCTTGACGAGCGCGCCCTCGCGGAAGTTGACCGACTGGATCGCTCCGGCCACGCGTGACCGCAGATCGACCCGGTCGACCGCTTCAAGCCGCCCGGAAAACTCCTGCCATGTGGTGACGTCCTGCAACTTCACCGTCGCTACCGATACCGAAACAGCGGCGGGCTCAGTGGCGGCGCTTGCACCGGCCTTGGCACCGTTGGATTCGTCGATGAGCGCGGTCGCGGCCAGGAGAGACAAAACCGCACCAAGTCCGGCGCCGGCAAGCAGTCGGCGGGAACCGAAAATCGTCATAGCAATCTCCTTTACGGCCTCCGGGCCGAAAAATGGGGGAGCGGCTCTCTCATGAGAGCAGCGCTCCGGTCTGTTGGAAGAACGCGGCGAAATCGCCACGGATTTTTTCCTCCCAATCCTGCCTGCCCCCTGCCTCGTCCGCATAGGCGGCCGGCCAGCCTGTCGGGCCGGTCAGAACATGTTCGCGCACGAGCACACCCGCCTCCCGCAGGCGCCGCGCGTAATTCAGGCTTTCGTCACGCATCGGGTCGTCTTCGGCCGTGATGACCAATGCCGGGGCGATCCCGGCAAGCCTCGTCGACAAGGCCGGCGCCGCGTAGGGATGGCAGGCCTTGGCGGCGAAGCCGAGATAGCGGTTCCAGCCATCGGCCCACTTGCATCGCCCCGCGCTCGGCTCCGTGGCGCGGAAGGACCGCGTCGCCATGCAAGGATCAAGCATCGGCGACAGCAGGATCTGCCCGCGAAGCGCGCTCATTTGCTGGTCGCGCGCCATCAAGGCGACGCCTGCCGCAAGATTGCCGCCCGCCTCCTCGCCTGCGACGAAAAGAAAGGATTTACGGTTGGCCAACTTGGCGCAGCGCCGCTTCAACGCCTCCAACACGTCGAAAACGAATTTGAGTGCGGCCGGAAACGGGTTGGCGTTGGCCAGCGCATACTCGACGGAAACCACGATGGCGCCGGCATCGGCCAATTGCCCGGCGACCCGCGCGCCGCTTGCAAGCGAGCCGCCTAGAAAGAGGCCGCCATGCAGATGCAGCACCAGCGGTGGCGTCTCCGGCAACCGGTCGCCGACATAGACCCTCACGGGAACGGGTCCCGCTTCGTCGCAATCGAGGATCTCTTCTTTGAAGGTCATGACGCTGTTCCACTCTTGCCTGCGAAGACCCGGCGCCGGTCCATCGGCGGCGGTAATATCGCATGTGCTCCTGCCAACTCACTGTCAGGATGGTTCGCCCAGCCCTCGGTGCGTGTCGGTTCAGCCCGCAACAAGTGGGATTGTTTTTGTGTTGGAAAAAGAAGCGAAGATCGGATTACACTGTTTCTGTCTGTGAATAATCGGCATGTAGTCGTGGAGGTTTCCAGTGGATCAGCTCGCGGCGATGCGCGCCTTCGTCAGGGTGGTGGAAGCCGGCACCTTCACGCGGGCATCGGATTCCCTTTCGATGCCGAAGGCGACCGTCACCAAGCTCATTCAGGGGCTGGAGGCGCATTTGCGCACCAAGCTCCTCAACCGCACGACCAGGCGCGTCCTCGTCACAACGGACGGTGCTCTCTACTACGAGCGTTCGAAGCGGCTCATTGCCGACATCGACGAACTGGACGGCAGCATGGCGTCTTTGCAGGCGCTCCCCAAGGGAAAATTGCGCGTCGAGATGTCAAGCGCGCTGGCGAGCATGATTCTCGTTCCGGCGCTGTGCCGGTTCCATAAGATCTATCCCGACATCCAGATCGATCTCGGTGTTTCGGACCGGGAGATCGACATCCTTGCGGAGAATGTCGACTGCGCCATACGTGTCGGACAGCTTTCCGACCAGTCCCTTATCGCACGCCGGATCGCCGAGATAAGTTTCGTGACCTGCGCGGCGCCGCTCTACCTGGAGAAATTCGGGGAGCCCCGGCATCCGCGCGATCTTGAAGACGGGCATCGGGTCGTCAGCTATTTTCGTCCGCCGAACGCCCGGCAGGTGCCTTTCGTCTTCACCCGCGACGGCGAACAGGCCGAAGTGACGGGCCGTTGCCTGGTATCGGTCGACGAGGGGATAACCTACGTGTCGGCGGCGCGAGCCGGCCTTGGGATCGTCCAGGCGCCGACCTTCATGGTCCGGGAAGCGATCGGCAAGAGCGAGCTTCGCCCTGTTCTATCCGACTGGCATCGCGAGCCGCTGCCGGTCTACGTCGTCTACCCGCCGAACCGGCATCTCGGCAACAAGCTGCGCGTCTTCGTTGATTGGGCCGCCAATCTCTTTGCCGGTTCCGGTATTGACCGAGGCCTGGACGCCTGACCGACTGGCCGCGTTAGACAGCGTCCCATGCAATGGACATATTGTCGGCCGCGGCGCGTAGCAGCGGAAGAACTTCTGCTATTCTCTCCTCGGAGAACCGGGTTAGAGGCGCGGCGACACTCATCGTACCGACAATCGCGCCACGAACACGGATCGGGACCGCCATCGCTCCGACGCCGGCCTCGGCCTCTTCGTGCGCAAGGCCATAGCCCCGCCGTGAGGTCATATCCAATTCCTTTGCAAGAGCCTCGATCGTGCCGATGGCCTTGGCAGTCCCAATTTCCTCGTGTCCCAGGCCAGCCTCGATCGCGATCCGGAGTGCTTGTTCGCGCGGCATGCCAGCCAGCCAGGCCTTGCCGTTTGCCGTCGCGAACGGAATGATCTTTTCATTCATGTCGGGTTCGTAGACAAGGCCCGAGCGGCGACCGCGCGAGGAACCGATCCAGACCAGCGTCCCGTTCTGAACCGTCGTCAGGCGCACAAGCTCCTTGGTGCGCTGAGCCAGATCGTCGAGGATCGGTTGCCTGAGGTCGACGGTTTCCAGGCGCCTGAGCTGGCGCTGGCCAATGAGGGCCATGCGAAGGGTGAGGTCATAGCATTCGCTCTCGCTGTTCTGGCGAGCCCAGCCATTGTCGATCAGCGTGCCCAGGATGCGATGTGCGGCACTCTTGGGAATATCCAGCTGATGCGCCATGTCGGATAATCGCAGAGGCTGGTCCGCCATCGCCATGACCTCGACCATCGCGAGAGCCCGGTCGACCGCCCCACTTGATTTCCTATTGGCTTCGGTCATGTGTGATCCCTGTTTCTCCCATGCAGCACGCCACGGGAGAGGAATATGTCTGTGACCTCCCCCGCCTTTTCCAGAAACTCGGCTTCGCGTTTCGCCGCCAGCCCGCGGGGACGGGGCAGCTTTATCTCCAGCACACGGTCGATACGCCCCGGTCTGGGTGTCATGACGATCACGCGGTCGGCAAGCAATATTGCCTCGTCGATCGAATGGGTGATGAACAAAACGGTCATCCGGTTCTTGAGCCAGAGATCCTCAAGATCGATCCGCATCTGCTCCCTCGTCAGCGCATCGAGCGCTCCGAAGGGTTCATCCATCAGGAGCAAACGCGGCTTGAGAAGCAGCGCCCTGGCGATTGACACGCGCTGGCGCATACCGCCCGAAAGTTCATGTGGGTATCGATCCGCGAACTCAGCCAGGCCCACGGATTCCAGGAGTTCAAGTGCGTTCGGACGCAACTGCTCCCTGCTCGCCGATGTCATCTCCGCTGGAAACAGGACATTGTCGATGACCGTCCTCCACGGCAGAAGAACGTGGTTCTGGAAGACAATGCTCATGCCCCGTGGCGGCTGCGTGCCTGTGTCGCCGAAAACCGAAATCGTCCCCGTAGTAGCCGCGGAAAGCCTCGATATCATGCGCAGGAGCGTGGATTTCCCGCAGCCGGACGGGCCTACCACAGCGACGAATTCGCCTTCCCCTATGGCAAGGTCCACGCGTTCCAGGGCCTGGATCGCAGCTCCGGCCTTGCCAAATGATTTGCTTACATTGTCGAGAACGACCCCTCGCAGATCATTCCGCTGCACCGGCATTGTCATCCTTTTCTCCTCCGCCGGCGAAAGACTTTACCCTGCGCCCGCACTTTTGATCGGCTACCACTTGACGGAACGATAGTCCATATGGAACATCGTTCCAATATTGGCTACGGCCTCGTGACGAAAGCTATGGGAATGGCGATCCGGCGGCAGACCTCCACCATCATCAGCCTTGTCGGCGCCGCCGTGGCGTGGGAACTGGCAGTCCGGCTTTTCGCGGTTCCGGAATATATCTTGCCGGCACCAAGCCGGGTCTTTTCCGATCTCGTGAAGAACCTCCACGTCGTTCTTCCGGCGGCCTATTTTACGCTGGAGCCGATGATCCTGGGCTTCCTCATGGCTGTTGTCCTTGGCGTCGCGGTGTCGCTTGTCGTCGTCTATTCGCACGTGTTCGAAGCGGTCCTCTATCCGCTCCTGGTGGTGCTGCAGATCATCCCGAAGATCGCGATAGCGCCGCTGTTCATCATATGGGTGGGTTTTGGGCTTCCCTCGAAGATCCTGCTCGTGTTCCTGCTTTCTTTCTTTCCGGTCGTCGTCAATTCGATCGTCGCGTTCAAATCGGTGGAGGCGGAACTCTATGATCTCGCGAGGAGCTATCGCGCGAACCGGCTGAAGATATTCTGGAAGGTCGAGTTGCCGGGGGCGCTGCCGTCACTTTTCGCCGGCTTCAAGGTCGCCGCCGCGCTTTCGGCGACCGCGGCGGTCGTTGCCGAATTCGTCGCTTCGGACAACGGGCTCGGCTACCTGCTCCTTGGCTATAACGGCAATATGAATACGAGCATGTCGTTTGCCGTGATCGTCGTCCTCAGCGTGCTCGGCCTTCTTCTTTATGGCGTGGTCGAACTGATCGAGCGCTGGGCAATCCCATGGCACGTTTCGCAACGGCGCGACGACTTCACCGTCGGCCAGAGCCCTGCCTGACCGCGCCTGTCGACCCACATGCAACTGACTTAACCGGGAGGATCCTAGACATGAGACTGATTGGAAAGACTATTGCCGCCGGGGCGCTTGCGCTGGCGTTTGGTGTCGCTTCCGCGGCACCGACATTGGCGGCAGACAAGGTGAGCCTTCGCCTCAACTGGCTGCTCAGCGGTGTCCACTCGATTTTCTACCTCGGTGTGGAGAAAGGTTTCTACAAGGATGCCGGCATCGATTTGACCATCGGCGAGGGTCAGGGATCGGCGCGCACGGTCCAGGTGATTGCGACTGGAGGCGATACGTTCGGTCTTGTGGACGGCGGCAGCGTGATCGCGGGAGCAAGCCGTGGCGCGCCGGTGAAATCGGTGCTCGGGATCATGAACACCTCTCCTTACGGCATGTCGTTCCGTGCCGATTCCGGCGTGAAAACGATCAAGGACGTCGAAGGAAAAACAATTGCCGCCACCGCCGGGGAAGCTTCCCTGCCGCTGCTGCCGGCGATCTGGAAGCAGAACGATGTCGATGCGAGCAAGGTAAAGATCCTGAATGTCGACGGTCCAGGCAAGATCGTCGCGATCCTTCAGAAGCAGGCGGACGGTATTCTTGCGGGCCTCGAGGGCCAGGTTGTCATCCTCAACCAGAAAGGTCTCGACCAGAAGGTCTTCTCTTTCGCCGAACTCGGCGTCAACACGCAGGGCCTCACCATCATCGCGAACGACGAGGAGACCAAGTCCAATCCGGATCTCGTAAAGCGCTTCGTTGCGGCGACCCTCAAATCGATGGAGGCCGCGAAGGCTGACCCGGACGCCGCGGTGGCGGCCGCCGCAAAGGCCAAGCCCCAGGCCGACCCCGAACTGCTGAAGGCGCAGTTGAAGGTCTCGCTGACATTGATACCGTCCCCGTCGAAGCCGGACGCGCCGCTCGGCCAGATGGAACTGGCGGATTGGCAGCGGACGCTCGACCTGATGAAGCAGTATCAGGATATCGAGACGGACAAGGCCGCGGACAGTTTCTTCACCAACGAGTTCATCGGCAAATAGCCGGCGTTGTCGCGGGCGTCATGGTGCGCCCGCGACGTATCCTTGCAGGCAGGTGCGCGGTGATGGATGCGGCAACATACGATCTGTCCGGAAGGATCGCCGTGGTGACGGGAGCCAATGGCGGATTCGGTACGGCAATTTGCCGGCGGCTCGAAGCGTGTGGCGCAACGATTGTCCGCTGGGACCTGAGGCAGGATGATCGCGGTGACGGTGTCGAAGTCGACGTAACCGACCAGATGAGCGTCGAGCGGGCCGCTGCCGTTCTTCGAGAGCAGCATGGCCGGCTCGACATCCTCGTCAACAATGCCGGCATCGTCGGCGACGTCCACCCGACTTGGGAAATTCCGGTCGAGGAGTTCCGGCGCATCCTGGATGTGAATCTCTTCGGTTCTTTCCTCGTCTGTCGCTCGCTCGTTCCGTTGATGATCGAAAGCGCGGCTCGGAGCGGGTTTGGGCGCATTGTCAACATGGCCTCCATCCAGGCGAAGGAGGGCATGCACATGGCGGCTGCCTACAGTGCCGCCAAGGCGGGCCTCGTTGCGTTGACCAAGAGCCTTGGCAAGGAACTGGCGCCCAGCGGAATTCTCGTCAACGCGATCACCCCGTCGGCTTCCCTGACGGCGATGAGCCGGGACGCACCGAAGGAACGGCTTGACGACATCCTGTCGCGTATCCCGATGGGACGCTTTCTTGAACCGGACGAAGTGGCGGCGATGGTTGCGTGGCTCTCATCCGAAGAATGCAGTTTCAGCACCGGCGCCGTTTTCGACCTTTCAGGCGGCCGGGCCACCTATTGAAGCGAGGTAGAATGGCGCTCCTTGGAAAAGCAGTCGTTGCCATCTGGAACGACATCACGCCCGAAGGGCGGTCGAACTTCATCGAGTGGCACAACCGGCAGCATATTCCAGAGCGGGTCGGCATACCGGGGTTCCATCGCGGCCGACGCTACATAGCCGAACATGGCGCTCCCGAATATTTCACGCTCTACGAAGCGGTGGATGAAACGGTTCTTTCCGGCCCTGGGTATCTGCAGAGGCTCAACAATCCGACCGACTGGACGCGGGAAGCGACCAGCGCCTTCCGCAACACCGAACGGGGCGTGTGCGGCATCGTTCATTCCATCGGCTCAGGCGACGGCGGTTACATGCTGACTGCTCGTTTTGATGCCGAAGCAGGAGAAAGAACAACGCTTCAGAAGCATCTGGTGGAGCGGCTCGGCGCCATCGAACGTCTTCCGTGGATCAGCGGGGCGCATCTGTGCATTGCGGATACCGCCGCAAGCGGTATCGAGACGGCAGAACGAAAAGGCCGTCAGGTGAGCGTGCCAAACTGGATCGTGATGATCGAAGGCTCGTCGGCGTCCATGGTCGAAACCGCTGCGTCCGAGCTTATCGAAGGGGATCTTGTCGCCAACGGGATGAAGGGGGCGTCTCAGCGCGGGCTGTATCGGCTGGAATATTCCCTTGCCGAGTTTGAAGGTCCCGGCATTGGGTGAATCCTACCCCTCTTCAATCCGGGACCAACTCGGCAGTCTGCTTGCCGGGCTCGCCCAATCAGGCGATCTCATTGGCCTCCCCGAGATCGAAGCACGTGGGCTTCTGCCGGAGAGCGTCGAGGACGTGATGCGTGTGCAGGCTGCTTCCGTGGAAGGGCATCCTGTTGCGGGATGGAAAGTCGCTATCGGTCCCGGCGGGCTTCCGGTCGCGGCGCCGCTGCTGAATCTAGTGAAAGCCGATAGTAGCAGGCATGCAACCTGCAACTGTCCGAACCTGACGGCAGTCGAGGTCGAGATTGCCTTTTGCCTCAAATCCGATCTTGCACCGGACAGAGTCTACGGGCGAGAGGACGTGCTCGCGCACATCGGTTCTGTTCACTTGGGCATCGAACTGATTGCACCGCGGCTCCACGAAGGAGACAAGGCGCCTTTCCTTCTTTTCCTGGCCGATCGACTCGGCAATGGTGGTTATGTGGTTGGACCCGAACTGGATCCTGCCGTGCTTGACATGCTGGCGTCAGCCGCCTCACGGCCATTAATGAAAATCCAGATCAACGGCACCGAGAAACAAGCCGTTTGTCCCGCCCATGCAAATGGTGACCCGCTGGCGCCCTTGGTCGCCTACGCCAACGCACAGAACGATCGTCTGGACGGGCTCCGGGGAGGACAATTCGTCACGACGGGAAGTCTATGCGGAGTCCTGCCGGTTCGGGGGGATTGTCGTCTTCAGATCGACTGGCTGGGCACCCTGTCGATCGATTGCCAGGATATCCAGCGTCCAAATCCGGCTGCTTCGGGTAGCCAAAGAGCAAGTCCGGGCTGCAGCCAGACGAGAAACATGCCGAAGATCAGCAGCAGGACGTAGGGTGCCGCACCTCCTCACGCTTCGCGCTTGCGCACCGTGCCGTAGACTATGTTCCGGTTCGATCCGTAATAGACTTCTGCCTCCACCACATTCCTATCGACCGCGGCGTTGATGATGTCCCACATGTCGTCGGCGGAGCGGAGAAGGAGCGGCCAGTCCATGAATGTCTCCATGTAACCGTCCGTGGTGATCTCGTCGCTGAAATTGGCGAACAGAAACCTGCCGCCGGGTTTGACCAGTTCCATTGACCTTTGCAGCAGGCGAACGCCGACAGCGCGCGGAAGATAGTCATACAGACCAGAGGCGTAGACGAGATCGAACGTACCGAGGCTGTACGCGCGCCTAAGAATACCGCGAACGGAACCGTCCCTCGCCTCGACCACGTTCCCGGCCCGATCACGGTTCACCACGGCCACGCTGACGGGATCCTGATCCAGGCCGACCCAGCGTTTCAATTTTCCCCGGGCAAGAGCCTCGGAAAGCTCTGTTTCGCGCAAATGGCCGCACGCAATCGCCAGAATCTCGGCCTGGTCGATGCGGTTGGCGGTCTCGTCGACGCTCTTCGCCAATATATCCCGTCGTTCGCGCCCGGCCACCGAACTCGGAGCATCGCTGGTATAGGCATAAATCTCCTGTCCAAGCGCGGATGACGACGCCACGATCCCGGCCGCGCTTGGGTGCTTGTAATAGATGTCCAACAAGCTCGCATCGCCCGAATAGCCACGCGGCTTCTCAAAGGACCAGCGCGTGAATGGATCCTGCAAAAGATATTTTGCGACACGATGCTCTTGGGCGAGCGGAATGAGCTGTCGCCAAACGCCAGGACTCGCTTCACGGCGAAGCTCGTGAAGCCTGCCCGCAAGACGATCGACGATGGGAGCAGCAGGCTGCTGGCCGGCGAAGCCCTGATAGGCAAGATCGAGGATAAGCGCCAGTTGGGCGGTCCGCTCGCGCAATTCGCCGGGATCTGGGGCGAGTCCGGATACTGGATCGTGCTTCCGGATCAGGTCGGACGTTATAAGACTGGATTTGTCTAATCTCAGTTTTGCCTTCGCCATCGAATGTCCCCGTAGCCGAATGAACAAGCATAGGCACGCGACCTCATAGGTGCGACGCTTTTTCGTAAAATTTTACATAATGCGCGAAATTGGGGCGAGGCTTGCCGCGTGTTGTCGAGAACGGGGTTAACGGTCGGTTAGCGACATTCGGGTTTTCTTGTGCGGGGCGATCCATTCGATCGCGATGCATAACCAGTTCTTTGTTACTTCGACCGTAAGGGGTAGCCGCCGAGGAACGCTTCAATGCATCTGTCGAAGGACATCGCTCGAAAAGTCTTCAAGGCTACCGCGCGTTCGCGCTGGAAGCCTGCCGATCCAACGCTTTGGGCATTGCTCATGCGGAAATATGCGGATCGGAACCGGACGATTCTCCGCTGGGGGATGGCCGCGGCCGTCCTCAGCTATATCGGCTATGGCCTCTTCGACTGGTTGTTGTTTCCGGATATCGCCGGGCGCCTCATCCTCACTCGCCTGACGCTTGGCCTGGGGTTCCTTACCCTTATCGAGGTGTGCGCTCGCCGGGGGGCAGAACTCGCTACCCTGCATCTCATCGCCGCGTCGGCGATCGTGGCCGGCGCCGTCGGATGGCTCGCTTTTGCTATCGGCACGAGCCATCAATCGGAGCTGTCCTATTTCATGGTGTTCGGGACGGTCTTTATCCTCGGGGCGAATCTCTTCTTCAATTTTCGCCTTTGGCTTTCAATCGCCTCCTCGGTCGTGGTGACCGTAGCCTTCATCGCGGCTGCGCTGTTCTCGCTTAATGCCGACATTGTGGGCCGGGCGATAGTGTCCGTCTACTTTGCGAATTGCTTTATCTTGTCGCTCTACCTTTCATGGCGGCTCAGTCTGGAGCGATATCAGGAATTCTTGCATACTCTTCGCGCTCAGGTTCAGGAGCGGGCTGCTCTGGAAAAGGGCGAAAAGCTGGGCGAAATCGCTAATACGGATCCGTTGACCGGGTTAAGGAACCGGCGGGCGATCGCGCGCGAATTCTCGGAATTGAGCAAGCAGTGGGCTGCGGGTGGTCGCGACATCGGCGACGACGCAATCGGCGTGTTGCTCATAGACGTCGACCATTTCAAGGCGTTCAACGACCGGCTCGGACATCAGGCCGGCGACGATTGCCTAATGATGCTCGCGGATGCCTTTGCCGAGACGGCATCCAGGCACAAAGCTATTGCCGGTCGCTACGGCGGCGAAGAATTCGTCGTTTTATGCCGGATCGAAGGGGAATCGAAACTCCGCGTGGTCGCGGAAGAATTTTGTCGCGCCGTCGAAAACCTGCGGATCTCCCATCCCAATCGCAGCGACGGCCATGACATTGTCACGATTAGCGTCGGCGCCACGCTGACACGCGCAGACAAAAGCATGGAGCTTCGTGTGCTTTTGCAAGAGGCGGACCGAGCTCTCTACGCCTCGAAGTTCGCAGGCCGTGCGACGTTGTCGATCTACGACCCGGCGGCCACCGACCAGGAAAGATCCGACGAAAATCTATCCCGCCTGCTGAAGGTCGCCGTCGACCGGGGGCTCGTTTCGGTGGCCTATCAGCCGATCTACGATATCGTATCCGAGCAAGTGCTTGGCCATGAAGCCCTCATGCGTCTGCGCGACCAGGACGGCAGCGACATCAGTCCGGAGGTTTTCATACCCGCCGCGGAGCAGAACGGCTCGATCGTCGAACTGGGCACATGGCTGATCGACCAGGCATGCAAGGACATGGTCGAGCACGAGTTGGGCTCGCTCGTGACGGCGAACGTGTCGGTCGTTCAGCTCAGGACGCCCGGTTTTCCCCTGCAGATCACCGATATTCTTGGCCGACATGGACTCTCGCCGCAGAAACTCGCGCTCGAAGTGACAGAGGGCAGCGACATTTTCCTCGAGGCGCGGGCCGCAAGGAATATCGAGCACCTGAGAAGTCTGGGTGTCCAAATCTGGCTGGACGATTTTGGAACGGGATTTGCAGGCCTCGCCTGGCTGCGCCGTTTCAAGTTCGACGTTGTCAAGATCGATCGCAGCTTCCTGCACGACTCCGACACGCCGCGAGGAGCCGGCTTGCTGCAAGACATGGTAAGACTTCTTCGCAATCTCGGCTACGCCGTGCTCATCGAGGGTGTGGAGACTGAACAGCAAATGATGGTCCTGAAGCAGATGGACATTCATTGGATTCAGGGTTTCCTCAAAGGACGCCCTGTCCCGATCGAGGAGGTTGGCCAAATGATGGAAGGGCCATTCGCCAGCAGGTCGGTGCCGAAAGCGCGAGCAGGGGTAAATTAGTCTCCGACCCCTTCCGCCAGGACGGTCGATATAGCGTATTGGCTTCTTGCCCGAGGGTCGAGCGAGACTGCGCCTGGTCGATCCGTTTCCGAGCGATAGAAAGCAGCCTCGATTCCAATGGCCGGGAATTAACTTGCACTCCGGGAAACGAGGAGGACGAAACAAGATCATGGCGATCTCGGTGCTCTCGCCCGTGACTGAGAATATGATTGTCGCCTTCGCACCCGGCGCGTGTCGCTTTCACGACCTTGCACCAGGCCGTTCCATGATGTGATGGATTTGTTCGAGGTGCTCTCCGGCTTGTGGCCGGAGGGAGAATTGGGAAGCCGGTTGATGCCGGCGCTGCCCCCGCAACGGTAGCGGAGCGAAAAACCCCGACGAATGCCACTGGATCCGAATGATCCGGGAAGGCGTCGGGAAGGCCTGACAAGGCCAGCTCCGGAGTCCGGAAACCAGCCTGGAACATGTTGAAACCGACTGATCGCGGTGGGCGGTCAAGAGGCGGAGCGTTCCGGGCGGTCGTGCCCGTGGCCATCCACCCCTCCATCACCACCAAGTTCAGTCCTTGTGCCAATTGCGAGGACGGACATGGACGCGCGCAACGAAATGCCGAGGCTGCTTGGCAGCCGCCGGCAAGGGTTTTCCCTTCAACAACCCTTCTACATCGACCCGGAATTCTTTCGGCTGGACATGGAACTGATCTGGTATCGCGACTGGCTGTTCGTCGGCCATGATTGCGAGATCGCCAGGCCGGGCAGCTACTTCACCTTACAGGTAGGCGACTATCCGATTGTCGTGGTGCGCGGGCGCGACGGCGCCATCCGCGCCCTGCACAACACCTGTCGCCATCGCGGCAGCCGGGTATGCACGGCGGAGCGTGGGAGTTCAGCACGGCTGGTCTGCCCCTATCATCAGTGGACCTACGACCTCGACGGATCGCTGATTTTCGCGCGCCAGATGGCGGACGGCTTCTGCAAGGCGGATTTCGGCATGAAGCCGATCGCCTGCGAGAGCGTCGCCGGCTACATCTTCATCTGTCTTGCGGACGAGCCTGCCGATTTCGCGCCGTTCCGCACGCTGATGGAGCCCTATTTCGCGCCGCATGACCTTGCCGAGGCCAAGGTCGCGCACGAGACGACGATCATCGAGAAGGGCAACTGGAAGCTGGTCTGGGAAAACAACCGCGAGTGCTATCACTGCGCCGCGAACCACCCGGAACTCTGCAAGACTTTCCCGGAAGCGCCGACCATCACCGGCGTGCCGAGCGTCGACAGCGATCCGGAAATGCTGGAGCACTGGGCGCACTGCGAGAGGGCAGGCCTGCCGTCACGCTTCCGCATCGACGAGGCCGGCCAGTATCGGGCCGTGCGTGCGCCGCTTCTAAGGAACGCGGTCTCCTACACGATGAGCGGCAAGCCGGCCGTGCATAGGAACCTGTCCGATGCCGTTTCGGCCGACCGCATCGGCACGCTCATGCTCTACCACTATCCGACGACGTGGAACCACGTCCTGGTCGATCATGCGACCACCTTTCGTGTCCTGCCGATCAGCGCCACGGAAACGGCGGTGACGACCAAATGGCTGGTCCACAAGGATGCGGTCGAGGGTGTCGATTACACCGTCGACGAACTCACCCATGTCTGGGCGATGACCAATGACGAGGACCGGCGCATCGTGGAGGAGAACGCCTTCGGCATCAAGTCGCCGGCCTATGAGCCGGGACCCTATTCGGAACTGCATGAGGGCGGCGTGATCCAGTTCGTCGACTGGTATGCGGGCTTCATGGAGCGGCGGCTGGCCGAGGGCGCGGAGCCGGCACTTCGTTCCGTCGCTTGAGGAGGCGGACATGAACGCCATGACAGAGCTTTCCCTTTATCGCCATCTAGACGAGATGACGCCGTGGGACGATCGGCTTCAGGTGCTGGAGGTGATCGGCATCGCCGACGAGGCGCCGGAAGTGAAGACTTTCGCCTTCCGTTCGGATGCGCAAACCTGGTTCCGCTACAAGCCCGGCCAGTTCGTGACGCTGGAACTGCCTCTTGGAGAAGAGCCGCTGATGCGCAGCTACACGCTGTCGTCCTCTCCGTCGCGACCCTTCTCGGTCGCCGTGACGGTGAAGGCGCAGCCGGACAGTGTCGGCACGCGCTGGATGTTCGAGAACCTGAGGGTCGGCGATCATGTCAAGGCCTATGGTCCGGCCGGCGACTTCTCGCATCATGATCATCCGGCGGCGAAATATCTCTTTCTCTCGGCCGGCTCCGGCATCACACCGATGATGTCGATGCTGCGATGGTTCTCCGACTGTGCGCCGTGGACGGACGTCGCCTTCGTCAATTGCACAAGACGGCCGCAAGATGTGATCTTCCGCAGGGAACTCGAACTGCTCGGCAACCGCATGCCGGGCCTGTCACTCGACTTCCTGGTCGAGGAGCGTTCGGGAAACGAAAAGTCCTTCGGTCACCGCGGCCGCATCGACGACAGACTGCTGCCGCTGCTGGTCGCCGATTTTCCGGACCGGGAGATCTTCTGTTGCGGGCCGGAGCCCTTCATGCGTTCCGTGCGCGACATGCTGGAAACCGCGGGCTTCGATATGGCCCATTATCATGAGGAGAGTTTCGGCAGGCCAGCGGCGATGGCGGTATCGCCGCCGTTTTCGGACGAACCGTCGGCCGATGCGCAGGAAGCTCCGACCCGGGAGGCAGTGGCAATCCGTTTCGCCGCCTCCGACGTCGAGGCGCAGTGCCTTCCCGGGCAGACCGTGCTTCAGGCCGCACGCGGCGCCGGCGTGCGCATTTCCGCCGCCTGCGAGTTCGGCCTGTGCGGCACCTGCAAGACGAGGAAGCTCTCCGGCGAGGTCGAGATGAGCCACAATGGCGGCATTCTCGATGAGGAGATCGCCGAGGGCTATATTCTCTGCTGCTGTTCCAGGCCTCTTACGCCGATCGAGATCGAAGCATGAGGCGCCGTCGCGAAGAACTCGTTACGCGCGGCCACTGGATCGACCGGGCAACCATGGCCCGGATATCGCCGCTGCCGCCGCCCGAGGAGGTGTTCGCCGACTGGCTGCTGTCATTGCCGCCTGACGTGGACATCGAAGCTGCGGCCAGGCAGCAAATCGAACTGATCGATCGGCGCGTGAATTTCCATCCGGACGTTCACTGCCTGCGTATGCTGCTTGTGGCTGTCGCGGGCGAAGGTGCCTGGCAACGATCTTCGAGGAATCTCTGAGGAGCGTCATGTACTGAGGCTGGCTTGCAGGCGCCTCTGGTCGCCCTCGCGGATCAGATTGCCTTCCCCGGTCGAGGTGAAGCGCTTGCGGGCCGCCTTGACGGCGGCCGGGCGAAGAAGCGAGCCGACATTATCGGCCCGGAAGGGAGGTGCTTCAGGCATGGATCTTCCGTTCTCCCCGCTGTGCATCGGTCGGCGATTTGGCTTGTGTTCTCAATTGTCTTGCTGCTTCCACCATATTGAGAAGTGCCGGGCGCACTTCTTCCCATTTGCGCGTCTTCAACCCGCAGTCAGGGTTGACCCAGAGCTGTCTGTCGGAAAGCCGATGGCGGGCAAGGATCAGCAGGTCGAGCATTTCCTCGACCGGCGGAACGCGGGGCGAGTGGATATCATAGACGCCCGGGCCGATCTCGTTCGGATAGCGATAGTTCCGGAACGCATCGAGTAGTTCCATGCGCGACCGCGATGTCTCGATGGAGATGACGTCGGCATCCATGGCCGCGATCGCATCGATAATATCGTTGAACTCGGAGTAGCACATATGGGTGTGGATCTGCGTTGCGTCGTCCACACCTGTGGACGCCAGGCGAAAGCATCCGACCGCCCATTCGAGATAGGATGCCCAATCGGACTTGCGCAGGGGCAACCCCTCACGCAAGGCGGCCTCATCGATCTGGATGATGCGGGCACCCGCCTTTTCAAGATCGGAAACCTCGTCGCGGATGGCCAGAGCGATCTGTTCGCATACGGCGCTACGGGCGATGTCGTCACGGACGAAAGACCAATTCAGGATCGTCACTGGACCGGTCAGCATTCCCTTCACCGGTTTCGCCGTCAGCGACTGGGCATGCCGCCACCAACGCACCGTCATGGGATTCGGGCGCGAGACGTCACCGAAGATGATCGGCGGACGCACATAACGGGAGCCGTAGCTCTGCACCCAGGCGTGCCTGGTGAAGGCGAAGCCGGACAGTTGCTCGCCGAAATATTGCACCATGTCGTTGCGCTCGAATTCGCCATGGACGAGTACGTCCAGGCCGAGGCCCTCCTGCCAGCGGATCGCCGCGGCTGTCTCTTTCTTCAGGAAGGATTCGTAGTCGACGAAACTCAGTTCGCCCCTGGCATGCGCTGCACGCGCCTTGCGAACCCCCGGTGTCTGCGGAAAGGAACCGATCGTGGTGGTGGGGAAGTGGGGAAGGCCCAGTCGCTTGTCCTGCTTTCCGGCACGTTCAACGAATGCGCTTTGCCTGCGCCTCATGTCCCCCGTGATTGCCGCGATACGGCCCTCGACCAGCGGATCATGCACCTTGAGAGATGCCGCCCTTGCGGCGGCGGCCCTGGCCGAGGCGCCCAGTTGCGACGCGACGACATTTTTCCCGTCGGCGAGTGCACGCGACAGGACAACCAGCTCGTCGGCCTTCTGGACGGCGAAAGCGAGCCAGGATTTGACGTCCGCGTCCAGCGCCGTCTCCAGCTCGAGGTCGATTGGCACATGCAGGAGCGAGCAGGACGGGGCGATCTCGATGCGCTCCGGCGGCCAGCCGGCGACAATCGGCCGAATCTTCTCAAGCATCGCTGGCAGGTTCGCACGCCACACATTACGGC
This sequence comes from Mesorhizobium koreense, assembly GCF_031656215.1. Taxonomy (NCBI): domain Bacteria; kingdom Pseudomonadati; phylum Pseudomonadota; class Alphaproteobacteria; order Hyphomicrobiales; family Phyllobacteriaceae; genus Mesorhizobium; species Mesorhizobium koreense. The sequence goes on along the minus strand of NZ_CP134228.1, from coordinate 609,540 downwards.
CGTCGATCAAACCCAGCGACAGCACCATCTCCTTGCGTGCGAGCCGGCCGACCGCTTCCAACTGTTCGGCCGCGCGCACGAGATCGACGTGCAGCCCCGCCACGGGCAGCGAAAGCGCCGTATCGAGATTGTCTCCAAGGGCACCGAAATAGGTGGCAAGCATGATCTTCAGTTCCGGTGCGGCCTTGGCCAGCCTGCCATAGGCGAATCGGAAGGCTTCCTGTTCGTTCGGGATCAGGTCGAGCACCAGCGCCGGCTCGTCTATCTGCACCCAATCGGCGCCGGCCCTGGCCAGCCTCCTGAGGAGTTGCGCATAGACGGGAATCAACTTCGGCAGCAGGGCCAGTGGATTGAAGCCTTCCGCCGTCGATTTCGCCAGTTTGAGGAAGGTGACGGGGCCGATGATGACGGGTCGTGTATGGACACCGAGCGCCTTCGCCTCGAGGAATTCGTCCACGGGCTTTGTCGAAGAAAGCGCGAACGCCTGATCGTCGGAGAGTTCCGGCACCATATAGTGGTAATTGGTGTCGAACCATTTTGTCATTTCCAGCGCGGTAGCGCCATGTAAGTGGCCAGGATGGCCGCATCCTCCGGCTTCGCCTTCACTGCCGCGCGCCATGGCAAAGTAGGTGTCGAGCGATACCGGGCCTTCCTTCCAGCCGAAGCGTGACGGCACCGTGCCGACCATGACCGCCGTGTCGAGGACGTGGTCGTAAAGCGAGAAATCGTTGGACGGGATCTTCGTCACGCCCCGGTCGCGTTGCTCGATCCAGTTTTCGGCACGGAGCTTCTTCGCCATTGCGAGGAGGCCATCGGCAGAGGATTTGTCGGACCAGTAGGATTCCAATGCGAATTTGAGCTCACGCCTGCGGCCAATCCGCGGAAAGCCAAGCGTTGCGACAGGAACTTTCAGATCGATAGACATGCCATACCCCGATAACTGGGGCGGCGTGGCGATGAATGTCGGCGAACCAGGCCCTGAGGCCACAGACACCGCAGCCATCGGACACCCCGCCCGTGGACGTTGTTTGCGCCACGGCAGGTCTCCTGGCTCGCGGGTCATCGCCTCGGCCCGTCTTCCCGAAGCCGTTCGGCCTCAGTGACATGAATGGGCTGGGCTCGCCGCCTACAGTTGCGGGGGCAGCGCCGGCCTTCCGTGCGGGTTACCGGCTTCCCTCTTAGCCTCCGGACGATGATTGACCCGGAGGAACCTTGGCACGCCCATCATATTTGCGCCGCCGGCCGAGTCAAGAGGATATAAAGAGATGTTTATATCGTTACGTCTTCGCTATCTGGTGTCTTCAAGGAAAGCGGCACCGGCCGGATCTCGTCCTCATCCGCCCTTGACCGCTCCGGCGGTAAGGCCTTCCACGATCTGCCTCTGTGCAAAAAGGGTGAGGATCAGTACGGGCGCCGTCACCACCAGCGCGGCTGCCGATAGCGGCCCCCAGCTCACCTGTTCGTAGGAAAGCATGTTGTAGACGGCAACCGGCAGCGTGCGTGTCTCATGGTTGGCGAGAACGATGCCGAAGACGAAATTGTTCCAGGAAAAGATCACGGCCAGGATCAGCGCCACGACGATCCCGGGCTTGGCGATCGGCAGGGCGACCAGCCGGAAAATCTGCCAGGAGTTTGCCCCGTCGATGCTGGCTGCCTCCTCCAGTTCGATGGGCGTCGCCTCGAAGTAACCGATCATCACCCACACTACGATCGGCACGGTGACGACGAGGTGGATGATGACCTGGGGCCAGATCGTTCCAACCAGCCCGATCCACTGGAAGAGCAGGAAAAGCGGGATCAGATAGGAGAGCCCCGGCGTCATGCGTGCGATCATGACGACGATGGCCGCCTTGTCTGCCTTCAGCCGCGCGATGCCGTAGCCGGCCGGCACCCCGACGAGCAGCGCCAGGATGGTCGCGGAGCCCGTCACCAGGATGGAGTTCAGGAAATACAGGAAGAAATCGTTCTCGCGGAACACCTGGACATAGTTCTGCCAGGCAAAGCGGTCCGGTATGAGGATCGGCGGATAGGCGCCGTTGTCGATCTCGAATTTCAGCGACAGGGACAGCATCCAGATGAAGAAAAGCACCACCGGTGAAACGATCACCAGCGCTACGAAGAAGAGCGCTATCCGGTCCAGCAGGCGCGAAGTCATCTGGTTTTTGCCTCCGACCACTGCATGCGCGACCTGATCATGAGCAGCACCATCGAGAGCACGATGATAAGCACGAAAAAGACGATCACCATCGCCGACGAGTAGCCGATGTTGTAGTAGGCGAAGGCGGTGTTGAAGAGGTAGATGTTGATTGTCTCCGAGGCCGTGCCCGGGCCGCCTTGCGTCATCGCGTAGATGATGTCGAAGCTCTTCAACGCATCGATGGTGCGAATGATCGTCGCGACCATGATGAAGGGCGCGATCATCGGCAGCGTCAGGTAACGGAACTGCTGCCATGCGTTGGCGCCGTCGATCTCGGCGCTCTCGTAAGGTTCCCGCGGCACCGAAGCCAGCCCGCCGAGCACGATCAGCATGATCAGCGGCGTCCACTGCCATGTCTCCACCGCGACGAGGGAGGGAATGACGGTCCTCGGATTGAAGATCCACTCCTGGGCCGGAATGCCCACGAGCGACAGCAGATAGTTGAGCACGCCGAGCTGCGGATGGAACATCATGGTCCATACCAGCGAGATGGCCACCGGAGTCGCCATCATCGGCATGACGAAAATGCTGCGCAGAAAACCGCGCAGCGGAAAGCGTGCATTGAAGACGAGAGCCGAGAACGTGCCGAGGACCACCGGCGCGACCACCGACATCACCGTGTAGTAAAGCGTGTGCACGAGCGATTCCCAGAACCGCTCATCGCTCCAGAGATGCGCGTAGTTCGCCAGACCCACGAAACTGCGGCCCTGGCCGAGGGTCCACTCGTTGGCGCTCATCCAGATCGTGAATGCCCAGGGAAAGATGATGACTGCCAGCACCACGATCAGCGCCGGCAGCACGAACGGCCAGTAGTTGGGGGCCAGCCTGAAACGCCGGCCCACCAATTCCTCGCTGCCCGATGCCTGCGCCAAATCGGCCATCAGGCCTTTTCGCTCTTTTCGAGCACTGGCTTGAACGCTTCGGTCGCCTTCTTCAGTTCATCGGCCGGATCGCTGCCCGAAATCATGTTGGTAAGCGCGACGCCGAAGACGTCGCGGAACTCGGTCACCGGAATGATGACCGGCAGCGCCAGCCGGCTGATCTCGCCCGAGCCGACGACGGCGTCCACCCAGTCGCTGGGCATCGTGACGCCCTCGCGGACCTTCGGGTCGTTGAGGATCGACTTGCGGAACGGCACGCCTGCCCCAGCCTGCAGGAGCCGTGCGCCCATGATCGGCGACACCGCCCATTGGCAGAACAGATAGGCCGCCTCTTTCTTCTGGCTGGCCGCGGTAACGCCGATCCCGTCGCCGAATGTGCCCGAAGCATGCGCCTTCGGTCCTTTCGGCATGATGCCGTAGCCGACCTTTCCGACCACGCGCGACTTGTTGGGATCCTCCAGCGGCGGTGCGAATCCGACGCCGTCGAACCACATGCCGATCCTGCCTTGCAGGAAGGCCGATTGCGACTCCGCCCAGTTGAAGCCGGCCACGCCGGGAGGCGCCGACTTCGTCATCAGCCGCTGGAATATCTTCGCGGCTTCGATCGCTTCCGGCGTTTCGGTCTGCAATTGGCCTTTCTCGACCGAGTATTTGTCGAAGCCGAGCATCAGCGATGTCCAGACAGGCACGTTGGCGTTCTTCAGGCCGCGCGCCACGAAACCGAAGACGTTCTTGTCCCTGTCGGTGATCGCTTCGGCCGCCTTCATCATGTCGTCGAAGGACGCGGGATAATTTATGCCCTTGGCCTCGAATAGTTCCTTGTTCCAGTAGATGATCCAGTAATCGACCGAGAACGGCAGCGAGCGGAGCGTGCCGTCGCTGTCCTTGGCGAAATCGAGACCCGCCTGGGCGAAATCGGCTTCGGTCAGCCCCGCGTCGGTAAGCGACGGATCCTTGAGGTAGCCGCCGATGTCGGCCAGCCAGCCGGCCTTCTCGAACTGCCGCTTCTGGACGTGATAGCTGAGATGCACCACGTCGAAACTCGGCTTGCCGGAACTCAATTCGATCACGGTCTTCTGGCGCTGCTGCTGTTCCGGCGTCGCCTCGGCATTGACCTTCATGCCCGTCATTTCCTCGAATTCGGACATGTATTTGAGGAGCGTCTCGCTTCGCGGGCTCTTCACGAGGTTGACGTCGAGCGTCTGGCCGGAAAACTTCTTCCAGTCCACATCGGCGGAAAAGGCAGGCCGGCCGCCGAACATCGCAGCGGCCCCCAGGCCCGCGGCGCCGGCAAGGAATTCTCGCCTGGTCGCCCTGAACACATTCTTGGTCATCGTCTCCTCCATCTGTTTTCGTATTCTCGCGTTGTTTCGTTCGCCTTGCCGGGCTGCGAGCACCCGACGCGGCCGACTGCCTCCGGAGTTAAAATTCCACCGCCCTGCGCCGCGCGGTCTCGATATGACTTGCAATGGCCCGTGACGCTTCATCCTCATCGCGCCGTTCGAACGTTTCGATTATCCTCAGGTGCTCTCCCATCACCGCAGGGATCATGGGCACATATAAACGTGTTTCGGCCAGCCGGATCAATTTGATCTTGATCCAGTTCACCCGATACGCGTTGCTCAGGATCTCGTTTTTCTGCAGGTCGATGATCGCCTCGTGCAGGCTGAGGTCCACCGCCTCGGCGTCTTCCATCAGGTTGGCGTCGTCGCCGGCCTCGTGCCGTGAGAGGATGCGCTCGTGGCTTTCGCGCAAGGCGGCGATCGCGTCGGCGGAGGCATCACGGGCGAACAGCCGCGCCGCCGGCTCCTCCAGGAAGGCGCGGAACTGGAAGGCATTGCGCACCAATGCCAGATCCACCTGCGGAACCTGCATACCGCGCTGCGGGACGGTGCGGATCAGCCCCTCCGCTTCGAGCCTCGGTACAAGTTCGCGGATTGATCCGAGCGGAAAGCCGGTGATCTGCACAAGTTCGCGCTGGGTGATGAACTGGCCGGGCCTGATTTGCTGTTCGAGCAGGCTCTTCGTGTAGCCGCGATAGGCCTGGTCGCGGAGATTCTGGCCTTCACTGGCGCGGGTCTGCATTGGATTGCTCATCCCGCCTCTCGTTGGTCACGTTGCCAGGATCGTGTCGAATTCGGCCGCCGCCTTTCGCGCGAGCGCCGGATCGAGATCGGTGGCGGGCGGCCGCATCCTCCCATAGCCGCCATCCTTGCGGACATGGGCGGTCAGCGCCTTCACGGTCGGCAATACAGGCAGGCGGCAGATCATGTCGACAAGCCTGACGACCTTGTCGCTGTCCTTGCCTTCGTGGATGACGGGCCTGAGCAGGCCGGGCGCGACGTTGGCGAGCCCGCAGATGGAGCCCTGTGCGCCGGCGCGGACGGCACGCGCCAGGAGGCGTTCATCGCCGATAAGGATCGCCAATTCGCCGTGCTCGCGCAGGAAGGCTTGCGCGTCCTCCCAGCGTCCGGACGAATCCTTGACGCCGATGATGACGCCAGGGAAGCTCTTTTTCAGCCGCGACACCAGTTCGACGGAAATCGGAACCGAGGTCTGGCCTGGGATGTGATAGAGGATGATGCCCCGCGCCATCCGTCCGATACGTTCGATGGCGCGCGAGAACCAGGCGTAGAGCCCCTCGTCCTCCACGCCTTTCAGATAGAAGGGTGGCGCGAAAAGCAGGCCCCGCACGTCCGCGTCGAGCGCAAGCTTCGACTGGGACACCGCGTCGTCGATGGAGACGGCGGAGACCCCTGCATAGATCTTGTCGCCCATGTCGAGATCGGTTCCGGCAACGGCCGCCAGGATTGCCTCGCGCTCCTTCATGCTGAGGCCATACCCCTCGCCGGTGGTCCCGAACAATGTGAAGCTGTCGCAGCCTTCCGCGAGAACCTTTCCGGCGTGCGACACCAGGCGCGCCGCGTCGACACTTCCGTCAGCGGCAAAGGGCGTTACCAGCGCTGCGGATAGACCGAATATTCGATCGGATTTCATGTTGCCCAACTATGTTGCAACTAACATGTTAGACGGATGTCAGTGCGTGTCAAGGCCTCGAAACGCGCCGGAAGCCGGCGGTCATTGCACGACGGCCGTGGCGGTGAAGGTGTAGCCGACGCCGTAGACGGCTTTGATGGGCGCCGGAAGCTCGGTGCGTTCCTCCAGCTTGCGGCGCAGGCGGCTGACGACGGCGTCGAGATGCCGACTATCGAAGTTGGATTTCGGGCGAGCGACGATTCCCATCAGCTCCGCACGCTCGCAGATCTCGCCGGAGCGGCTGCATAGAACGTTCATGAAGGCGAATTCGGTCGCGGTAAGCCTGAGCGAACAACGGTTGGGCGCGATCAGCATCCAGTTTTTGCCGTCCAGCACCCACCGGTCGTCAACGTCGGGCGCGACCTCGGGCAGGTTGCCCGTCCGTCGCAACAAGCTGCGGATCGCGGCTTCGATCTCCCGCAACGTGCTGTCCTTGACGAGATAGATGTCTGCGCCGCTTTCGAACCCACGGATACGATCGTCGCTGCCGCCGAGCGCAGTCAGCATGACGATGCCGCAGGCATGCGACTTGCGGATTTCTGCGGCCAGTTCGAATCCGTTCCCGTCGGGCAGTCCGACGTCGAGGACAATGACGGCGGGAGAGCTGCCGTCCGTGAGCGCCTGGCGCAGTTCCCGCGCGGTTCCGACGCCTTCTGCCGTGAAGCCCGTCAGTTCCAGGAAGTCGGTAAGGTCCTTGCGCAGCCGCGGCTCGTCCTCGACGATCAGGATATATGTCATGCCGTCAGTTCCTCCGGCATGAGCCGATCCGCCGCTGCTTCTGACAGGGGCAGCCTCACGACGGCTGTTATGCCCCGGTCGTCGTTGGCGAGTAGCTGCAATGTGCCGTCGTGATAGGCGAGCAGCTTGCGCGACGTGTAGAGGCCGAGCCCGGTCCCTGTCCCCGCCACCGTATTGGAGGCCCGGAAGAAGCGCCGGCCGATCTTGTGAAGCTCGGCTTGCGGAATGCCGATGCCGCGATCGCGAATCCGGATGACGACGCATCGACCCTCCTTCCGGGCATCGATGTCGACCGGCTGGTCTTCCGGTGAATATTTGAGCGCATTGTCGATGAGGTCGATAAGGACGGTCGCCAGCATTTCGGGATCGGCGAAGAGAGAAACCGCGTCGTCATCCGCCCTGAAAACCAGGCGCTCGCCGCGTCCGGTCATGCCGAAATGCAGACGCACGTCGGCGATGAGGGAACCGGCCCGTATCGGCTCCGGCTGGAAGCCGCTGTCGCGGTCGTTGGCCATAAAGCGGTCGATCAGCGAGAACAGGCGATCGAGCGCCTCGCCGATGCCAGCAATCCGCTCCTTCGTCGCTCCAGGCGGCCTGTTACCGACAAGGCCGATCATGTCGACGGCGTTGCGGATGACGGCGAGCGGCGTGCGGAATTCGTGGCTGACGACCCGCATGAAATCCGTCTGCTCGTCGCGCAGCGCGCGCTCGGTCTCCAGGCTTGCATTCAATTGGCGTTCCAGCCGCCGCCGTTCCTGCACCTCCCGCGACAAGGCGGCGTTTTTCTCACGCAAGTCGGCGGACAGCCGCGAGCTGACCATGAAGAGCAGGCAGGCGAAAAACGCGATCAGGAAGAGCGTGCCCTGCAGCAGATACCAGGCATTGCGGTCGGCCAGCACGGGGCCGCTCTGGAAATCGGCTGGCAGGCGGTATTCGATGACGCTCTGGACGATGGAGGCCGCCATGTACTCAACGAGCAAAGCGATCGTGATCCAGCGCAGCAACGGCGGTTGCGTCCGGTCGCGCACAAGCCCAAGGCACATCACCGACATCAGGGCCACGGTGAACAGGGTGGACGTGTGGATGCGGATCGCCAGATTGTCCGGATCGAGCGCGACGGCTACGCTCCAGCACACGACATGGAAAGCCAGTAGCGAGACGCCGACCCAGCTATAGCGCGGCTGCCCGAGGAAACGGGCAAGCCCCTCGGCGAGAAGCACGAGGCCGAGCTTGATGATTGTGTTGGTGAGCACGATCGCCCATGCAGGCGGCTGTTCGGCGCGCACGAGCATGAGCAACACACCCGCCGCGATGGCGATGAAGCCTGCGGCCAGGAATTTCAGTTCGTAGAGACGACGCCATGCCCGCCAGACGAATATCCAGGCGACGGCCTGCAGGCTTGCCGTCGCCAGCGTGACGACCAGAACCGTCTTGAGATCAAGCATCCCTGCGCTTTCACACCGGGCCCCCTGCCGCAACCTCGTCCAGATTCGAAGCCGGAACTTTGCAGGTGTTGAACGGACGCGCAAGCGCGACCGGCAATTGCAAGAATTGGTCAGAATTCATTGGAATTGATCGGTGGAACTCGCGGACACATTGACCTTATGGTGGGATTTGATGCGGCGAACCTTTCCGCCGCGGTCGAGCGTTTCGGCCGCGGCGCGAAAGCTGAAAGGATTGAGCGGGCCGACGCCATGAGGAGGCGTTGCCCCGTGATCGTGCAACGTTCACCCGCCGTATGAAGCAGCCGCCGGCCATTGTGATGGTCCCGGCCATATTCGTGCGGGGGAAACATGGCGGTCGTTTCAGCTAACCATCGTTCGGCGGCGCGCATGCTCGCGCTTTTGTGCTCCACCGCGCTTGCAGGCGTGTTAGCCGGTCCAGCCTGGTCCCAAACAAGCTGGACCGGCGCTGTGTCAGAAGACTGGTTCGAGGCGGGCAACTGGTCAAACTTAGTGCCGGACGCGTCTGATAACGTCAATATAGATACCGCCACGCCCAATTCTCCTGTGATCAATGGCGGCGATGCTGCCACCGGGTGGTTGCTGGTGTCCCAATTCGGGATCGCCGAGTTGAGGATCGTCAATGGCGGCACGCTATCCAGCACGCAAGCGCGAATTGGCAACGATTTGGGCAGTCAGGGCAGCGCCACAGTTTCCGGACCCGGCTCGGCCTGGAGCATTCCCGGTGATTTCCTCGTCGGCACCGACGGCATCGGTAGCCTCACCATCACTGACGGCGGCGCAGTCACTTCCGGTAGATCGTATATCGGCGTTGGAGGATCTGGCGACGGTACGGTCAACGTGACCGGTGCGGACTCGGTTTGGAACGTGAATGGCCCGTTTGTTGTCGGCAACAATGGCGAAGCCGAGCTTAAGATCACCGATGGCGGATCGGTGGTCGCGCCAGCAATGCAGATCGCCAGCGCGCCGGGTAGCCAGGGGCGTGTCGCCGTTGACGGCAGCAACAGCACCCTGCTGCTAGCGAACAGGCTGACGATAGGCGCCGCCGGCGACGCGGCGCTGACTGCGGCGGATGGCGGCACGGTTTCCGCAACGCAGATAACGATTGCCGGCCAGGCCGGCAGCGTCGGTACGCTCAATATCGGCGCCGCGGCCGGTGATCCGGCGGCCGCGCCGGGGACCATCGATACGCCCTTGATCATCCTGGGCGAAGGCGACGGGACGATCAATTTCAAGCACACAGCCTCCAGCTACGTGTTTACGCCGAGTATCAGCGGCGCCGGAACCGTGAACGTGCTCCTCGGACCCACCATATTCACCGGCGAGAACACCTACACCGGCACGACCAATGTCATTGCCGGCGCCACGCTTCAGATCGGCAATGGCGGCAACACAGGTAGCCTGGCGAGCGACGCCGTCGTCAATGGCGCGTTGACCTTCGATCGTACCGGCGAGCTCACCTATGCCGGCGCGATCTCCGGCAGCGGGCGGTTTTCCAAACGCGGCTCCGGCACGCTGACCCTGACAAGTGACAATGAGATCGGTATTTTCACCGTGCGTGACGGTACGCTGGCGGTCGACGGCGGCACGTTCGACCAGCCGGATTACGTATCGGGGCGCGAGAACTATGTCGGCGAGAGCACCGGCGACGATGCCGCGCTCCTCATCACCAATGGTGGGAAGGTATCCACGGCCAACAGCTTTCTTATAGGAAATTCGGCAGGATCGAAGGGCAGCGTCATCGTCGAAGGCGACCAATCGCGCCTGGACATAGCAGGTGGCTTCGCTGGTTTAAGTGTAGGGTTTGGCGGTGACGGGACTTTGTCCGTTACCGAAGGCGGGCACGTTTCCTCTCTTAGTTTCCTGAACGTCGGCGGAGGCAATTGGGGCCAATTGGGCAATGGTCTTTTTTCGATCGACGGCGCGGGGTCGAGCGCGGAGATTGGTACTCTTACCATAGCCGGATACGGGGATGGCTCCACAGGCGCGGTCACAGTGTCGGACGGTGGCGTGCTAAATGCCCATGACACGATCCGGATGAGCCTAAATAACACCACCGGCTCCGCCGATCTCAATATCGGCGCCGCCTCGACAAACCCGGCCGACGCCGTAGCGCCCGGTACGCTCCATGCCCCGGAAATGGACTTTTACAACGACAGCGCCAGCCTCAATTTCAACCACACGGGCGACGCCTATGTGTTCGACACGCCGCTTGTTAGTATGAATGCGGGCGACGGCTTCGTCCTTCATTATGCCGGCGTTACCAGCCTGACCGGTGACAGTTCCGGTTTTTCCGGCGACACGATCGTCCATGGCGGCACTCTCAAGGTGAACGGGACGCTGGGCGGGATGGTCGATGTCGAATCCGGTGGCACGCTGGGCGGCAGCGGCACGATCGGAGGCAATGTAACAGTTGATGGCACGCTGTCGGCAGGCAATTCGCCGGGTACGCTGACGATCGACGGCGATTTGGCGCTGAATAGTGGTTCGACGTCCATATTCGAACTCAACACGCCGGGCGTGGTCGGCGGCGTCGGCAACGACCTCGTCAACGTCCACAACAACCTGACGCTCGGCGGCGCGCTCGACGCGCGCGTCGCGGCGGCTGGCTATTACCGGCTGTTCAATTATGACGGCACGCTGACGGGCACGTTCGATAGCGGCACGCTCACCGGCACCGGCGGCTTCACGCCGCTTTTCCCCAACAGTCCCGACATCCGCTACGACACGCCCCATCAGGTCAATCTGTCGGTGCTCGCAGCCGGGCAGACAATGCTGTTCTGGGATGGCACGAATACCACCGCCAACGGCACGGTCGACGGCGGTGACGGCACCTGGAACTCGGCCGGCGACAACTGGACCGACAGCGCCGGCGGCGCCAATGGCAGCTGGGGTGGTACAGTCGGCGTGTTCGCGGGCAGCGCCGGCACGGTGACGGTCGACGGCACGCAAAGCTTTGACACGCTTCAGTTCAAGACCGATGACTATGAGCTCACTGGCGGTACGCTCGCGTTGTCACCCGCGACGGGAACCACAGGCACGCTCAATATCGACAATGGTGTCTCCACGACCATCGCCTCCACCATCGCCGACGGAACAGGGAACAGCCTGAAGAAAGTCGGCGGCGGCACGCTCGTTCTGAAAGGGAGCAACACCTATACCGGCGGCACGCAGCTTTTCGGCGGAACAGTGTCGGTTTCCTCCGACGCCAATCTTGGCGATGCGTCCGGCGACCTGACCTTCGATGGCGGTACGCTGCGGAACACAGCGGACCTGACGACGGCACGTAACATCACGTTGGACGCGGGCGGCGGCACGTTCCAGGCCGATGCCGACCTGGCGCTGAACGGTATGATCTCCGGCGCAGGCAGCCTGACCAAGGCTGGAGCTGGTGTACTGACGCTGTCGAACGCCAGCAGCTATGACGGAGGCACCACGATCTCGCAGGGACAACTCACGGCAGCCGCCACCGGCGCGCTCAGCACCGGCGCCGTGGACGTGAAGGATAGCGCCGCGCTCGCCTTCATCAACGACAACACCAGCGCCGGGACCTCGCCATCACGCTGGGCGATCACTCGACCATACGCTTCAACGATGCTTCTTCGGCGGGAACGGCAACGATCGCTAATACGCAAGGCTACATCAATTTCTACGATACCGCCGCCGCCGGAAGCGCGACGATCGTGAACGATTTCGGCGGAACCTCGTTCAATGCCAACTCGTCCGCAGGCAATGCCGACATTACGGCCAAGAATAACGGAACGATCGACTTCTACGACATTGCCACGGCCGGCACCGCAACGCTCACCAGCATGGCCGATGGCTTGATCCGGTTCCACGGTGACACTACGGCGGATGACGCCACCGTCGTGGGCAAAGCCGGCGGGTTGATCGACATTTCCGACCTGACCTCCAGCGGCATCGGCATCGGCTCGCTGTCGAGCGACGGCGAGGTCGTTCTCGGCTCGAAAGCCCTGACGCTGGGCGGGCTCGGCAAGGACGACACCATCGGCGGCGCCATCGCCGACGGAACGGACGGCACTGGCGGTTCGCTCGTCAAGATGGGTACGGGCACGCTGACGCTGAACGGAGTGAACACCTACACGGGCCTGACGACCATCGACGACGGAAAGCTCGTCGTCGGCGACGACGGCCATGCGACGGCAAGCCTTGCCGGCGAGGTCTTCGTCAACAGCGGTGGTACGCTGGGCGGCATCGGTACGGTGGGGTCGACGACAGTCGCATCGGGCGGCACGATCGCGCCGGGCAATTCGATCGGCACGCTCACCGTCAAGGGCGACATCACCTTCGAGGCCGGCTCGACCTATCTGGCCGAGATCAACCCGGCGCTCGACAGCGATTTGATCGACGCCAGCGGCATGGCCACGATCAATGGCGGCACGGTCTATGCGGCAAAAGTCGCCGGCGTCTACACACCCGGCAGCCGCTGGACCATTGTCGGCGCCGACGGCGGAGTGACAGGAGCGTTCGACACGCTCGATCAGAACATGCCGTTCGTCGATCTGGCGCTCGCCTATGATGCCACCCATGTCTACATCGACGCCACGCGTAACGCAGTGGCGTTCTGCGACGTGGCGATGACCTTCAACCAGTGTTCGACGGGTGACGGCCTCGAAAGCGTCGGCACCGGCAATTCCCTCTATGACACCGTTGCAGCCCTGCCGGACAAGGAGAGTGCCCGCGCCGCCTTCGACGCGCTCTCGGGCGAGATATATGCCTCGACGAAGTCGGCGCTGATCGAGGACAGCCATTTCGTGCGCGATGCGGTGAACGACCGCATCCGTTCCGCCTTCGGCGACCGGTCGGCGCCTCCCATGCCGGTCATGGCCTATGGCGAGGGCGGCCCACGCCTCTCCCCGCCTGATAGCCCTGGCCCGGTCGCCTGGGGCCATGCCTTCGGCTCATGGGGTTCCTTCGACGGTGACGGCAATGCGGCGGCCATGGATACTTCCACGGGCGGCTTCCTCGCCGGCATCGATGGCGGGATCGCTTCGGATATCCGCCTCGGCTTCCTCACTGGATACAGTCATTCCACCTTCGACGTCGATGGTCGCTCTTCCTCCGGCTCGAGCGACAATTACCATCTCGGCCTCTACGCCGGCGCCAGGTGGAATGCGCTGCGCCTGACGGGCGGCCTTGCCTATACCTGGCACGATATCGAGACGGGCCGTTCGGTCGCCTTTCCCGGTTTCAGCGACAGCCTGACGGGGGACTATAGCGCCGGTACCTTCCAGGCCTTCGGCGAGGCCGGCTACAAGATCGGTATAGGCGCCGCCTCCTTCGAACCCTTTGCCAATCTCGCTTATGTCAACCTGCATACGGACGGCTTCACCGAGAAGGGCGGAGCGGCAGCGCTCCATGTCCGCGGCGAGACCACCGAAACGACCTTCACCACGCTTGGCATCCATCTCGCCTCCGCCTTCGACCTCGGCGGCATGAAGGCGAAGGCGCGCGGGACGCTCGGCTGGCGCCACGCCTTCGGTGACATAACGCCGCTCTCCACCCAGGCCTTTGCCGGCGGCGACCCATTCGACATCGCCGGCGTGCCGATCGCGAAGGACGCCGCGCTCGTCGAGGCCGGGCTCGACCTGAACCTCACCGAAGCCGCTACCCTCGGCATCGCCTATCAGGGCCAGTTCGGCGACGGCGCGACCGAGAACGGCTTCAACGCCAGGCTCCAGGTCAGATTCTGACCCGGAATGACCCCTGGCGGGAAGCCGCCGCACGATCCGAAAACGCCATGACCCCTCGGGGTCAGATCGGGACTTTCACGGCTCTCGAGATTGACGTCGATCGCCTTTGCCCGGCGTAATGCGGGTGTAGCGGATTGGGGCGATTGATGCGGCAAGGCAGGATATGGCTTTTCGGCGAAGTCGCTGCCTCGAGCGTCGGCCTCGCGCTCGCTTCCGCTGGACCGGCCTTCGCCCATGCCGGTGACGCCGGCTTCGTTCTTCTCTTGCCGACGGGCTACTACCTTGCCGGCGGGGCACTGGCGGTGGCGCTGAGCTTTGCCATTCTGGCCGCGGTGCCGCCCGGCCCCCTTGCCCGGTTGGCGGAATGGCGCGGCAAGTTCTTTTCCGTGCCCATCGAATGGCGGCTTGTCCTTTCCTGGCTTTCCTTTGCCGGCTTCGTGGCGCTCCTCCTCGCCGGCTGGTGGGGTAGCCGCGACCCGCTCTCCAACCCTCTGCCTCTGGTCTTCTGGACCATCCTCTGGGGCGCGCTCGCGATCGTGGAGGGGCTGGTCGGCGATTTCTGGTTCTGGATCAACCCTTGGTACGGTCCATATCGGCTGCTCGCCGCGGCGCTCGGACGTTTCGGCGCGGAGGACCGCGACCGGCCGCTACCCGGCGGTCTCGCCTATTGGCCGGCGGCGGTTCTTTTCCTCGCCTTCGCCTGGCTGGAACTGGTCTACCCGGCGCCGGAGGACCCGGACCGGTTGGCTGCCGTCCTGCTCGCCTACTATCTCGCCAACCTCGTCGCCGCGCTCGCCTTCGGCTATTCCGCCTGGATGCGGCAGGGCGAATGCCTTTCGGCCTTCTTCCTCATGATCTCGCGGCTCGCCGTGCTTTCGGGCCGCAAACAAGATGGCGCGCGCGATCGCCCGATCGACGTCGCCTTACCCGGCGCCCGCCTGGCCTCCGCCGAGGCGCTTCCGCCGAGCGGCATCGTCTTTCTCCTGCTTGCATTGAGTTCGGTTTCCTTCGACGGACTGTCGCGCACATTCGCCTGGCTCGGCCTCGTCGGCATCAATCCGCTCGACTTTCCCGGCCGCTCGGCGGTCGTCGGTGTCAACACGGCGGGGCTGGTCGGCATGGCCGGCGCGCTTTGCGGCGCCTTTCTCCTCGCCGTGTGGCTCGGCCAGCTTCTTTCCGGCAGCGCCGTGTCGTTCAGGCGCGCGGCGGGAACGCTCGCATGGTCGATCATCCCGATCTCGCTCGCCTACCACATCGCCCACAACCTCACCGAAATTCTCGTCAACGCCCAATATGCGCTGGCCGCCGTCTCCGATCCGCTGGCGAAGGGATGGGACCTGTTCGGCACGGCCGGCATGTATGTCCATGCCGGCATCACCGCCGGTTACGATTCGGCATGGGCGATCTGGAATACGCAGGCCGCGGTCATCATCGCCGGCCATGTGCTGGCGGTGCTCGTCGCGCATGTCATCGCCTGGCGCCTGTACGGCACCGCCAGGAAAGCGGTACTGAGCCAGATCCCGCTTGCGCTCCTGATGGTCTTCTATACGGTGTTCGGACTGTGGCTGCTCGCATCGCCGACCGGCGCCTGAACGCGCCAAGTGATTGAAACATGGGGCTTCGCGGCGCTCTATTGCCAGCCGGAATGTTTGATGATTTAGTTTGTACACATGCAATTTTCCACCTGTCCGGAACAGCGGGCGGAAGGCATGAAAATGCGGTCGGGATCGAACAAAAAGGGGAACCGGCATGACCGACAAGCACAAATCCAGCCTCATTCTGACGAAGCCGCTGACGCGACGCACGGCGCTGAAAGGATTGGCCGGGGGTCTGGGCGCGGCCGCCGCGCTCGGCACCGCGCCGGGCTTCGTGCGCTACGCGCAGGCCGCCTCCTCCGCGCCGATCAAGATCGGCTTCGAATGCCATCGTACCGGTATCGGCGCCGCCTATGGCCGCTGGTACGAGCGCACGACGAACGCCGCCGTGAAGCTGATCAACGACGCCGGCGGCATCAACGGAAGGCCGATCCAGCTGATCGTCGAGGATGACGGCACCGACGCCAAGCGCGGCACCGAGGTGATGGAGAAATTCGCCTCCGAGCATAAGGTCGACGTCGTCTTCGGCACGCTGTTCTCCAACGTCGTCATCGCCAACGGGCCGACGGCCGGCGAACTCAAGATGCCCTATTACGTGGTGAGCGAAGGCCATCAGGTCGCATCGGGCAAGATGAACCGCTACGTCTTCCAGCCCGGCATCACCGACGTGAAGTCGCAGGTCATGTCGGTTGCGCCCTTCATCGTCGGCAGCCTCGGCAAGAAGGTGACGCAGATCTTCCCCGACTACGCCTTCGGCTACGACCACCGCGACAACCTGCCGCCGGCAATAGAGAAGGCTGGCGGCAAGGTCGTGGCGCAGATCGCCATTCCGCCGACCGAAAAATCCTTCACCCGCTATTTCCCGCAGATTCCGACCGACACGGACGTGATCTACCATGTCATGGTTGGCCCGGCCGTTCTCACCTTCGTCAAGGAGATGGGCGAGTTCTACGGCTCGAAGGGACCGCAGCTTTTCGGCTTCATCGATTCGCTGGAAGCGGTCGACATGGCGACGCCCGGCCTCGAATTCCTGAACGGTAGTCATTTCTGGGAAGGCTCGCCGCGCTATCTGCAGGCGAACGATGGCGAGGCGCAGAAATTCTACCGCGACCATGTCGGCATCGACGACAATGGCGCCGCCAAGGGCGATCCCAAGGATGTCTCGACCGCCGGCCATATGTTCGGCTGCTGGGAGACGCTCTACGTCATCAAGAAAGCGATGGAAGATTCCCGCTACCAGGGGCCGGACGACAAGAAGAAGCTGATCGAGGCAACCGAGGCGATGACCGCCTTCGCCGAAAGCAAGGAGCATCCGCAGGGCGACAAGACCTTCAACGGCAAGATCCATCAGTGCTTCGGCCACCAGAACATCTCGCAGTTCAAGGACAAGAAGCTGACCGTCGTGCACCGCACCTCGATCGAGGACGGTATGTACGAACCGGAAGGCGACTACACGACCGAGAAGCTGTGAGGCCGATGCAGGGCTGCTACCCTCCCGTTTGCGGCAGGGCAATTGCGCATGAAGATCGACCCCCACTCCGATCAGCTTCGCTGACCACCTCTCCCCCGATCGACGGGGGAGAGGAAGCGCCGGCCGCAAGGCATGGCTCCCTTCCTCTACCCCACGAATGTGGGGGAGAGGTGGCCCGCGAAGCGGGACGGAGTGGGGGTTACCCGGCCATATCCAATTGCTCTGTTCTTCCCCTGGAGAGTGCGAGCACCCCCTAAATGGCCTTCGGACCCCATCTCCTGCTCGCCGTTCTTGAAGGCCTCGTCAGTTCCGCCGTGCTGGCGCTGACGGCGCTCGGGCTGTCGCTTGTCTTCGGCGTGATGCGCATCGTCAACGTCGCCCATGGCGAGTTCTTCATGCTCGGCGCCGTGTTCGCCTGGTGGTTCTCCACCATGGTCGCCGGCGACCCGGCGCTCGGCTTCCTTCTGGCGCTGGTGCTGGCACCGCTCGTGGTGGGTGCGATCGCGCTCGTTGCCGAGCGGCTGGTATTGCGCCGGCTGAACTACGACCCGGAAGCGACCATCGTCGCCACCATCGGCATGCTCTACATCTTCGAACAGCTTGCGCTGATGTTCTACGGGCCGGAGGCGCGCGCCGTTCCCGCCCCTTTCGATTTCCGCATCACGCTGCCCTGGTTCGGCTATTCCGCCTACAAGCTTGCCATCGTCGCCGCCTCGATCCTCGTCATGCTGGCCACATGGTTCGTCCTGACCCGCACCAAGATCGGGCTGGTCATGCGCGCCACGCAATATGACCGCGAGACGGCACAGGCCTTCGGCATTCCAGTGGACAGGGTCTATGCCGGCGTCTTCGCGCTCGGCGCCATGCTCGCGGCCATCGCCGCCGTGCTGATCGTGCCCATCCAGCAGGCGGATTACCTGATGGGCACCGATCCGCTGCTCTTGTCCTTCATCGTCGTCATCATCGGCGGGCTCGGCTCGCTCCGCGGCACGGTCGTGGCGGCCGTGCTGATCGGCCTGACCGAAGGTATCGTCGCGGTCTTCTTCTCGCCGACGCTCGCCAAGATGCTGGCGACCCTCTTCGTCGCGCTGGTGCTGGTCTTCCGCCCGCAGGGCCTGTTCGGGACAACTGCGCGATGAGTCTCCCGGCCATTCGCAATGATAGGCCGATGGCGGCCATCCTGCTTCATGTCGTCATTGTCCTCGTGCTTGTGGCGCTGCAATATATCCTGCCGGACTATCACCGCGCCGTCTTCTCGCGCGTCCTGGTGCTGGCCGTCTTCGCCATGGGCTACAATCTCGCCTTCGGCTATACTGGCCTCCTCAGCCTCGGCCACGCCATGTTCTTCTGCGCGGGTCTTTACGGAGCCGGAATGACCATGTCGATGCTCGGCTGGAACGCCGCCGCGGCGCTAGCGGCGGGCCTCGTCTGCGGCGCGGTTCTGGCGCTCGTCATCGGCCTTCTGGCGCTTCGCACCACCGGCGTCGCCTTCATGATCGTCACGCTCATGTTCGCGCAGGTGCTTTATCTGGTGATCCTCTATTTCAACGAATATACCGGGGGCGACCAGGGCTTTTCGCTTCGCCCCGCCGCGCGCCAGCTCGGGACGCTCGACCTGACCGACCCGACGATTCGCTATTTCGCGGCGCTCATTCTCTTCGCGGTCGCGCTTGCGGTGACGCACATGATCGTGCGCTCGCCGCGCGGCCGCGTGCTCGTCGCCATCCGCGAGAACGAGGACCGTGTCCGCATGCTCGGCTACGACGTCTTCGCAGCAAAGCTCGCGGCGGTGGTGCTCTCCGGCGTGCTCTGCGCCGCTGCCGGCGCGACCTATGCCATTCTCTTCGGCTATGTCGGCGCCACTTTCGCCACCATCCAGTATTCGATCCTGCCATTGTTATGGGTACTGCTCGGCGGCGCGGCGACGGTGCTCGGGCCGCTGATCGGCACGCTCTTCATGTACTACGTCGTCGACATCACCTCGAACTACACCACCGCCTACCTGCTCTTCGTCGGCGTCGCGCTGATCCTGCTCGTCCTCTATTTCCCGAAGGGCATACTCGGAACGGTGCGGGAAAGATGGCTGCCATGGCTGCCGTGATGCCGCTTCTCGAGACGCGCGGCCTCAGCCGCTCCTTCGGCGGCCTGAAGGCGGTGGACCATGTGGACTTCACGCTCCAGCCAGGCGAGATCCGCGCCATCATCGGCCCGAACGGCGCCGGTAAGACCACTTTCGTCAGCCTCGTCTGCGGCCGCTTTGCGCCGGGCGCGGGAAGCGTCATCTTCGACGGCGAGGATATCACCGCGCTGCCGGCGCACAGGCGCGTCCGCAAGGGCATCGCTTATACGTTCCAGATCACCTCTATCTTCGGAAAGCTGACAGTCTTCGACAATGTCGCGCTCTCGGTCCAGCGGGCGCTCTTGAGCGGGGGCGGGCTCGGCATGGCCGCATTGCGGCGCGGCGTCATGGAGGCGCTGGAGCGCACCGGCCTCGCCGGCCGCGCGCACGAAACCGCCGGCAACCTCGCCTACGGCCATCAGCGTCTGCTCGAAGTCGCGATGGGGCTGGCGCTGAAGCCGCGCCTCCTCATCCTCGACGAGCCGACCCAGGGCCTCTCCGACGGCGAGATCGAAGGCTTCGTCACGCTGGTGCGCCGGATCGCCGAGGACGCCACCGTACTCCTGATCGAACACAACATGCCGCTCGTCATGGAGCTTGCGCATCGGATCACGGTTTTCGACCGCGGCCGCATCCTCGCCGAAGGCACGCCGGTCGAGATACGCGACAATCGCGCCGTGCAGGACGCCTATCTCGGAGTGGCGGCCGATGCCTGAGCTGCTGAAGATCGAAAAGCTGCACGCCTCATATGGTGGCGTCGAGGTGCTGCGCGACATCTCGCTCGAATTCGGGGAAAGCGAGGTGCTCTGCCTGCTCGGCCGCAACGGCGCTGGCAAGACGACGCTCCTGAAGACCATCATGGGTCTGGTGCGCGCGACGTCCGGCTCCGTCACACTCGAAGGCACGGAACTGACGAAGCTGCTGGCGCATGAGGTGCCCCGTCACGGCGTCGCCTACGTGCCGCAGGGACGCCGGCTCTTCGCCGAGCTTTCGGTGGCGGAAAACATCGAGATCGGCTTGATGACGCGAGGCAAGGGCAGGGAAACCCGCGACGCCGTACTCGATCTCTTCCCTGTTTTGCGCGAGCGGCTCAACCAGCGTTCCGGCACGCTCTCCGGCGGCGAGCAGCAGATGCTGGCCATGGCCCGCGCGCTGGCGATCGAGCCAAAGGTGCTGCTGCTCGACGAGCCGACCGAGGGTCTGATGCCCTCCGCGATCGCCAGGATCCGCGAGACGGTGGCGGCCCTGAGGGAGCGCGGCGTTTCCACGCTCCTGGTCGAGCAGCGCGTCGACGCCGTCCTGCCGGTCGCCGACCGCGTTGCCTTCATCGAAAACGGCCGCAGCGTGAAGACGGTCGGTGTCGCCGAACTGCGCGAAGACCCGGCCATGGTGCGCCACTATGTCGGGGTCGGGTGAAACGAGCGTCCGCTCGGCAACCCGGGACGGCCCTTACCCCCACCCCTAGCCCCTCCCCATAAGGGGGAGGGGAACTTTGTTCCAGTGCGTGGAGCGCAAACTTCACCGTCTCTATCTCGAGAAGCGATGCCAGCGTCTCCCACCCCCTTGCGGGGAAGGGACAGGGGTGAGGGTGCGCGGCCGCGCAGCTTCCTTATGCGATATGCAATCGCCCCAGCCTCAAAGACCGCTCTTACGAATGCGCGAAGATATCCGCCTCCGCCCAGCCCATGAGATCGAGCTTCGCCCGCGTCGGCAGGAAGCGGAAACAGGCTTCCGCTTCCTTGACGCGGTTTTCGCGGGCGAGGCGCTGGGCGAGCTTGTCGCGTAGCTGGTGCAGGTAGAGCACGTCGGAGGCCGCATATTCCAGTTGCTCGGGCGACAGCGTCTCCGCCGCCCAGTCGGAGGATTGCTGCACCTTCGACAGGCTGACGCCGATCAGTTCCGAGCAAAGGTCCTTCAACCCGTGCCGGTCGGTGTAGGTGCGCGTCAGGCGCGAGGCGATCTTGGTGCAGAAGACCGGCTCGGCCATGACGCCGAAGGCATGGTAGAGAACGGCGATATCGAAGCGGCCGTAATGGAAGAGTTTCGTGATCCGGCGGTTGCGCAGGAGGCTGGCGAGGTTCGGCGCCTTCCTCTGGCCCTGCGCAATTTGGATCACGTCGGCCGACCCGTCGCCCGGCGATATCTGCACCACGCAGAGCCGGTCGCGATGCGGGTTCAGGCCGAGCGTCTCGGTGTCGATCGCCACCGCCTCGACAGCGTAGTTCGAAAGGTCCGGCAGGTCGTTCTTGTGGAAGCGGATCGTCATCGAAACTCCAGTCTTGAAAAGGTCGGAAGGCTCAGCCCGGCAGCCTGCCAGCGGCGCGCGCTTCGGCGAGGGCGGCGAGGATGCGCGCCCAGGAGCGCTGGCCCTTGTGGAAGGAGGAAAGCTCGTATTTCTCGTTCGGCGAATGCACCCGGTCGTCCGGCAAGCCGAAGCCGACGAGGAGCGATTCCATGCCGAGGAAGCTCTGGAAATCGCCGACGATCGGGATCGAGCCGCCCATGGCGATCATCACCGCCTTGTTCGGCCATTCCGCGTCGAGCGCGGCCTTCGCCGTCTTCAGGACGGGCGAATCGTAGGAAAGCTGGATCGCCGGCGAGGAGCCGTGCTCCTGGAAGGAGACCGAGCAGTCGGCGGGGATGCGTTCCCTGACGAAGGCGCGGAAGGCCTCGCGGATCTTCTTCGGATCCTGCCGATGGACGAGGCGAAAGGAGACTTTTGCCGAGGCCTCCGCCGGGATCACCGTCTTGAAACCCTTGCCCGTATAGCCGCCATTGATGCCGTTGATCTCGGCTGTCGGCCGCGCCCAGGTGAGTTCCAACACCGAGCGGCCCTTCTCGCCCGACGGGATCGAGAGCCCGATATCGGCAAGGAAACTTTCCGGCCGGCCGGAAAGCCCTTCCCACATCTTGAGGATGTCCGGCGGCGTCTCGTCCACACCATCGTAGAAGCCGGGAATAGTCACCCGGCCGTCTGCGTCGTGCATGTCGGCGAGCACCCTGGTCAGGATATGGATCGGATTGGCGGCCGCGCCGCCGTAAAGCCCGGAATGCAGGTCGCGGTCGGCGGCCTTGACGGTGATCTCCTCGCCGACCAGCCCGCGCAGGCCGGTCGAGATCGCCGGCGTCTCGGCGTCCCACATGCCGGTGTCGCAGACCAACGCGAAATCCGCCTTCAGTTCCTCGGCGTTGGCCTCGAGGAACGGTTTGAGCGAAGGCGAACCCGATTCCTCCTCGCCCTCGAACAGGATGGTGATCTCGCAGGGCAGGCTGCCGTTCACCTGCTTGTAGGCGCGGCAGGCCTCGACGAAGGTCATCAACTGTCCCTTGTCGTCAGCCGAGCCGCGGCCGGTGATGATCTTGCGGCCGCCGCCGGCATCGCGCACGGCGGGCTGGAAGGGATCGTTTTCCCATAGATCGAGCGGATCGACCGGCTGCACGTCGTAATGGCCGTAGAAGAGCGCGTGCGGGGCATTGCCGTCCGGGCCGGGATGGTGCGCCACCACCATCGGGTGCCCCTTGGTGTCGCGCACGCTCGCCGTGAAGCCGATCGTTTCGAGATCCTTCACCAGCCACTCGGCCGCCTTGCGGCAATCCTTGGCGAAGGCCGGGTCGGTCGAGATCGACGGGATGGAGACGAGTTCGAACAGCCGTTTCAGGCTGGCGTCGAGATTCTTGTCGAGCGTGGAGAGAACGCGATCGGTGCTGGCGGACATGGCTACCCTTTCGAAATGCGAGGGCAAACTATGCCGGAGCGTCCGAAACGAAAAGCCCCCTGTCGACGGATAAAGCGATCCGGGCCGAGAGCGCCACCGCTTCCTTGACCCGCTTGCCGCCGAGTCTTCGCGGCGGCGCGGCAAATTGACGGAACCGCCGTTATTTTCCTTGTGCGCAGGCGGCTGGCTTCTTAAATGCGATGGCAGGATCGCAAAGGCGGCACGAAGAGGGGACTTCCAGCGCCGGGCGGTCTGCCGTTCGATTGGCTTCCAATCGGCGGGGCGCCGTTCCGTGATTGTTCATCGCAGTGCGGTCGCCGGATCGCGATTTCCGATGCAGCGTCCGCTGCAATCCGGCCTGTTGAAACGAAGAAGAGGGTCCGGGGGCCGCCCGGAGATGAACAGCGGAATGCACCTCCTCACGCCGGAAGCGATCACAGCCTTCTTTCAAGTCATCGCGATCGATCTGGTGTTGGCGGGCGACAACGCCGTTGTCATCGGTCTCGCGGCCGCCGGCCTGCCCAAGGCCAACCGCGCCAAGGTCATCCTGATCGGCATTCTCGCCGCGACCGTGCTGCGCATCGTCTTTGCGCTTCTGGCAACCGAATTCCTGAAGATTCTCGGCCTGTTGCTCGCCGGCGGCATTCTGCTCCTGTGGGTGTGCTGGAAGCTGTGGCGGGACCTTAGGGAAGCGCCGGGCGATCCGGACGAGGCCCTGCCGCACGATGAGGCCGAGGCCGCCGCCGGTGGCGTGAAACGCAAGACGTTCGGCCAGGCCGTTTGGCAGATCGTGGTGGCCGACGTGTCCATGTCGCTCGACAATGTCCTGGCCGTGGCCGGCGCGGCGCGCGAGCATCCCGCGGTGCTCGTGGCCGGTCTCGCGCTTTCCATCGCGCTGATGGGCCTTGCCGCCTCGTTCATCGCGAGGCTGCTCCACCGCCACCGCTGGATCGCCTATCTCGGGCTTGCGGTGATTCTCTATGTGTCGCTCGACATGATCGTGCGTGGTGCGCTGGAAGTCTGGCCGGTCGCCAACAGCGCCGCGCAGACTCTCATGAATTGAGCGATCCCGCCCTTCCGGCTCAGCTTGGCTTCTTCTTCGTGATCAGGGTGAGCGTGCCGTTATTGTCGAGGCTCGCTGCAACGACCTCTTCGGAGGTCATGCCCTTCTGCTGAAGCGCCGACTTCGCCTCGGGCGTGGAATCGATCGACTGGCGCAGCTTCTGCAGTCCGTCATTGCCCTGCTTGGCGACATATTGGTCCACCTGCGTCTTCGTCTCGGGCGGCAGTTGCTCGACATCGACGATGTTGACGACGGTGATCGTCGGAGCGCCTGTGTTCGGCGCCTGCTGCGTCTGGGCGGGAGCCGGGCTGGGCGAGGCCGGTTGCTGTTGCGCGCCAGCGGCGGCCGAGAGCGCCAGCGTCATCGCGGATGCGAGAAAAACGGTCTTCAACATGGTTCTGCCTTTCCATCATTGGCCAGAATCGTTTTGAGGCGGGACAACCAGTTCAACCGTTCAATGTGATGGGAAACCGGCCAGCTTCGGGTCATTCGATGGTCATACGATGGCCGAAATGCGCAAAATGGCAGTATTTTCACCAATCGTAACAGCACATTACTGGACGTGCCTGCCTTTTCGTGCAGACCATGGGCGAAGGAAGGCCAATTTGATGAACGTTCCTCTCACCTGCCTTTACGGCACACTCGCTTTTCTTGTGACGCTGATGGGGCCGACCGCCTTCGCTGCCGATGCTCCCCATATCGCGCTCACAGTCGAGAACGGTAGCCCGAACATGCGCACCCCCGCGCATTACGATTGCGCCGGCAACGCGGTCGACGTCGAATATGTCAATGTCGAGCCCGATCACCTCGCCATCGTCCCCGTTGACGGCAGGAAGCGCATCTTCGTGCTGGTGATGTCGGGCTCAGGCGCGCGCTACGCGTCCGGCCAATATATCTGGTGGTCGAAGGGCAAGGAGGCTTCGCTCTACGATGAGATGAAGGGCGCCGACACTCGGCCGATCCTCACATGCACGGAGTGATCCCGGTCCCGATAAAGATGAGCAGATAGCCGTGGCGATCGAAGCACCCTCCGCCGCCGAAATCTTCCCGCATGTCCGCATCGTCATGGGCATGGTGATCGGTCTCGGCGTGACGCGACTGCTCTCCGGCGTCGCGCGCATCGTCCAGCATCCGAGCCGTACGCCGGTCTATGCGGTGCATCTCGGCTGGACGCTATCCGTCCTCCTGATGCTTGTGCATTTCTGGTGGTGGGAGTTCGGCCTCTACCACATCGGCGAATGGACGTTCGGCATCTATCTCTTCCTGATCTCCTATTCGATCGTCCTCTTCCTGCTCTGCGCCTTCCTGTTCCCCGAAAGCATGACCGACTACAGCGGCTACGAGGACTATTTCCTGTCCAAGCGCATCTGGTTCTTCGGCATTCTCGCTTCGACCTATCTGTTCGACTATGCCGATACGCTCATCAAGGGGCGGCAGCACCTGGAATCCTTCGGCACGGAATATCTCGTGCGCCTGCCGGTGTTCGTCGCGCTATGCCTTGCCGCCATAGCCACTAGGAACCGGACCGTCCATGCCATGCTCGTCATCGGCACCATCATCTACCAGGTTTCTTTCATATTGCGGCTCTTCGATACGCTGAGCTGAGCCGGTCGCCAGCGTTTTGATGCCGGTGTTTTGATGCCGGTGTTTTGACGGTTGAAGGTTTCCGGGCGTCGGGGCATGCTGTGGCGAGACAATCGGAGGATCGCCATGAGCATCACCCACCTTGCCGCCGAGCGCCGCTCCAACCTGCCCAATTACGAGGAGCGGGTGGATTTGGCGGCAGCGTTTCGCTGGACGGCGCGGCTCAACATGCACGAGGCGGTGGCCAACCATTTCTCGCTCGCCGTCGATGAAGGCGGGACGAAGTTCCTGATCAATCCCAACCAGATGCATTTTTCGCGTATCCGCGCGAGCGACCTCCTCCTGATCGACGCCGACGACCCGAAGACGATGGAGCGGCCGGACGCGCCCGACCCGACGGCCTGGGGCCTGCACGGCGCGATCCACCGCCGCTGCGGCCATGCACGCTGCGTCATGCATGTGCACTCCATCCACGCGACGGTGCTGGCTTCACTGGCCGATTCCACCCTGCCGCCGATCGACCAGAACTCGGCCATGTTCTTCAAGCGCCATGTGGTGGATGCGCATTATGGCGGGCTCGCCTTCGAGGAGGAGGGCGAACGCTGCGCCACGCTTCTGGCCGACCCGAAGGTCAAGGTGATGGTCATGGGCAATCACGGCGTGCTCGTCATCGGCGATACCGTCGCCGATACGTTCGACCGGCTCTATTATTTCGAGCGCGCCTGCGAGACCTACATAAAGGCGCTGTGGACGGGAAGGAAGCTGCGCGTGCTGCCCGACGCGGTGGCCGAGAGAGTCGGTGTCGAGATGGACAATTATCCCGTGCCGCAGGCGGCGAGGCATCTCGGCGAACTGAAGCTCATCCTCGACGAGGAAGGCTCGACATACCGGGACTGACGAGACGGCTTCCTCATTCCGTCACGGCAGCTACCGAAGCGGGGAGGTCGGCGAAAACGTGGACAGGCTCATACGGGCGGCCCCGGCAACCTGCTGATCCCGCTGCCTTTCCGTATTTTCTTCGCCTGTCTTTCTCCACGTCCCCCGCGCTTCATCCATAATCCCCGTCAGTTCCTCCCATCGGGAACACCGATCATGACGGTGATTGCGTGGGGAGGAGCCGGCGCCTCCGCCGTGATGCCGACGTGGCATTACGGCCGGGGAGGTCCCGCCTGGAGGTTCCCCTGGGGGCACTATGACCCCTGCGTGCCGGATGAAGGCACACAGACCCGAAGCAGAAGAGCGCTTCGGGAGCAGCGGAACAGGCGGGAACAGAAATCGCCGGCGGGGCGCGTGTATCGCGCCACTTATTTCAATTCGGAAGGCACGGCCGCGCGCCCCGCTTCCCGATCCTCATCCTGAGCTTGTCGAAGGATCAATGGCCAGACCGGAAAACGGGGCGTGGCGAGGATGAAACATGCCCACGAGGAGTAGGCATGCCCCAAACAAAGCCCGCCCAATAAGCCTATTTGTGCATCGCGCCCGTTGGCGCGCCCTCGCGGAGCCCAGCCGCGCAGCGGCGGTACGGGCGTGAGCGAAAGGAGACTCCCGCGAAAATGCCGCGCGTCCGCTTGCCGCGAGCATCGGGAACGAAAATCGGATAAGCTTCGCTCCGCCTCAACCGTGTCGGCGAGCTGCCGAAGGGAAAGGAGAGGGCGGATGTTTGAAGGGATCGACGCCATCACGCTGGCGCGGGCGCAGTTCGCGTTCACCATGTCCTTCCACATCATTTTCCCGGCGCTCTCGATCGGGCTGGCGAGCTATCTGGCCGTACTGGAGGGGCTGTGGCTGTGGACGGGCCGTGACGCCTATCTCAACCTCTTCCGCTACTGGCTGAAGATCTTCGCCGTCGCCTTCGGCATGGGCGTCGTTTCCGGCATCGTCATGTCCTACCAGTTCGGCACCAACTGGTCGGCCTTCTCCGACAAGACCGGCCCGATATTGGGGCCGCTGATGGCCTATGAGGTGCTGTCGGCCTTCTTCCTCGAAGCCGGCTTCCTCGGCGTGATGCTTTTCGGCATGGGCCGGGTCGGCAAGGGGCTGCATTACATGGCGACTCTGCTGGTCGCTCTCGGCACGCTTCTCTCCGCCTTCTGGATCCTGTCGGCCAATTCCTGGATGCAGACGCCGCAGGGCTACGGCACCAATGAGGCCGGCCAGTTCGTGCCGCTCGACTGGTGGGCGATCATCTTCAACCCGTCCTTCCCCTACCGTCTCGTCCACATGGTCATCGCCGCCTACCTGACGACGGCGCTCGTCGTCGGCGGTGTCGCGGCCTGGCATCTCTTGCGCCGAAAGGCGGGGCAGGGAAGCCGCATCATGTTCTCGATGGCGATGTGGATGGCGACCATCGTCGCGCCGATCCAGATCCTCGCCGGCGACCAGCACGGGCTGAACACGCTCGAACACCAGCCGGCCAAGGTGATGGCCATGGAAGGCCATTTCCAGAGCCATCCGGACGGCGCCCCGCTCCTGCTCTTCGGCCTTCCCGACCAGAAGGACGCGACCGTGAAATATGCGGTCGAGATACCTAAGCTCTCCTCGCTCATCCTGAAACACTCGCTCGACGCGCCTCTCGCCGGCCTCGACACGGTCGAGCGCGCCGACTGGCCGAACGTGGGAATCGTGTTCTGGTCCTTCCGCATCATGGTCGGGCTCGGGTTGCTGATGGCGCTGCTCGGCGTCACCAGCCTTTTCCTGCGCTGGCGCGGCCGGCTCAACGATGCCCGCTGGTTCCATTATTATGCGCTTCTCATGGGACCGGCGGGCTTCGTCGCCGTCATCGCTGGATGGGTGACGACCGAGGTCGGCCGCCAGCCCTATACCGTCTACGGCCTGTTGCGCACGGCCGATTCGGCCTCGCCGCTCGCCGCTCCGGCGGTCGGTTCGGCGCTGGTCGCCTTCGTCATCGTCTATTTCATCATTTTCGCCGCCGGCGCCTTCTATATCCTGCGGCTGATGAACAATCCGCCGCATCCGGGCGAGGAAGGCCCGCGCGAGGGCGAGCCCGTGCGCGCCGCCGGCGTCACGCCGGCAACCGCTATGCATCCCGGCCGCACGCTGGCGGGGGAGGCTTGAGCCCATGTCCGTCGATCTTACCACGCTGTGGGCCTTCATCATCGCTTTTGCCGTCTTCGCCTATGTCGTGCTCGACGGGTTCGACCTCGGCGTCGCGCTGCTCTTTCCCCTGTTCAAGAAGCGCCATGACCGCGATGTCATGATGAACTCGGTCGCGCCCGTATGGGACGGCAACGAGACATGGCTGGTGCTCGGCGGCGGCGGTCTGTTCGCCGCCTTCCCGCTTGCCTATTCGATCCTGATTCCGGCGATCTTCACGCCGGTCATCGGCATGCTGCTCGGGCTCGTCTTCCGTGGCGTCGCCTTCGAGTTCCGCTGGCACACCGAGCGCGGCAAATTCCTCTGGGACATCGCCTTCTTCGGCGGCTCGTTCATAGCCGCGCTCTGCCAGGGCATCGCGCTCGGCGCCATCCTGCAGGGCGTAAAGGTTTCCGGCCGCGCCTATGGCGGCGGCTGGTGGGACTGGCTGACACCCTTCACGCTTCTGACCGGCGTCGCCGTCGTCGTCGGCTATGCGCTGCTCGGCGCATGCTGGCTGGTGATGAAGACGGAAGGCGATCTGCGCGCCCGCGCCTATCGGCTGGCGCGGCTTGCGGTGATCGCCGCCCTTCTCTTCATCGTCGCCGTCAGTCTGGCGACGCCGTTCCTGGAGGAAGCCTATTGGCAGCGCTGGTTCGCCTGGCCGGGCATTTTGATCACCGCGCCGGTGCCGGTCGCGGTCGCCATCGTCGCCTTCTTCCTGTTCCGGGCCATTGAGAGGGAGAAGGACTATCAGCCCTTCTTCCTGACGCTCATTTTGTTCTTCCTCTGCTTCGTCGGGCTCGGCGTCAGCATGTGGCCGCATATCGTTCCCGGCGCCGTCACCATCTGGCAGGCGGCCGCCCCCGCCTCGAGCCAGAAATTCATGCTCTTCGGCGTTGCCATCCTGGTCCCGATGATCCTTGCCTATACCGGTTATGCCTACTGGGTCTTCCGCGGGAAGGTCGACCCGGAGGTCGGCTACCATTGATGCCGGACGGCGCCCCCGGATCGCTCTCGAAGCGGCTCGCCTGGTTTATCGGCCTGTGGCTGGCGGGCGTGCTGGCGGTTGCGCTGGTCGCCTACGGGCTGCGGCTGTGGCTGGTTTGAGGGGGCGTCTTTCAGAAGATGGATTGCCAAGCCGCGTTCATGGAGGATAGGACGCGGACGAAGCAAGGGGAGGAACGGTATGGCTGAACGCATCGACGGCAAGGCGATCGCCGCCGAGGTCATCGCGTCGGTGAAGGAAGGGACGGCGCGCCTGCTCGACGAGAAGGGCATCCGGCCGGGCCTCGCGGTGATCATCGTGGGCGAGGATCCGGCGAGCGAGGTCTATGTCGCCTCCAAATCGCGCATGGCGAACGAATGCGGCTTCCTTTCCGTGAAACGCGAACTGCCCGCCGCGACCGGCGAAGCCGAGCTCGTCCGCTTGATCGAGGAACTGGATGCCGATCCGAAGATCCACGGCATCCTCGTGCAATTGCCGCTGCCGGGCCATATCGACGCCAAGCGCATCATCCAGCTCGTCGCGCCCGAAAAGGATGTCGACGGGTTCAGCTTCGTCAATATAGGCAAGCTCAGGACAGGCGAACTCGATACGGCTTTCCTGCCCTGCACGCCGGCGGGATGCATGCTTCTGATCGAGCGGGTCCGCGGCAGGGACCTTGCCGGTCTCGACGCCGTGGTCGTCGGCCGCTCCAATATCGTCGGTAAGCCGATGGCCAATCTGCTGCTCGCCGCGGATTGCACCGTGACGATCGCCCACAGCCGCACGCGAGACCTCGCTTCAGTGATCGGCCGCGCCGACATCCTCGTCGCCGCCGTCGGTCGCCCGGAGATGATCAAGGGCGAATGGATCAAGCCGGGCGCCACCGTCATCGATGTCGGCATCAACCGCATCCCCGCGCCGGAGCGCGGCGAAGGCAAGACGCGGCTGGTCGGCGATGTCGAGCACGCCGCCGCGGAGAAGGTCGCCGGCGCCATCACGCCGGTTCCCGGCGGCGTCGGCCCGATGACCATCGCCATGCTCATGGTGAACACGCTCACCTCCGCCTACCGCTCGGCAGGGATGGAGCCGCCATCGTTCTGACCGCGTGCGGGGCGGCCCGTCTTCTCGCGCCCGCCTCCTTCCTGTAAGTGATATCCATGCCCGATCAGAGCCAGACCAGCCGTCACTTCGCTTTCCTGCTCGTCGACAAATTCTCGATGTTCTCGCTTGCCGCTGCGATCGACACGGTGCGCTCGGCGAACCGCCTG
Source organism: Mesorhizobium koreense (assembly GCF_031656215.1). Lineage (NCBI taxonomy): Bacteria > Pseudomonadati > Pseudomonadota > Alphaproteobacteria > Hyphomicrobiales > Phyllobacteriaceae > Mesorhizobium > Mesorhizobium koreense. The sequence goes on along the minus strand of NZ_CP134228.1, from coordinate 578,614 downwards.
CTCGGCCGCGATTACTACGGCTGGACGACGGTCTCCGCCGATGGCGAGGCGGTGATGGCGTCGAACGGACTGCCGATCAAGATCGACTACTCGATCGGCGACGTCCCGCCTGCGGATATTCTTTTCGTCTGCGTCGGGCTGACGACCGAGTTTCCTGGAAAGTCGAAGGTGCTGGGCGCGCTCAGAAGCCTCGGCCGGCGGGGTGCGGCGCTCGGCGCGCTGTCGGTCGGCTCCTACCTGCTCGCCGAGGCGGGGCAACTCGAGGGACACCGCTGCACTATTCACTGGGAGAACCGCGCCGGCTTCAAGGAGCGTTTTCCCGAGATCGAATGCACCGGCAACGTCTTCGAGATCGACCGCAAGCGCTACACCTGTGCCGGCGGCACCACCTCCATCGACCTGATGCTGGAGATCGTGCGCGTCGATTTCGGCACCAGCCTCGCCAATGAGGTCGCCAACCAGTTCCAGCACGAGCGCATCCGCTCGGCCGGCGACCGCCAGCGCGTCGGACCGGAGCGCGACCTGACCGGCAAGTCGGAGAAGCTCAGGAAGATCGTCGAACTCATGGCCGACAATCTCGACGAGCCCTTCTCGGCCGTGCAACTCGCCAAGGCGGCTGGCCTGTCGGTGCGACAGGTCGAGCGGCTTTTCCTCCGTCACCTCAACATGACGCCGGGGCGCTACTACATGCGTCTGCGTCTAGAGCGTGCGCGCGAATTGCTGCGCCAGACCAATCTGCCGATCCTCGATGTCGCGATCGCTACCGGCTTCACGTCGCATTCCTATTTCGCGCAGAGCTACCGGCTTCAGTTCGGCCGGCCGCCCAGCGAGGAGAGGCGCACGACTTATTGAGGGCGCCGATTCGTGACGATGAGGCGAGAGAGGAGAGGAGGGATGGAGCGGAAAAGAGACGGAAGCGCGCGCCATATCTCGGCGCCGACAGAGCCATGCCGCCCGTGGGCGTGAAGGCGCGCTCGCGGCGAGGCGGCGGCCGCCCGACCATCGCCGACGTGGCGTCGAAAGCCGGCGTCGGGGCGATAACGGTCTCGCGCGCTCTGCGCGAGCCCGAGCGTGTCTCGCTGGAACTCCGACGGCAGATCATGGCCGTCGTCGACGAACTCGGCTATGTGCCCGACCGCAATGCCCGCGCGCTGGCCTCGGCCCGCGCCGACGTGATCGGCGTGCTCGTCCCTTCGCTCACCAACAACGTCTTCGCCGAAGTGGTGCGCGGCATTTACGACGGGCTCGGCCGAGGCCATCTACAGGTGCAGATCGGCAACACCCATTATTCGCAGGAAGCGGAAGAGGACCTGCTTCAGACGTTCCTGAGCCAGAGGCCGTCGGCGCTGATTGTTTCGGGTATCGACCAGAGCCCCGCCGCCACGGTACTCCTTGAAAGGGCCGATTGCCCGGTCGTCCAGATCATGGAGATCGGCCCTGAACCGGTCGACATGATGATCGGCTTCTCGCACTATGAAGGGGGAAAGGTGGCTACCCGGCATCTGGTTGAAGCCGGCTACCGAAAGGTCGCCTTCATCGGCGCGCGCATGGACCCGCGCTCGCAGCGCCGGCTGGCGGGCTACCGCGCCGCGATGGAGGAGGCGGGACTGTTCGACAAGCGCCTCGTGACGACCACCGCGCGGCCGTCGAGCGTGACGATCGGCAGCGAACTGTTCCGAGAGGCGCTGGCGAAAGCGCCGGCGCTCGATGCCGCCTTCTGCAACAATGACGACATGGCGCTCGGAGCGCTTTTCGAGTGCCATCGTCAGGGTCGGGCGGTGCCTTCGGAAATCGGCATCGCCGGCTTCAACGACCTCGAAATGATGCAGGTCGCCTATCCTTCCGTCACCAGCCTGCGCACCTATCGTTACGACATGGGGCGCCGTGCGATCGCCATGGCGCTGGAAGCAATCGCAGGCCGCCGCCCCGCCGCCCCGGTCGTCGACCTCGGCTTCGAGCTTATCGTCCGCGAAAGTACCAGACGCTGATGCGCCTGCCGGTCAAATCGGCTCTCGATGCGCCTTTACAAGATTTCTTGGTAGCGCTACCGTTCCCCTGCGTCAGGCCGAGAAGAGATATCGATCCCGCCGTGACCGGACGATCGGCGCGGCCTCGGCTGCCCGTCGCCCGTCCGACGGCGCCCGATGACAGGGCCGCCGGGCGGGTTGTGACGTGCATGAAATCATCTGATTATTCGATCGAACTGGGAGGAATCAAATCATGAAGAGACTTCTAGGCGGCTTTCTTGCCGCCGCCGCAGTGGTGTTGATGAGTTCGTCGGCATTCGCCGAGCCGAAAATTGTATCCGGCCCGGCAGCGGAGGCCGACTGCTTCGCGCCATGGTCCACCGACACGAAATTCTTCCAGTACGAGGCCAAGAAGGGCCCGTACCGGATCGCACTCGCCAACGGCTACATCGCCAACACCTGGCGCATCCAGATGATCCAGACCGCGAAGGCCTATGCCAAGCAGCCCGATGTCGCGGCCAAACTGAAGGAATTCAAGGTCGTCTCCACCGGCGAGGATGTTCCCGCGCAGATTTCCGCGATCAACAACTTCATCGATTCCGGCTATGACGCCATCGTCACCGACGCCCAGAACCCGACCGCCTTCGGCCGCGTCATCAAGCGCGCCAAGGAAGCCGGCGTCGTCCTTGTCGCATTCGACAACATCCTCGACACGAAAGACGCCATCAACGTCAATGTCGATCAGGAAGGCCTCGGCGAATTGTGGGGCAAGTGGCTGGTCGACAAGGTGCCGAACGGCGGCAAGGTCCTCGAAGTGCGCGGCGTCGCCGGCACTTCGGTCGATACCGACCGCCATGCCGGCATCCACAAGGTCCTCGACGCCTCCGGCAAGAAGTGGAATGTGACCGAAGTGATGGGCAAGTGGGACGACGGCGTCGCCCAGAAGGTGTCGGCCGACGCGATCGCCACCAACGGCCCGTTCGACGGCATCACCGGCCAGGGCGGCGACACCGGCATCGTCCAGGCCATGCTCGACGCCAAGCATCCGATGGTACCCTTCGGCGGCGAGACGGAGAACGGCTTCCGCAAGTTCTGCAACAAATACGCTGATCAGGGCTTGAAATGCACGTCCGCCGGCTCCGGTCCCGCCCAGGTGGCTGTCGCGATCAAGACGGCGATCGCGGCGCTGGAAGGCCAGGTGATCCCGCAGGAGATCAAGCTTCCGCTCGCGGTCGCCTCCTATCCGGACATGAAGGAGGGACAGGACTTCTTCCCTGACCAGTCCGACAATTTCTTCGTCGGCAACTCCTTCCCGAGCTGCAAGATCAACTTCTCGGCCCAGGAAATCATGGGCCAGACGAAGGAAAACCAGTAAACTGACGTCAGTCGTTGCGGCGCCGTGGTATGCTTTCCACGGCGCCGTCGTGCGCCGGGAGGAATGAATGAGTCGGGCCGTTCCGCTTTTCCGGATGGAGGGCGTATCGAAGCGCTATGGCGGCGTGCGCGCGCTCGACGGCGCCGAACTGACGGTCAATGCCGGCCAGATCCACGGCATACTCGGCGAGAACGGCGCCGGCAAATCGACGCTCATCAAGATCATGTCGGGTGTCGTCGAGCCGGACGAAGGCCGCATGGTGCTCGACGGCAAGGAGATAGCCTTCGCCTCGCCGGCAGCCGCCAACGATGCCGGTATCGTCTGCGTCTTCCAGGAATTGTCGCTCATCCCGCACCTTTCGGTCGCGGACAATATCGTCATCAGCAACCCGCCCAAGCGCTTCGGCATGATCGACCGCAAGAAGCAGCGCGCCATTGCCGAGGAGGCGCTGGCGCGTGCCGGCGCGGCCGATATCCATCCGCTGGCGTTGGTCAAGGACCTGCCGTTATCCCGCCGGCAGATGGTCGAGATCGCCAAGGCGCTCGCCCGCAAGCCACGCATCCTTATTCTCGACGAGGCGACCTCCGCACTAACTGCTTCCGACGTCTCGAAGGTCTTCGACGTGCTGAAGCGCCTGCGCGAGGAGAGGCTCGCGTTGCTCTACATCTCGCACCGCATGCATGAAATCTCCGAACTGGCGGATGTCTGCACCGTGTTCCGGAATGGCAGCAATGTCGCCAGCTTCGCGACCGGAACGAAGTCCGGCAACGAGATCGTGGAGATGATGATCGGCCGCGAATATACGAGCGTCTTTCCCGCCAAGACGCCGCTGGTTCCGTCGGACAGGCCGCCGGTTATCGAGTGCCGGCATCTCGCCTGGACGGACCAGTTGAAGGATATCTCGTTTTCGGTGCGCGCCGGCGAAGTGGTCGGTCTCGGCGGCCTCGACGGGCAGGGGCAGCGCGAACTTCTGCTCGCCCTGTTTGGCGTCCTTCGTGGCATCGGCGGAGAGGTGCTTGTCGAGGGCAAGCCTGTCGGGATCGGCGGGCCACGACAGGCCAAGCGCGACGAGATCGGCATGGCGCTCATCCCGGAGGACCGCAAGACCGAAGGCCTGCTGCTCCCGATGAGCGTGCGCGACAATCTTTCCTTCGCCGCGCTCGACCGCGTGTCCCGGGGCGGCGTCATCGACGGGACGGCCGAGAAAAGCCGTATCGACGAGATGATCCGCCTGCTCGCCATCAAGACGGCCGGCACCGATATCCCCGCCGGCGCGCTTTCCGGCGGCAACCAGCAGAAGATCGTCATCGCCAAATGGCTGATGAACCAGCCGCGCATCATCCTTCTCAACGACCCGACCCGCGGCATCGATGTCGGCACCAAGCAGGAGATCTACCAGCTCCTGCGCAGGCTCGCCGACGAGGGTGCGGCGATCGTCTTCTATTCGACCGACTATGACGAGCTGATCGGTTGCTGCGACCGCGTTCTCGTCATGTATGACGGCGGCATCCGGCGCGAACTGGCGGGTGAAGAGATCACCGAGCACGCGCTGATCGCCAGCGCGCTCAATGTCGAGGAAGCAAGCGTGGATCGGGCGCAGGTGGCCGGGGCATGAAGGACTGGAAATACTGGGTCGCCGAGCAGCGCGGCACGCTTTTCGCCTTCGCCACCTTCGTGGTGATGTTCACGATCTATGTTTCCAACCATCCGGCCGGCTTCACGGCCAATGTCGTGCAGACGGCTGCGAACAAAGGCGTGCTGCTCGCCTTCGTCGCCATGGCGCAGGCGCTTGTGGTCATCACCGCCGGCATCGACCTTTCCGTCGGCATGATCTTCATCCTGACCAATTGCCTCGCCTCGTGGATCGTGGTCGGCACGCCGCTCGAGACGACGCTCGGCATCGTCGGCGTCCTGCTCGCGGGGCTGGCGTGCGGCGCGGTCAACGGCCTGATCGTCATCTACGGACGGCTGCAGCCGATCGTGACGACCATCGCCACCGGCGCCGTCTATTACGGCATCGCTCTCCTGTTGCGGCCCTTTCCCGGCGGAAGCGTCAACGAGGATCTCGCCGATTTCCTCACCGGTAAGATCTGGGGCGTGGTCCCGGTGAGCCTTGTGGTGCTTGTGGTGGTCGTCCTCCTCGTCTGGGTGCCGTTCAGCCGCTCGGTGATGGGCCGTGCCGCCTACGCCACAGGCTCGTCGGAAGCCGCGGCCTACATGTCGGCGATGCCGATCCGCCGCGCCAAGTTCCTGACCTATACGCTGGCCGGCCTGCTTGCCGGTATCGGCGGACTGTTCCTGACTTTCTTCACCTATACGGGCGAGGCGGCGCTAGCGAGCGGCAACGCCTATACGCTCTTTTCCATTGCCGCGGTCGTGCTCGGCGGCATCTCGCTCTATGGCGGCACCGGCAGCGCCATCGGCGCGGTGTTCGGCGCACTCGCCTTCCGCGCGATCGGCGATCTTCTCTTCGTCTTCGACCTCGATCCGCTGTGGCAGCCGCTGTTCCAGGGGGTCGTCCTCCTGATCGCCGTCAGCCTCGGCGCGTTTGCGCTGCTTCGCGTCCGCAACAAGCTGGACTGGTTCACATGAGCGAAATCTCCTCAACGGGCAGGCAGGGGTTGTGGCGGCGCATCGATCCCGCCGTGGCCACGGCGTTCGGCTGCATTGTGCTCCTGCTTCTGGTGGGAAGCATCTATTCGTCGAACTTCCTGCATCTCGATTATCTTCTCCTGCAGTTGAAGGTCGCCTCCTTCCTCGGCGTGATCGCGACAGGCGCCATGCTGGTCATCCTGCTCGGCCAGATCGACCTTTCGGCTCCGTGGACGATCACTACCGGCGCGATGATGTCCTGCGCAGCGGCCGCCTACGGACCGGCCGGCGTCGCGCTTGCCATACCTTTCGGCATTCTCTGCGGGGTGGCGATCGGCATCGTGAACGGTATCGGCGTTGCCTATCTGCGCATTCCCGCGATGATCATCACGCTTGCCACCAACGCCGTCGCGCAAGGGCTGATGGTGGTCTATACGGGCGGCTTCTCGCCGCAGGACGAGGCGACGGAAGCGATGCGCTATATCGCCACCGGCTTTCTCGTTCCCGGCGTACCCAACGCCGTGCTCGTCTGGGTGGTAGTCGGCGCCGGCGCGGTGTTCCTCCTGACGCGTACGACCTTCGGCCGTGCCGTCTACGGCATCGGCAACAGCGAGCGCGCCGCCTACCTCTCCGGCGTCGACACGCGCCGCATCCTCGTCATCGCCTTCGCCATTGCCGGAGGGCTGGCGGCATTCGGCGGCGTGCTCCTAGCCGGTTATTCCTCCAAGGCGGCCCAATCGATGGGCGACGTCTACCTGCTGCCGGCGATCGCCGCCGTAGTGCTCGGGGGCACCTCCATTCTCGGCGGGCGTGGCTCCTATCTCGGTACGGTCGCCGGCGCGATCCTCATCACGCTCTTGCAGTCCATCCTCTCGGTGATGCAAATTCCCGAAGCCGGCCGCCAGGTCATCTATGGCATCGTCATCGTCATCATGCTGCTGCTCTACGGACGGGCACCGGCGAGCCGCTGAGAAACACTCGATACTCCCGGGAGGAAGAATTGCCGGAAAATCCTTTTGAAATCCTCGACAAGCGCTTCAACGGGCTGTTCATCCCGACCGCGCATCTCGACAAGCTCTTCACCGGCTGCCGCTGGGCGGAAGGCCCCGCCTATTTCCCTGCCGGACGTTACCTAGTCTGGTCAGACAACCCGAACAACCGCATGCTGCGCTATGACGAATGCGACGGCTCGGTCAGCGTCTTCAGGCATCCGTCCAACTATTCAAACGGCAACACGGTCGACCGCATGGGCCGGCTGGTGTCGTGCGAGCACGGCGCGCGCCGGGTCTCGCGCACCGAGTTCGACGGCACGGTGACGACGGTCGCCGACCGCTATAATGGCAAGCGACTGAACAGCCCGAACGACGTTATTGTGAAATCCGACGGCAGCATCTGGTTCTCCGATCCGACCTACGGCATCGATTCGGATTACGAAGGCCACAAATCCGAATCCGAACAGGGCGGCAGCCACGTCTATCGCGTCGATCCGAACAGCGGTGAAGTCGCGAAAATGACGGACGATTTCGTCAAGCCGAACGGGCTGGCCTTCTCGCCGGACGAAAAGCTGCTCTACGTCGTCGATACCGGCCGCACCCATGTCGAGAACGGGCCGGCTCATATCCGCCGTTTCAAGGTCGGTGCGAACGGCAAGCTGTCGGGCGGCGAGGTCTTCGCCGAATGCACGAACGGCCTGTTCGACGGCTTCCGCCTCGACACGGAGGGCCGTATCTGGACCAGCGCCTTCGACGGTGTCCATTGCTATCATCCGGACGGCACGCTGATCGGCAAGATCCATGTGCCGGAAGTGGTGGCGAATGTCTGCTTCGGCGGCGACAAGCGCAACTATCTCTACATTTGCGGCACCACCTCGCTTTACGGCGTGCGGCTGCCGATCAACGGGGCGAAGACCTTCTGAGAGGCAGTGAAGGACAGGCCTACCGCCGCGTGACCCGCATCGGCAGGCCGCCCTGCGGCTGTGTCGTCAGCTTCTGCACCGGCCATGGTTTCGTTTCCGCCACCGTATCGAAGCGGTAGCGTGACATCAGCACGACGAGCGCGATCATCGCCTCCTGCATGGCGAAGCTCGCGCCGATGCAGACGCGCGGACCTGCGCCGAAGGGCAGGTACTGGAAGCGGTCGATCTTCTCGCGCGCGCCGGGCGCGAAACGCGCAGGGATGAAGGCCTCGGGGTCGCTCCATAGCGCCCTGTGGCGATGGATCGTCCATGGCATGACCAGGACCTGCGTACCCTTCGGGATGACGAGGTCCTGATAGGTATCGTCCTCCACCGCCTCGCGATTGATCGAGGGCGCTGGCGGATAAAGCCTCAGCGCCTCCTCGAAGGCGGCGCGCGTCAGCGGCATCTTCTCAATCCACTCGGCCGGACCTGTTCCGCTTGCCATCACGGCATCCACTTCTTTCTCGATCGGCTCGCGCTCCCACGGGCTCTCGGCGAGGCAATAAAGCATCCAGCCGAGCGCGCGCGCCGTGGTCTCGTGGCCGGCGCCGATGAAGGTGATGATGTTGTCCTCGATCTCGGCGCGCGTCAGCCCGTCGGGGCCTTCCGCCCGCAAGAGCAAGGTAAGGAAATCCTCGGGCGTTCCGTCCGGATAGCGCGCAATCCTTTGCCGGCGCATTTCCATCGTCTCGGCGACGATGCGGCGGAAGAAGGCAAGCGAGTTGCGCCCGAGCAGGCGCGTGATGCGCGGCAGCCAGTCGGGCGCGCCGAGAAGGTCGAGCGGGTCGACCCGTCCCATCGTCTCGAACAGCCGGTCGACCTGTTTGGCGAAACTGCCGGATTCTCCCGCGATCTCTCCTGAAAACAGTGTCTCGGCGAGGATATCGTAGGTCAGCATCGTCATGTCGCGCGCGAGATCGGTCGTGCCACCCGCTTCGTAACGTTTCGCGAATTCCTCGGCGCATTTCAGCATCGGCGGGGCGAAGCCGTGGATGTGACGCGGCGTGAAGACGGGCGCCATCGCCTTGCGCGAGCGACGCCAGACTTCGCCCTCCGCCGTCAGGAGCCCGTCGCGCAGGATCGGCCGCAGAATCTTCTGGCGCACCCGCGCCATCTTGTAGTTTTTCGCATTGTCGACGAGCACGCGGCGGATGAGGCCCGGATCGTTGGCGATCAAAAGCGGTCCGCCGATCGACGAGACGGAGATCCATTTTTCATTGTAGGAAGGCTCGCCCCACAATTCGAGCGGATTCCTGTAGACGATACGGATCATCTGCAGGGTCGAGGGCGGGCTCGCGCGTGGCTTCGGCGCCGGCGGCACGAAGGGAGCGGGGTGAGCATCCATGTCGGGTTCCCGTATTCCCACCGAATGTAGGTGCGCCGGCCGGGCGCGTCCATGGCCGGAAACGGGCGATGCCGTCAGGAATATTGACGCATCACCCACAGGCCGAAGAACAGTGCGCCGACCGCCACGACGAGGGAAAGCGCCGCATAGAGCGCGCAGAGCGCCAGCGCGCCGCGCTCCCAAAGGGCTGCGATATCGAGTGAGAAGGTTGAGAAGGTGGTGAAGCCGCCAAGGATGCCGGTCGTTAGGAACAGCCGGAAATGCTGGCTCGCGGCGCCTTTCTGCGCGAACCAGCCGGCGAGCAGGCCCATGGCCAGCGAGCCGACGATATTGACCGTCAGCGTCGCGTACGGAAAGCCGGTGCCCAGAAGCCGCATGCCGAGCGAGTTGACGCCGTGGCGCAGCGCGCCACCCACGCCGGCGCCCATAAAGACGATCAGGAAATTCATCCGCACTTCTCCTCTCCGTACGACATCGGTTGTGGCTGCGGAGAGGGTTGGCAATGCTCCCGCCGACGCAGCGCGCCATGGCAGGAGTCATCAGCCTTTTCGGCGGTTATCGGGGGCACTCCATCCCCATCACGGTGAGAATTAGCCGAAACGAAGTCTCGCGTCAAAGGCGGCGTTCACTTTGCTCCTGCTGCAAACCGCGATGACGGGAGGTGGGCGGCGTGGAAAAGCCCGCTCAATTTGGAAAAACGGCCGGAAATGCCTATATTCGGGCTACCATCATATGCATGATTCGGGGCCTCCTTCAGGCACCGGCCCGACAGCTCTCAGACGAAAGCATTACATGAACGAGACGCCCGAAATCCTCCCCGGCGAACCGGCCGAATATGGCGCCGATTCCATCAAGGTCCTCAAGGGCCTCGATGCCGTGCGCAAGCGGCCCGGCATGTATATCGGAGACACGGATGACGGCTCCGGCCTGCATCACATGGTCTACGAGGTGGTCGACAACGCGATCGACGAGGCGCTGGCCGGCCATGCCGACGTCGTGACGGTGACGCTCAATCCGGACGGCTCCTGCACGGTCACCGACAATGGCCGCGGCATCCCGACGGATATCCACACCGGCGAGGGCATCTCGGCGGCCGAAGTCATCATGACCCAGCTTCACGCCGGCGGTAAGTTCGACCAGAATTCCTACAAGGTCTCGGGCGGTTTGCACGGCGTCGGCGTGTCGGTCGTCAACGCGTTGTCGGTCTGGCTGAAGCTCAAGATCCGCCGCAAGGGCCGCATCCACGAGATGTCGTTCACGAACGGGGTAGCGGACGCGCCTCTGAGACAGACGGGTGACGCGGGCAGCGAGACCGGCACGGAAGTCACCTTCCTGCCCTCGCCCGGAACCTTCACCATGACGGAGTTCGACTATCCGACGTTGGAGCATCGGCTGCGCGAACTCGCCTTCCTGAATTCCGGCGTGCGCATCGTTCTGACCGACCGGCGCCATGCCGATCTGAAGCAGCAGGAACTGCATTACGAAGGCGGGCTGACCGAGTTCGCCAAATATCTCGACAAGGCGAAGAAACCGCTGATCGCCGAGCCGATCGCCATTTCGCGCGAGCGCGACGGCATCACGGTCGAGGTCGCCATGTGGTGGAACGACAGCTATCACGAAAACGTGCTGGCCTTCACCAACAACATCCCCCAGCGCGACGGCGGCACGCACCTGGCCGGCTTCCGTGGCGCGCTGACGCGTCAGATGACTGGCTATGCGGAAAGCTCCGGCCTGACCAAGAAGGAGAAGGTGTCGCTTACCGGCGACGACTGCCGCGAAGGGCTGACGGCGGTGCTCTCGGTGAAGGTTCCGGACCCGAAATTTTCCTCGCAGACCAAGGACAAGCTGGTCTCGTCCGAGGTGCGGCCGGTGGTGGAGAACCTCCTCAACGAGGAACTCGGCGCGTGGCTGGAAGAGCATCCGGCGGAAGCCAAGGTACTGGTCGGCAAGATCGTTGAGGCCGCCGCAGCGCGCGAGGCGGCGCGCAAGGCGCGCGAACTCACCCGCCGCAAAGGCGCGCTCGACATCACCTCGCTGCCAGGCAAGCTCGCCGACTGCCAGGAACGCGATCCGGCAAAGTCCGAAATCTTCATCGTCGAGGGCGATTCGGCCGGCGGCTCAGCCAAGGGGGGGCGCTCGCGCCAGAACCAGGCAATCCTGCCCTTGCGCGGAAAGATCCTGAATGTCGAGCGCGCACGCTTCGACCGCATGCTTTCTTCCGACATGATCGGCACGCTCATCACCGCGCTCGGTACGTCGATCGGCAAGGACGAGTTCGACGCGAACAAGCTGCGCTACCACAAAATCATCATCATGACCGACGCCGATGTCGACGGCGCCCATATCCGCACGCTGCTTTTGACCTTCTTCTTCCGCCAGATGCCGGAACTGATCGAGCGCGGACACCTCTATATCGCCCAGCCGCCGCTTTATAAGGTCACGCGCGGCAAGAGTGCGCAGTACATAAAGGACGAGCAGGCCTTCGAGGATTATCTGATCGGCACGGGCCTGGAGGAAGCCGGGTTGGAACTCGCCTCGGGTGAGGTGCGGGCGGGACAGGATCTGCGCGCTGTGGTCGATGACGCCCTTGCCGTGCGGTCGCTCATCAACGGCCTGCATTCGCGCTATAACCGCCCTGTCGTGGAGCAGGCGGCGATCGTCGGCGGGCTGAACGCCGAGACGCTTTCCGATCCGGGCTCGGCAGAAGCCATGGCGAAGCGTGTCGCGGAAAGGCTTGACATGATCGCAGACGAGACGGAACGAGGCTGGCAGGGCCGGGTCAACCCGTCCAACGAGGGCGCCGGTGGCTACGTCTTCGAGCGTACCGTACGCGGCGTGAAGGAAATTGCCATGCTCGACGCGGCGTTGATCGGCTCGGCCGACGCGCGCGCGCTCGACCGCTATGCGTCGCGCCTTGAAGATATCTACGAAAAGCCCGCCATCCTCAGGCGCAGGGAGAGCGTCGAGACCATCACCGGCCCGATGAAGCTTCTTGAGGCGGTCTTCGCCACCGGCCGCAAGGGTTTGACCATGCAGCGCTACAAGGGGCTTGGCGAGATGAACGCCGAGCAGCTTTGGGAGACGACGCTCGATCCGGCCGCGCGTTCGCTGCTGCAGGTCAAGGTCAACGATGCCGTGAACGCGGACTCGCTGTTCTCGCGGCTGATGGGTGACGATGTCGAGCCGCGCCGCGAGTTCATCCAGGACAACGCGCTCTCCGTCGCCAATCTCGATATCTGACGATCCGTTCGAGAATCCGTGAGACCGGGCTGCAGACGGCTTTCGTCCGTGCTCCGATGTTTACCGAACACGTTTTCGCTTTGGTGTGTCGATTTCTCAAACTGTTTCTGAGTGCGTTAAGTGGCCCTATTTGGCCTCGACCATCCCGATCAGCGCCTTTACGGCCATCGGATAACCGCGCGGCCCCAGCCCCGCGAGCACGGCGGTCGCGACGCTCGATACCAGCGAGCGGTGATAGATTTCTTCGCGCCGGTGGATATTCGATATGTGGAATTCGATGATCGGGCCGGGGAACATCTTCAGCGCATCGAGGAGCGGGATCGAGCGGAAGCTCAGGCCGGCCGGATTGATCAGGATGCCGGCGCCCTCGTCGATCGCTTCATGCACCCAGTCGACAAGCTGGTGCTCGGCGTTCGACTGATGGAACCGGAGCGGCCGCTCGCCGGCCGCTTCCCGGCACATCGTCTCGATCTCCGCCAGCGTGGTCTTCCCGTATATTTCCGGCTCGCGCGTGCCGAGGCGGTTCAGGTTCGGTCCGTTGAGGACAAAGATGGGCTTGGCCATTTTCACGGAACTCCGGTTGCTTCCCCGCCTCAGCTACCCTGGTAGCCGAAGAGATGCGGCAGCCACAGCACCGTCTCGGGGAAGAAGGTGATGATGATGAGCGACAGCAGCATTACTCCGATGAACGGCAGCACGTCGCGCACTAGGTCGCGCATCGGCACTTCCGCTATGCGCACCATGATGAAGAGAAGCAGGCCGTAGGGCGGCGTCACGAGACCGAGCATGATGTTGACCACGCACATCACGCCGAAATGCACGAGGTCGATGCCGAGCGCGTGCGCGGTCGGGATGAAGACGGGCAGGATGACGAGGATGATCGTGGTGCCTTCAAGCAGGCAGCCGAGAAAGAGCAGGATCACGTTGACAAGAATCAGGAACGTGGTCGGTGAGAGATGCCAGCTCGCAAGCAGGACACTGAGATGCTGCGGGATGTTCTCGACGGTCACGACATAGTTGAAGACCAGCGCGCCGGCGATCAGCATGCCGATAGAGGCGGTGGTGTGCGCGCTCGACCGGACCGATTCGTAGAAGTCGGCGAAGCTGACGCTGCGGTAGAGGACGACTGAAATGACGAGCGCGTAGGCCGCGGCGACGGCGGCGGCCTCGGTCGGCGTCGTCACGCCGGTATAGATGCCGCCGAGCAGCACGACCGGCATCATCAGCGCGGGCAAGGCACGCAAGGTGATGCCGGGCAGTTCCCTGATCGGCGTCGGCGGCTCGACGGGAAAACCCTTGCGACGCGCGTCGATGGCGACGAGGACCATTTGCATGCCTGCCATCAACAGGCCGGGCACGACGCCACCTAGGAACAGATAGCCGATCGACGCATCGGAGACGAGCGCATAGACGATCATCGGGATGGAAGGCGGGATGATCGGTCCGATGACGGCTGTGGCGGCCGTCAGCGCCGCCGCGTAGCTTGCCGGATATTTGCCGTCCGCCGTCATCAGCCTCTGCATGATCTTGCCGGACCCGGCCGCGTCGGCAATGGCCGATCCGGACATGCCGGCGAAGATGATCGACTGCAGCACATTGACCTGAGCCAGCCCGCCGCGGAAACGGCCGACGAACGCGTTGCAGAACACCATGAGTCGGTCGGTCATCGAGCCGATATTCATGAGTTCGGCGGCGAGGATGAAAAGCGGCACGGCCAGGATGATGTAGTTGGAATACATCCCGTTGAGGATTTGTTCGGCGGCGGTGCCCATGTCGAGCCCCGACATCCACAGATAGAGGATGGAGGCGGCGATCATGGCGTGCCCGATCGGCAGGCCGAGAAGCGCCAGCGCCGTGACCGCGAAGATCGTGATGAGGAAGGGGTCGGCGAAGCTCATAGGCCCGACCCCGCCTGCGTGGGATCGAACTCCTCCGGCGCCTTGCCCCGGAGGGCCTGCCAGCCGAGCCACAGATAGCGCACGATGATGGCGATGACGAAGACGATATAGATGGAATAGAGCCAGTCGAAGCGGATGCCCATATAAGCGCTGCTTTCAACCTTCATGAAAGTGACGTAGCTGACGATCGCCGGAAAGGACATCCCGTAGAGCACGAGGAGCGCGGCGGCGGAAACGAGGAACATGACGCGACGCACCTTCGGGCCGACGGCGGCATAGATCAGATCGAAGCGCATTTCCTCCTGCTCGGTCACCACGAAGGACGCGCCCCACAGAACCAGCCAGATCCACAGGATGGCGGAGAGTTCGTTGGTCCATCCCGTCGGCCAGTCGAAGAGGTAGCGAGCGGCAATCTGGAACAGGAAAGCGAAGAACATCACTGCCAGCATGGCGGTGAGGATGAATTCACCATATTTGTAGAGCCGGGAGCCGAACCGGCGCGCTCGGGGGTTCATCGTCGTTCTCCGCGATCGGATTAAGGGTATGCGCGGACTGGCAATGAGCGCCGGCCCGGAAGAAGGGGGCCGGAAAGGATGATTCCCTAAAGGTTAATCCCTCCGGCCTGATCGCCCTAGAGCGCGTTGATCTTGTCGAGCATGCCCGCCGGCCAGGATTTGGCGAGATCCGAGGCGAGATACATCTTCTGCGCATATTCGCGGAAGGCGTCCACGTCCGGCTTGTAGATCTTCAGGCCCTTTTTCTCGAAGGAGGAAGCCAGTTCCTTCTCGCGCGCGAGATGCTGACCGGTGCTCCAGTCGATGGCGTCGTCTGCGGCCTTCTGGAATTTCTTCTGCAGTTCGGGCGACATGGCGTTCCAGGTCTTGCTGGAAACAGTCAGAAGGTCGAAGCCGACCAGATGCGAGGTCAGCACGATCTGCGACATCACTTCATAGAACTTCATGTTCTGGACGTTGGGGAGCGGGTTGTCCTGCCCGTCGATCGCACCCGTCTGCAGGCCGGTATAGACCTCCGCATAGGCCATCGCGACAGGGTTCGCGCCGAGCGATTTGCCGAGGAACTGCCAGGCTTCCCCGCCCGGCATGCGAAGCTTGATACCGGCCATGTCGGCGGGCTTATCGATCTTCTTGTCGGGCTTCAGTCCAACCTGGCGGACGCCGAAATAGGTCGGTCCGAGCACGCGCACATGCAATTGTTCCTCAGTCTTCTTCTTGAGGTCCTGGCCCATTTCGCTGGCGAAGAATTTCTTCAGATGATCAGTGTCGCGGAAGACATAGGCGGCGGTGACGATCGACCATTCGGGCATCTGCTTGGAGAAGTCCTGGGGCGCGATATTGCTCATCTCCAGATTGCCGCGCTGCAGCGCGACCAGTTCGGTGCCCTGCTTGAACAGCGTGCCGCCATAATAGCCTTCGTAGTCGAAATCGTCCTTTATGGCGTCGGAGAATTTTTTCATCATCTCCGCCCTGATGTCCTGGTCGGAGAAGACGGCCGAGAAGCGCAGTTTCGGCTTGTCCGCCGCGAGCGCCGGAAGCGCGGTCGAAGCTGCCAGAAGGCCGCCTGCTACGAGCGTCTGCCTGCGTGTCAGGTTGAGTTTCATTGTCTTTTTCCTCCCATGCTTGGAGCAATGCTCCGGTGAATGCGCCGAGGCGCGTTGATGTCTCAGGCCGCGCGGAAATGCTCCGTCATTGCGGCAACGTCCGGCCGCGCGCCGGTGAACAGCTCGAAAGCCCGGACCGCCTGATAGACCGCCATCCCCGAACCGGGCACGCTCCGGCAGCCGACCTCCCGCGCGGCGCGCAACAATTCCGTGTCTTCCGGGAAGTAGACGATGTCAGCTACCCAGTGCCGGGCGGACAGAAGGCCGGTCGAAAAGGGCGTGCCCGGATAGTTCGCCATCCCTACCGGCGTCGCGTTGACGATGCCCTGTGCCCATCCGATCTTTTCTTCGACGGCTTGCGACGCCTTGAAGATACGGCTCGAGCGTTGCCCGAGCCGGGTGGCCAGCGCCTCGGCGCGTTCCGGCGACTGGTCGACGATGGCGAGTTCGCCGACGCCGAGACCGTCGAGTGCGTGCGCGACCGCGGCACCTGCCCCGCCGGCGCCGAACTGCACGACGCGCTCGATGGGAAGCGCTGGCCGGGCCTGCCGCAGGCTCTCCGCGAAACCCCAGCTATCGGTATTGTGGCCGACGCATCGCCCGTCCCGTATCACCACAGTATTCACCGCACCGATCGATTCGGCCTCCGGCGAGAGTTCGTTCAGCGCCGGGATCACGGTCTGCTTGAAGGGATGTGTTATGTTCAGACCGGCGAAACCCAATTCCGCCGCAGCGCGAACCACCGCGGCGATGCCGGAATCCTTCAGGCCGAGCGTGTCGAAATCGATCAGCACATATCGGAAGGGGATTCCGAGCCGCGCACCCTCGCGCTCGTGCATGATCGGCGACCGGGAAGCCTGTATGCCGCGACCGGCGAGCCCGACGAGGACGGCGTTGCCGCCGACAGCGACCGGCGCGCCTTGTCGGGCAAGCGTGCGCAGACGCTCGATCGCCATCTCCCTGAACTCGTCCACCGGACCCTCCCCGATCGGCGTTTTGTGCCGTACTTGTCTTCGGCGGACCGAGACCGGTATATGATCCGCGAAGCCGAAACATGATGTACGAACTGGTTAGTTCTGTCAATCGAACCGCCACAGCGAAGAGTTAAGCCTATGAACGAGAAGGCCAGGCCCAAGGGCGGAAGCGGTTCGGGAAGCGGCGCGACACGCAGCTACGATCGCGAGGGAACGCGGCGGAACATACTCGAGATAGCCTCCGAGGAGTTCGCGCTGAACGGCCTTTCAGGCGCCCGCATCGATGAGATCGCCGCGCGCACCCGCGCCAGCAAGCGGATGATCTACTATTATTTCGACGACAAGGAGAGCCTCTACGTCGCCGCGCTGGAGAATGCCTATCGGCTGGTGCGCGAGGGCGAAGCGAAGCTGGACACCAAGGGCCTGCCCCCCATCGAGGCGCTGCGCCGGCTTGTCGAATTCACCTTCGACCATCACCAGAGCCATGAGGAATTCATCCGCATGGTGATGATCGAGAACATCCATCATGGGGAATATCTCGACCGGTCCGGCGTGATCCGCGAACTGAATGCCCGTGCCATCGACCATATCGCCGAGATCTATTCTCGCGGCGTGGCCGAAGGGGTCTTCCGCGAAGGCCTGGACCCGCTGGAGCTTCATTGGCAGGTCAGCGCGCTCTGCTTCTTCAACGTCTCCAACCGGGCGACCTTCTCCAAGATTTTCGGGCGCGACCTCGCCGCCGAGGGTAATCTGGAAACGCTGCGCGGCAATGTCGTCGACATGGTGCTGCGTTTCGTGACACGCAACGAGAAACTCGGCTGAACGTCCGCTCCGTTCGACCGGGCGACTTTCCGTAGTTCGAACCCGCTTCGCCGCCCCTGTTCGCTGTCTCGGTTGGCAGCCATTGCCTCTCCCTTCTCTTAGTAATAATGTACGAACTGGTTCGTTTATGTCGTTGAGAGGACAAGCGGCGTGAAGACCTCGATAGCGACGGTGTCGATCAGCGGCGACTTCCGCGAGAAGCTCGCGGCGATCGCAGGTGCCGGCTTTGACGGGGTGGAGATCTTCGAGACGGACTTCCTCGCCTTCGACGGGCCGCCGGCCGAAGTTGGCCGCATGGTCCGGGACCATGGGCTGGAGATCACGCTGTTCCAGCCTTTCCGCGATTTCGAGGGTATGCCGGAACCGCAGCGGGCGAAGGCGTTCGACCGCGCCGAGCGCAAGTTCGACGTGATGGGCGAGCTCGGCACCGACCTGATGCTTATCTGCTCCAACGTCTCGCCGCTGGCGCTCGGCGGCATCGACCGGGCGGCGGCGGACTTCGCCGAGCTCGGCGAGCGGGCCGCGAGGCGCGGTCTTCGCGTCGGCTACGAGGCGCTGGCCTGGGGTCGCCACATCAACGACCACCGCGATGCCTGGGAGATCGTGCGGCGTGCCGATCATCCCTCGGTCGGGCTGATCCTCGACAGTTTCCATACGCTGGCGCGGAAGATCGATGTCGAGACGATCCGCGCCATTCCCGGCGACCGTATCTTCATCGTGCAGCTTGCCGACGCGCCGCTGATCGCCATGGATCTGCTCTACTGGAGCCGCCATTTCCGCAACATGCCGGGCGAAGGCGATTTGCCGGTCGTCGACTTCATGCGCGCGGTGGCGGCGACCGGTTATCGCGGGCCGCTGTCGCTGGAGATCTTCAACGACCAGTTCCGTGGCGGTTCACCGCGCTCGATCGCGGTCGACGGCCGCCGCTCGCTGGTCGCGTTGATGGATCGGGTCAGGCGCGAGGAGCCAGGCATCCGGATCGAGGTTCCCGATATGCCGGACCGCATTGCTGTCGAAGGCGTCGAGTTTGTCGAGTTCGCAGCGAACGAGACGGAGGCGGAGGAACTCGGCGCGCTGCTCTCCACCATGGGCTTCTCGTTGGCCGCCGAGCATCGTAACCGCGATGTCGCGGTCTGGCGCCAGGGCAAGGCGGGCGGCATCAACATCGTCGTCAACACAAGCCAGGAGGGTTTTGCCCATTCCTCCTATCTCGTCCATGGCACCAACGCCTATGCGCTCGGCCTGCATGTGGCGGATGCGGCCGCGACGGTGGCGCGCGCAAGGGCGCTCGGCGCCGAGACTTTTGCCGAGCAGCGCGGCGCGGGCGAGCTTTCCATCCCCGCGATCAGGGGCGTCGGCGGAGGCGTGATCTACTTCATCGACGACGCACTTGCCGATGTCTGGAATGTCGAGTTCGAGCCCGTGGAACAGGTCGGCTCACACGAGGCGAGGCTGGTCGGGATCGACCATGTCGCCCAGACGATGAACTATGAGGAGATGCTGACCTGGCTGCTCTTCTATACCGCGATCTTCGAGACGTCGAAGCAGCCGATGGTCGATGTCGTCGATCCGGCCGGATTGGTGCGCAGCCAGGTGGTCGAGAGCCCCGACGGGCGGCTGCGGCTGACGCTCAACGGCGCGGAGAGCCGCAAGACGCTTGCCGGACATTTCGTCGCCGAGAGCTTCGGCTCCAGCGTCCAGCACATCGCCTTTGCCACCGACGATATTCTCGAAACCGCCGCGCGACTTGCCCAGCTTGGTTTCCGGTCGCTGGAGATATCGCCCAACTACTATGACGATCTCGAGGCCCGCTTCGATATCGCGCCGGAACTGGTCGACAGGCTGCGCAAGGCGAACATCCTCTACGACCGTGACGAGGGCGGCGAGTTCTTCCAGTTCTACAGCCGCAATTTCGGCGAAGGCTTCTTCTTCGAAATCATCGAGCGCCGCGACAACTATGCCGGCTATGGCGGCCCCAACGCCCCCTTCCGCATCGCCGCCCAGAAACGCGCAATGCTGCCGAAGGGCATGCCGAAGACGCTGTAAGCAGCGTGAGGCCGGTCTTTGGGGACAATGCGCAGGAGGTCTTGGACAAAAAAGTGCCGCCGTGGTGGAGGGGGAACCACGGCGGCCTTACTCGAAACGATGCGGCAGCCCGGAGAGGGGGATGAGGCTGCCGCAATGTCCGGTTAGGCGGGGGACGAGCCTTGACCGAACTCGGCGTTAATTGCCGATGCGTTCTATCTGGTCTCCGGATGATGGCGATTCAAGGGCACGAAAATTACAAGTTTGTAACATGCTCGTGATGGCGCCTTGTCAGGAGAAATAAGCCTCGCCCGCACCAGGCGCCTTTGCCATGGACAGGTCTGGTGGCACGGGTTACCGGTAGTCCATGAAGAAAGGCGATCACCTCTTCCTTGTCGACGGGTCCGGCTACATCTTCCGCGCTTATCATGCGTTGCCGCCGCTCACCCGCAAATCCGACGGGCTGCCGGTGGGCGCGGTGGCCGGCTTCTGCAACATGCTGTGGAAGCTCTTGCGCGATGCGCGCGACACTTCCGTCGGCGTGACGCCGACCCATTTCGCCGTCATCTTCGACTATTCCTCGAAGACATTCCGCAACGAGCTTTTCCCTGAATACAAGGCAAACCGCTCGGAGCCGCCGGAGGATTTGATCCCGCAATTCGGGCTGATCCGGCACGCCACCCGTGCCTTCGGCCTGCCCTGCATCGAAATGGAAGGCTTCGAGGCCGACGATCTGATCGCTACCTATTCCAGGCTTGCTTGCGAGGCGGGTGCGGACACGACCATCGTTTCCTCCGACAAGGACCTCATGCAACTCGTCGGCCAGACGGTCTCCATGTACGACCCGATGAAGGACCGGGAAATCCGCGTACCCGAAGTGATCGAGAAATGGGGCGTGCCGCCGGAAAAGATGATCGACCTGCAGGCGCTGACGGGCGATTCGGTCGACAACGTGCCGGGCGTGCCGGGCATCGGTCCGAAGACGGCGGCGCAGCTTCTCGCCGAATATGGCGATCTCGATACGCTCCTGGCGCGCGCCTCCGAGATCAAGCAGAATAAAAGACGGGAAGCGATCATCGAGAACGCCGATAAGGCGCGTGTTTCGCGGCTTCTGGTGACGCTGAAGAACGATATCGAGGTCACGGAGGGTCTGGATGCACTGGCGCTCGATCCCCCGGACGGGCCGAAGCTGATCGCTTTCCTGAAGGCGATGGAATTTTCGACCCTGACGCGGCGCGTCGCGGATGCCACCGGCGCCGAGCCCGCGGAGATCGATCCGGCCTATGTCGAGGTGGTGACGGCCGAAGCACATGGCCCGGATATGGGAGCAAGCGCGCCGGCCGAAGTTGCGGAAAGTCCCGAAGTAGCAAAACCGTCGCTCCCGGCCGGAGCCCCCGACGGTACGGCGACACCGTCCATGCTGGCGGCGTTGCGCGCCGAGGAGGCTGTCGCCGACAAGATAGACGTCAACGCCTATCACTGCATCCGTGATCTTGCGACGCTCCAGGCCTGGGTGAGGGAGGCGATGGAAGCCGGACTGGTCGCCTTCGATACGGAAACCACCTCGCTCGACCCGATGCAGGCGGAACTCTGCGGCTTTTCGCTCGCCATCCGGCCGGGCCACGCGGCCTATGTCCCCTTGAACCACAAGTCGGGGACCGGCGATCTTCTCGGTGGCGGATTGCACGAGAACCAGATCCCGATCCGTGAGGCGCTCGCCGCCATCAAGCCGATGATGGAAGACGCTTCGGTCCTCAAGATCGCCCAGAACGCGAAATATGACTGGCTGGTCATGCGCCGTCACGGCATCGATGCCGCGCCGATCGACGACACGATGCTGATCTCCTATGTGCTCGATGCCGGAACGTCGGGCGGGCACGGCATGGATGCGCTCTCCGAACGCTGGCTCGGCCACACGCCGATCCCCTACAAGGAGGTCGCCGGTTCCGGCAAATCGGCGGTCACCTTCGATTTCGTCGATATCGACCGCGCAGTCTGCTATGCGGCGGAAGACGCCGACGTGACGCTGAGGCTCTGGCGCGTATTGAAGCCCCGGCTTGCCGCCAAGGGCATGGTCTCGGTCTATGAGCGGCTGGAGCGGCCAATGGTGGCCGTGCTGGGCCGCATGGAAGAGCGCGGCATCTCGGTCGACCGGCAGATTCTTAGCCGGCTTTCGGGCGATCTCGCCCAAGGCGCGGCCGCGCTGGAAGACGAAATCTACAAGCTTGCCGGCGAGCGCTTCACCATCGGTTCGCCGAAGCAGCTCGGCGATATCCTGTTTGGGCGCATGGGCCTGCCTGGCGCCAGCAAGACCAAGACGGGCCAGTGGACGACCTCGGCACGCGTGCTCGAAGACCTTGCGGCGGAAGGCCACGAATTGCCGCGCAAGATTGTCGACTGGCGCCAGCTCACCAAGCTTAAATCGACCTATACGGATGCGCTTCCGGGCTACATCCATCCCGACACGAAACGCGTGCACACCTCTTACGCGCTCGCCGCGACCACGACCGGGCGGCTCTCTTCCTCGGAACCCAATCTGCAGAACATCCCGATTCGTACGGCGGAGGGGCGCAAGATCCGCACCGCCTTCATCGCCGCGTCCGGTCACAAGCTGATCTCGGCCGACTACAGCCAGATCGAACTGCGCGTACTGGCGCATGTCGCCGATATCCCGCAACTCCGCCAGGCCTTCGCCGACGGCATTGATATCCACGCCATGACGGCGTCGGAGATGTTTTCCGTGCCGGTCGAAGGCATGCCGCCGGAGGTGCGCCGCCGCGCCAAGGCGATCAATTTTGGCATCATCTACGGCATCTCGGCCTTCGGGCTGGCCAACCAGCTTTCCATCCCGCGCGAGGAGGCGGCCGACTACATCAAGCGCTATTTCGAGCGTTTCCCCGGCATCCGCGACTATATGGAAGGTACCAAGGCTTTCGCCCGCGCCAATGGCTATGTCGAGACGATCTTCGGACGCCGCGCGCATTATCCGGAAATCCGCTCGTCCAACCCCTCCATGCGTGCGTTCAACGAGCGCGCCGCCATCAACGCGCCGATCCAGGGTTCGGCAGCCGACATCATCCGCCGTGCCATGGTGCGGATGGAGGACGCGCTGGCTAAAGCAGGGTTGAAGCATACCGACATGCTGCTCCAGGTGCACGACGAACTGATCTTCGAGGCGCCGGAGGACGAGGTCGAGAGAGCGATCCCCGTCATCCGCAAGGTTATGGAGAATGCCGCCATGCCGGCGATCCATATGGCGGTTCCGCTGCATGTCGATGCCCGCGCCGCGCACAATTGGGATGAGGCGCATTGAGGCGGCGGGCCGGTCAAGGGCGTCCTGCCATCCACTGACATACTACTCGGTATTTTCTCGTTGACCCGGTGCCGCCGCGATGTTTGTATCCGGTGGCGTGGACACTGGTCCGCCGCCCGGACGAAACGGAGACAAAAGAGGACGGCTGCCCGGGATGGCAAGCCGGCCCGGGTTTCGTCCGCCAGTGGGAGGAGAATGCGTGCCGCAGCAGGAATCTGCCCCGACCCCGCTTCTCGCGATCCGCGACGTTTCGGTGGCATTCGGCGGCATCAGGGCGCTGGATGGCATAAGCTTCGGTCTTGAGCGCGGCCGAATCCTCGGCCTGATCGGGCCGAACGGAGCAGGCAAGACGACGCTCTTCAACTGTTTGAGCCGGCTTTATACGCCGACCGCCGGCGACATCCTTTTCGAGGGGAAGAGCATCCTCAAGAGAGCCGCCAACCGCATGGCGGAAATCGGCATCGGCCGGACCTTCCAGAACCTCGCTTCCTTCTCACGGCTCTCCGTGCGCGACAATATCCGTGTCGGTGCGCATTGCCAGGCGAGAACCGACATGCTGAGCGACGGGCTCAGGCTGCCCACCATGCGCCGCGCCGAAGAGCGGATAAATGGTATCGTCGATGAACTGATCGCCTATCTCGAACTGGGCTCGGTCGCTGACCTGCCGATGGCCGGTCTGCCCTTGGGCACGCTGAAACGGGCGGAGATGGCGCGCGCTCTCGCCGTCGGCCCGAAACTTCTCCTCCTGGACGAGCCGGCCGGCGGCCTGAACCATGACGAGATCGGCGAACTCGGCCGGTTGATCCGCCGCATACGTGACGAGCGCGCCGTCACCGTGCTGCTCGTGGAACACCACATGAATTTGGTGATGGGTATTTCAGACAAGGTCGTCGTGCTCAATTTCGGCCGCAAGATCTGTGAGGGTGATCCGGCCAGGGTGCAAGCGGACGCGGAAGTGATCCGCGCCTATCTCGGAGACGGGAAATCGTGAAACCGCTGCTTTCCGTGCGCGGCCTCGAGGCCTCCTACGGCGACCTGAAGGTGCTGCGCGGGTTGGATTTTGCGATTGCCGAAGGCAGCGTCACGGCGCTTCTCGGCGCCAACGGCGCCGGCAAGACGACGACGTTGAGGGCGCTTTGCGGCACGATCGCCCGCTCCGGCGAGATCGAGTTCGACGGTCGGCCGATCTCCCGCGCCAGGACCGAGGACATCGTGCGCCTCGGCATCGCGCATGTGCCGGAAGGGCGCGGCACCTTCTTCAACCTCACGGTGGAGGAAAACCTTGAGCTTGGCGCGATGTCGCGGCCGGCGGGCCGGGAGGTGGCGGACGACATCGAACGCATCTACGGCTATTTCCCGCGCCTGAAGGAGCGACGCCGGCAGCAGGCGGGGACGCTTTCGGGCGGCGAGCAGCAGATGCTGGCGATCGGCAGGGCGCTGATGCTCCGTCCCAGGCTGATGCTGCTCGACGAACCCTCCTTTGGCCTCGCGCCGCTGATCGTGGAGGAGGTCTTCCGTATACTGGCGCATGTCAGGGACATGATGAAGGTGAGTATGCTGCTCGTCGAACAGAACGCCAGTTTCGCGCTGGCGCTCGCCGACCATGCCTATCTGCTGGAAACGGGCGAGATCGCCATCGCCGGGCCGGCCGAAGAGATCAGGAACGACGAATCCATCCGCAACGCCTATCTGGGATACTGATAGAGATGGAAATCCTCATCCAGCAGATCGTGTCGGGGATCGCGACGGGCGCGATCTATGCCTGCATGGCGCTGGCGATCGTCATGATCTACCAGGCCATCCACCATCTGAATTTCGCGCAGGGTGAGATGGCGATGTTCTCCACCTTCGTCGCCTGGCAGCTTCTCACCTGGGGTATGCCCTACTGGCTGGCCTTCGTGCTGACGGTTGCGCTTTCCTTCGCCGGCGGCATCATCGTGGAAAGGCTTGTCTTCAAGCCAATCGAGAACGCGCCGGTCCTCAGCCACGTCGTCGTTTTCATAGCGCTTTTCGCTATTTTCAACAGCCTCGCGGGCTTCATCTGGAATTTCGAGATCAAGCCGTTCCCGAGCCCCTTCGGCTCCGGCGCGCTCTTCGGTGGTCTCATGAGCCCGCACCAGGCCGGGATGATCGCCGTCACGCTGGTCGTGCTGGTGCTTCTCTACATCTTCTTCCGCTTCACACGGATCGGGCTTGCCATGCGCGCCGCCGCCGCCAATCCGGAATCGGCGCGCCTCGTCGGTGTCCGCGTAAGCTGGATGACGGCCCTCGGCTGGGGCATGGCGTCGGCGATCGGTGCGGTTGCCGGTATGATGATCGCGCCGGTCGTCTTCCTCGAGCCGAACATGATGGTCAGCATACTGCTCTATGGCTTCGCCGGCGCCGTGCTCGGCGGCCTCACCAGTCCAGTCGGCGCCGTCATCGGCGGCCTTGCCGTCGGCGTCATCGAGAACCTCGCCGGCACATACATACCGGTCGTTGGGCCGGAGTTGAAACTGCCCGTCGCGCTTTTCGTCATCGTCGCGGTGCTCGTCGTCCGTCCCTCCGGCCTGCTCGGCCGCAAGATCGTGCAGAGGGTCTGACATGAGCGTCCGCGAAGAAGGCTCCGCGATTGCCGCTGCCGCGAGACCCGTCTCCCGTTTTAGGGCGCGCAATTGGGTGGGGATCGTCATCGTGGTGGTGCTGGCGGCGCTGCCGCTCTTTCTCGCCAATTTCACCATCTTCCAGCTCACCATGATGCTGATCTATGCGATCGCTATCCTCGGCCTGAACCTGCTCACTGGCATCAACGGCCAGTTCTCGCTCGGCCATGGCGCCTTCTATGCGATCGGCGCCTACACCGCTGCGATCCTGATGGAGGATGCCGGACTGGCCTATGGCTGGACGCTGCCCGTGGCCGGGATCATCTGCTTCGTATCCGGCTTCCTCTTCGGACTGCCGGCGCTCCGGCTCGAAGGAATCTATCTGGCGCTCGCCACTTTCGGGCTTGCGGTCGCCATGCCGCAATTCCTCAAGCTCTCCGTGATCGAGCCGTGGACCGGCGGTGTGCAGGGCATCGTCATCACGAAACCCGATGCCCCTTTCGGCTTGCCGCTCAGCCAGGATCAGTGGCTTTATTATTTCACGCTCGTCATAGGGCTGCTGCTCTACTGGTTCGCGGTCAATCTCGTCTCCAGCCGTTCCGGTCGGGCGCTGATGGCGATCCGCGACAACCCGCTCGCGGCGCGCGCGATGGGCGTCAACAGCGCCCTTTACAAGTCGCTCGCCTTCGGGATCAGCGCTGCCTTCACCGGCATCGCCGGCGCTCTCGGCGCCATCGTCGTGCAGTTCGTGGCTCCTGACAGCTTTACCTTCTTCCTGTCCGTTGCGCTGTTCGTCGGCCTTGTCGTCGGCGGCGTCGGCTGGCTGCCGGGCGCGCTGGTCGGCGGCGCGTTCGTCGTCTTCGTCCCGAACCTCGCCGAGCACTTCAACAAGGCGCTCGCCGGCGCGGTTTACGGGGTGATCCTCATCCTGCTCATCTACCTGATGCCGACAGGCGCGGGTGGTCTCGTCCGCAAGGTCGCGGACTTTATCGGACGGCGAATGAAATCGCGTCCGGATCGCTGAAAGGGAGGTTTAAGCCAATGAAAAGACGGATAGATTCCAGACTGGTATTTTGGGGCGCATTGGCAGCCGCCACTGCGCTTGCGGCAACAGCCGCCTTTGCCGACGAAACCACCGGCATCACCGACAAGACCATCAAGATCGGCAACATCATGCCCTATAGCGGGCCGGCCTCGGCCTATTCGCAGATCGCCAAGGCCGACGCCGCCTATATGAAGATGCTGAACGACAATGGCGGCGTGTGCGGTCGTCAGATCGATTTCATCAGCTATGACGACGGCTACAGCCCGCCGAAAACCGTCGAGCAGGCCCGCAAGCTGGTGGAGAGCGATCAGGTCGCGTTGATCTTCAACAGCCTCGGCACCGGCACCAACACGGCCATCCAGAAATACATGAATGCGAAGAAGACGCCGCAGCTCTTCGTTGCCACCGGCGCTTCAAAATTCGGCGACCCTAAGCATTTCCCCTGGACCATGGGCTGGCAGCCCGACTACGTGTCCGAGGGCAAGATCTACGCCCGCTTCCTCCTGAAGAACATGCCCGACGCCAAGGTCGGCGTGCTCTACCAGAACGACGATTACGGCAAGGACTATCTTGCCGGCCTCAAGCAGGGGCTTGGCGACAAGGCCTCGATGATCGTCGCCGAGCAACCCTATGAGACTTCCGATCCGACGGTCGATTCGCAGATGGTGAACCTCAAGGGATCGGGCGCCGATGTCTTCTTCAACGTGGCGACACCGAAATTCGCCGCCCAGGCCATCAAGAAAGCGGCCGAACTCGGCTGGAAGCCGACGCAATTGCTGAACAGCGTCTCCAATTCCGTCGGCGCAGTGCTGAAGCCGGCCGGTCTCGAAGCCTCGAAGGGCGTGATCAGCGCCCTATACCTGAAGGATTCGCAGGATCCGCAATGGAAGGACGACGAAGGCATGAAGAAGTGGAATGCCTTCATGGACAAATACTATCCAGACGGTGACAAGAATTCGAGCTTCACGCTCTATGGCTACAGTGTCAGCCAGACGCTGGAGAAGGTGCTGAAGGGCGCCTGCGACGACCTCACCCATTCCGGCATCATGAAGTCCGCCGCAAACCTGAAGAATGTCGATCTCGACCTGACGCCTCCCGGCATCCAGGTGAACACGAGCGCCACCGACTTCTATCCGCTGCAGGACATGCAGTTGATCAAGTTCGACGGCGAACGCTGGCAGCCTTTCGGCGAGGTCGTATCGGGCGCCGACACGCAGTAAGGATCGGGGCTGGGGCGGCCGGTCCTGAAAAGGCCGGCCGTCTCTATCTGGCCAGTTCAGTCGATCGCCTTTTTGCCGCCTCCACCGCTTCTGCCACAAGATCGCGGAGGTGGTTTCCGCCCATCAGCACGGCGAGTGCGGCGGCGGTGGTGCCGTTCGGGCTGGTGACCTGTTCGCGCAGCCGGCCCGGCTCCTCACCGCTCTCCGCAGCCAGCGAGGCCGCCCCATAGACGGTCTGCATGGCGAGCAGCTTCGCCGTTTCGGGCGGCAGGCCGGCCTTCTCGGCCGCGGCGGAAAGGCATTCGATGAAATGGAAGATATAGGCCGGACCGGACCCGGAAACGGCCGTGACCGCGTCCATCAGATCTTCCGAATCGATGCGGGCGACGCGGCCGCTGGTCGACATGAGAGCTTCGACGAAGCCATCCATGGCGGGCGTGATCTTGCCGTTCGACACCAGCACCATCATGCCCTTGCCGATGGAGGCCGGTGTGTTGGGCATGCAGCGCATCATGGCGATACCGTCGCCCAGAAGCTCTTCGAAAAGCGCAATACGCGTGCCGGCGGCGATCGAGACAAAGGTCGCGCCTGAAGTGGCGAAACGGCGATAGGCGGGCGCGACTGCGCGGATCACCTGCGGCTTCACTGCGAACAGGACGAGGTCCGGCGCAAGCCCGTCAGGCAGATCGGATGCGTCGGCGACGGCCTCGACATTCAGATCGGCTACCCGGCGGCGCAGCACCTCCCCCGGTTCCACGACAACGACGTCGCCCGACTTGAGTGTGCCGGTCTTCAGCCATCCCGAAAGCATCGCGAAGCCCATATTGCCGCAACCGACCAGGACCAGCTTCTTGTGCACCTTCACCTCCGAACGCCTGTCTTCGAAATCCGATGGCCGCGTGGTAGCGCATGCGTATGAGGATAGGAAGCCCGAGCGGACCGGACGGGGACCGCGCGTCAGGCGTCGGCCGTCATCATGATCGCGAGCAACACCAGCCCGAACAGCGCCACCATCAGGGCGAAGAACGACGCCAGATACGGCCCGTGATAGGCCGGAAGCTCATGTCGCCGCCGCCACACCCGGGCGTAGGCCAGGAAACGCAGCCCGGTCGTGATCACCATGATCACGCCGAACAGCACCAGCCCGATGCTCGTCCACGACGATATCCGGTCGAGCGGCAGGCCGCGTGTCGGGCCGGTACTCTCGCCGACCATCAATCCGAAGCGGTCGATGGCGAGGCCGCAGATCATCAGCGCCAGCGCCGTGCGTATCCAGACCGACAGGGTACGCTCGGCATTCTGGTAAGAGCGCACCTCCGACATCTCCGAGCGCTGCAGCGAATAGCTCGTCTGCTTTTCGGCGAACGCCACCATCCGCCGTATCATCTCGATCTGCTTCGCTTCGTGTTCTTCAGCCATGGGAGCCTCGCTGCCACCGCCTGCCTATTGTGAGCGAGCGGTGGTATCGGCAAGTATACGTCCGAACGGCCGATTGCGTTGCCGATCAGCCGGCCGGCGCCCGGTTCCGTGCGAGAAAATCGCGGATCGTCGCGATCTCGCCTGGTTCGATCCCGTGACCGCCACCGTGCCATTGGAGCCGTAGTTCCGCGCCCTGGCGACGAAAATAATCGCCGAGCCTCTCCGTCAGCGGCGGTGGGCAGATCGGATCGTTGCGGCCGGCGGTGATGAGCACGCGTGTGCCCGCGAGGCCGGGATTCTCCGGCGGTTCGAACGGGATGAGCGGGTGCATCAGCACCGCATCGTCGAACAGATCCGCCGCCTCGAACAGCACCGAAGCTAGGATGTTGGCGCCGTTGGAATAGCCAAGCCCGATGACGCGCGACGGCGAATGCTCCGCCTTCAGGCCCGACACGAAACGCTTCATCTTCTCGGTGCGAAGCGCCAGATCGGCCATGTCATAGACGCCCTCGCCGGTGCGTCGGAAGAAGCGCGCCGCGCCATATTCGGAGACATCGCCGCGCGGCGAAATGATCGTCGCATCGGGCATCAATTGCGCGGCAAGTCCGGTGAACTGGTGCTCGTCGCCGCCGGTGCCGTGGAAGGTCAGGAAAAGCACGCCGCCCGGGGCGCCCTTCCTTTCGTCGTAGGTATAGATATCGGTGGTCATGAGAGTGCCCTTCAATCCGTGATCGGCTGCAGGTGCTTCTCGAGGAATGCGCGCAAGTGCTCGTGCTGCGTCGGCAGCTTCAGCGCCTCGCCGAGATGCGCCCTGTCCTCGTCGCGGTCGAAGCCGGGCTCGTTCGTCGCCACCTCGAAGAGTACCCCGCCCGGCGTGCGGAAGTAGATCGACCAGAAATAGTCGCGATCAATAACAGGCGTCACCCGGTAGCCGGTGTCGGTCAAAGCCTGACGGACCTCAAGCTGCTTGGCGCGATCCTTGACGGCGAACGCGACATGGTGGACCGAGCCCGCGCCCTGGTCGGCCATGGCGATATTGGGCATAGTCTCGACATCGACGAAATCGGCGCCATTGCCGCCTTCGATGCCGAAGCGCGTGACGCCGTCCTTCGCGTCAATCTGCTGATAGCCCATATAGCGCAGAAGCTCGGCCGTGGCGCCGTCGTCGCGCAACCTGAGCGAAGCCGAATGGAAGCCGCGGATCGCATGGTCGGCGTCGATCTCGCCCGTCCATGGCGCGCGCTTGTCATTACCGGCCTCGACCAGCACGAAGCCATCGCCGTCGGGGCCGCTGAAGTGCAGACGCTTTTCGCCGAAGCTCTCGTCTTCCTTCAACCCGTCGACGCCCATCCCGGAGAGCCGCTTTTTCCAGAATTCCAACGCGCCGGCCGGCACCGAGAAGGCCGTGGCGCCGACCTCGCCGGTGCCGGGCCGGCCGCGAGCGATGCCGGGAAAGGGGAAATAGGTCATGACGGAACCCGGCGTTCCGGCCTCGTCGCCGTAATAGAGATGATAGACTTCCGGCGCGTCGAAATTGACGGTCTTCTTCACCCTGCGGAGCCCAAGTGTGTCGGTAAAGAAGGCATTGTTGCGCACCGCGTCGCTTGAAAGCGATGTGACGTGGTGGAGCCCCTTGATCCCTTCGATCATCTTTCTTCTCCTCTTGGCCGATCTCCCATAGAACAGGATCGGCGCTCTCGATCACAGAAAGCTAATCGGCCGTCGTCGATAAGAAAGAGGCGCTATCCCGGATTGTCTGTTCAATAATTGAAGACGGGATTGCTCAGGATGGTATTAAATAATGGACCTATGGCGATTTCCATCGATGCAGCCATGAAGCCGCCGTCATGAGAACGATGGCCTAGATCCATAGAAAACAGAACAATTATAATATCTTAGGAAGAAGTGGCGGAGAGAAAGTCCGACATACTACTGGCCATCATTGTTCTCGGAAGTTCGTGAGACGCCCAGATTTCTGGCATCCGGCTTGCCATTCGGTTCGCCACGGTCCATCATCATACGCGATTATCCCCACTCATAAATGGGGAAGAAAGTGGGGATGGAATGGCGCAACTGCACAAGCTCTCCGAAGTGAAGGCGAGGTCTTCAAACCTGAAGCCGGGCCGACACAGCGACGGCGGCGGCCTCTATTTGAACGTCTCACCATCGGGCACCAAATCTTGGCTGTTCATGTGGGTACGGCAAGGAAAGCGGCGCGAAATGGGGCTGGGTGCCTATCCGGCTGTGTCGCTCGCAAACGCACGGACCGAAGCGGGCAAATGCCGGGAAGCGGTTGCGGCGGGCGGCGATCCTATTGCCGAGCGAAACAAGACGGCCGAACCGACATTCGGTGAATGTGCCGATCAGTTCCTGTCATCGATGGAAGGCTCGTGGCGCAACGAGAAGCACCGGGCGCAGTGGCGCATGACGTTGACGGAGTACTGCCAGCCCATACGCTCGAAACGCGTTTCGCTGATTGCCACCGACGACGTGTTGTCGGTGCTCAACCCCATCTGGCAGGATAAGCCGGAAACCGCCTCCCGCCTCCGTGGCCGCATCGAACGCGTACTGGACTTCGCGAAGGCAAAGGGCTGGCGAACAGGGGAAAACCCCGCGCTTTGGCGTGGCCACCTGAAGAATGTGCTGCCACCCCGGCAGCGTCTATCCCGAGGGCACCATGCGGCCATGCCATTCAGGCAGTTGCCCGCGTTCATAGCCCGGCTTCGTGCCTCGGAGGCCATGGCGGCTCGGGCACTGGAGTTTCTGATCCTGACCGCTGCACGGTCCGGAGAGGTCTACCATGCTCAATGGTCGGAATTCGATCTGGAGCAAGGGATATGGACGATTCCCGCTGATCGGATGAAGGCTGGTCGGGAACATCGCGTTCCGCTCTCTGATCAGGCTCTTTCCCTAATACAAACGCTCAAGGAAACGCCCGTCTCGGAATACGTATTTCCGGGCCACCGGACAAATTGTCCGCTGTCGTCGGCGGCCATGGAAATGCTTTTGCGTCGGATGAAGGCGAACGACTACACCGTTCACGGCTTCCGGTCATCGTTCCGGGATTGGGCGGGCGATGAAACGCACTTCGCTCGTGAGATCGCTGAAGCGGCTCTCGCCCATCGTGTGGGGGATGCTACGGAACAGGCCTATCGGCGGACCGATGCGCTTGCGAAGCGCCGCGATCTCATGCAGTCATGGGCGAATTATGGCGATGAAAAGAGCGCGAAAATTGTCCCGCTGAAGAGTGCCTGATGACAGACTTCCTTGATGATGATCCGCAGGCTGCCACATATCACTGGCTCAGGAAGGAGCGCGGGCAGAATGCCGCACGCGAGTATCTGGCGGAGCAGCTTCGCCTGCTTGGTGGCATCGGTCAGATTGCGGCCGACATCCTCGATCCTAATGTAAAGGCGCTACGCGGTCGCCCTCATGGGGGGCGGCTTGATTCGCTCTGGCATGAGATCGGTCAGGAATTTGAACGTATAAGGAATAGGAAGGGGAAAGACGGGAAACCAACGCCCATTGGTCAGGCTTATTCCGCGTTGGCGGATGAATATGGATCAGAAAAGCGCACCATTGAAAATCTGGTCCGCTCCTACCGAAGTGAGATGGCGGCGGCGCAGGCTCATCATCAGGCGTGGCAGGATGAATTCGATAGCTTGCCGGCTGAGGAACGGCAGGCGTTTTGGGACGATTTCGAGCGAGACATGGCTGCGATTAAGGCCGACCCTGCCTACGCGCAGGCGATGAGCGACCTCCAGAATGCCATTGAAGAGGAAGAAGCTTAAGTTAATCGGACGCTATAGCAACATCTGCGTGAAATGCTCGGAAGGTTGCAAGAGATACAGCATGCCCCTGCCATGCGTCTCTACCGGTTCTCTGCCTCTCCTCGCAATAAATTCCGTAATTAAATCGAGATTTGTTTTCGTAGAAAGCGGCATCTCCTCCTGCGATCACATGCATATCCATCTGAATGGTGACGGATATGCTGACATATATTCAGGCCTACACAATCAATGATTTTTGCCGGTGCTACGGCATCGGCAGGACCAAGACGTATGCCGAGATTGCTGCTGGGCGGCTCCCTGCCCGCAAGCTCGGCAAACGTACCCTCATCCTGAAATCTGACGCGGACAGGTGGCTGACCACCTTGCCTACGGTGGCCAAGCGCTCGGGTACGCACGGCTAGTAGGCCAGCCTCCTTGCGCGTAGGGCCTGATAGCCAGCCGCTTCGGACAAACGGCGACTCGTCCCCCACACCTTCGGCGGACGGGCCTGTCACGCTCCCGCATGAAAACAAAGACAATGCCGGTTCTCTCGGGCTGGTCACGTTTGCTGGCCCGTTTGGCGACGGTGCGCTGAGCGCCCTCCGGCGCGGATTCCAACCCGTACCGTTGACGGGCAAGAAGCCGGCTGTGCGAAACTGGAACAGCCGTCCTCTCGGTCAGCAGGCGATCCGTAACTTCATCCAGAAAAAGGAGATTGCTGAAGCCAATTTAGGTGTACGTACAGGCAAGTTGCTTGCAATCGATATCGACGCCGATGACGAAGATCGTGCCTACAGAATTGAGGCTATGGTACGCGGCGCGCTCGGGGCAACCCCGTTCATCCGCGTCGGCCAGTGGCCCAGAAGAACGCTTTTCTATCGCCTTCGATGGCCCATTGGTTCGAAACACTATGGTGAGGTGGACATCCTGAGCGCCAACAAGGTTTGCGTCGTGGTTGGCGTTCACCCGTCCACGGGCAAACCCTATCGTTGGCCTGAAGAATGTCTGCTGGACCATGAATTTCAGGACGTGCCGTTCGTGGATGAGCGTGCCGTAGAATATTTGACGGATTGGCTGACGGAGGAAACGCAGAACCGAAAAACGCTTCTCGCGGCAACTATGATGAAGACCGCCGTCCAATCGGCGAAAGCTGCTGGGCACACAGTCGTGTCTACAGCGGCCAAGGGGAAAGTGCCGGCCCACATTGCTGAAGCAGATAAAGGAGAGCGAAACGACGCGCTGTTTCGTGAGTTGCTTCGCAGGGCCAGCAGGCTTTCGGCGGACAACATACGTGCTCGCGCGATTGAACTGAATAGGGGGTTCCGTAAACCTCTCCCTACCCATGAGGTCGCGGGAATTGCCGAGAGCGTTATCAAATATAAGTCCGAAGACAGGCTATTCGTTCGCGGTGAACAGAAGGTTCTTCTTCCTTTCGGGAAGGACGTGATCGAATCTTTCAAGTCTGCTCCCGGGGCGCTCTACCTGTACGCATATTTGCGGGCGAACGTTTCCCATAAAGACACCTTTACGATCCCGCAGAAGGCGACCGCTGAAGTGCTTGGCTGGGGATCAAATCGTGTGGCTGACGCAATTGACGTTCTTATCCGGCATGGCCTGATCAGTCTCATCAGAACCGGGGGAAAGACGAAAACAAGGCGTATGCTCAGCCAGTACAGATGGTGTGCATAGCTCTCCTGAAAGGGGCGGGACTTACTGTCCCGTTATGTTCGTCTCCGAATTGGAGACACGAACGGAAGGCCCGACACAGCAAAATAGCGGGCTCTCTGCCGTGCAAGCGAACGCAAGATGCGAGCTATTCGGGCAGGTCAATCACGTCGTGAAGGTTGGTAACGGAATAAGCTACTGGCCTGCCTTCTCTTCGTCGCACGTTCACGTCCACGACGAAGCCCTTCTTGTAGACGTTCTCGTCAGCCTCTCGGATTTCATGCTTAATCCGATGCTCGGCCAATGCCGAACCGTACATCAGGGCAAGGGATTTGTCCGAAACTTCTTCAATCTTGACGCGTTCTCCCGAGCGTTTGCCGATATCGGCTTTATTCACATCTGAGCGAGTAAAGACCATAAGCACCCGTTCGTGATCAGATGCCTCCTGCTTCTCCATCTCGCGCCGCCGGCTTTCGATCTCTAGTCGGGCTTCACGAGCTTGTTGGCTGTTGAACCTGAATGCCGCCGTTATTTCTTTTTTCCCATCTTTGAAGACCGCCGCCTCTATGATTGCGCTGCCCTTCGGGTCGTTCGCGATGGCTTGTATCGTGTCGGAAAACGACTGGAACTCTGCTTTTGTACGTGGCTGATCATTTCTGTTGCCCGCGATCAAAGCACGGAATCGGCCACCGTATTTGCGGACGAACTCTTCAACGACTAAGGCCTTGTCCATATCGTTGATGATCGCGTGAATGATCGGAACCAGATCGGCGACAATCGAGCCGGATTCAATCTTGCGGACGAACATATGTGAGGATTCGGAGAGGTCGGGAGCGACCTCGTGCACATGCCGCTTGTACTCGTCGGCAAGGCCGGAAAACGCCTTTACGAAATCGCCGATTTCAATAGGCTCTTTCGTGTCCAGCGTGAAAACAATATGCGCCGGATGCTCCCCCATAAGTCGAGGGTAAACATTTACGGTGAATTGTCCATCTGCCCGGTGGCCGATACCGCCCTACGACAGGCCGCACAGACAACTTACACGGCAGATCAATAGAGCCCAGCCGCTTTTCCGAGGGCGACCAGCGCCCGGATGCGAGCTATCGCGGCACGGCGTGTGGTTATCGCTTCTTTCGTGTTGCGGCCGTGCTTGTAGTTGCCATTCCGCATACCGGTCGGCGCACCGGCACGGCCTCCGTGGAGCTGACAACGCTTTCTTCCTGATAGTGCCGGCTTCAGGCACGCCGTTCCTTGACGCGTCTTCGCGCCACATCTCTTCCCCGGCCAATCAATGCCGAAATGCCATTTCGTCTGGCTTGGGGTCTGCGGGTCACCGATCATGGGATTGATCCCGTTCGTCTGGCGGGCTCTCCAATTCAACCCGATATTACGATGCTACCCTCTCCATGTGAATCGGCACGAAACTGCACCGGAAGCGGTGGTTTCTGCTCTACCCATATCTACGATAAGCATTTGATCTATCTGGAAATCTTATGCTTTTTGGCATAATGTTCTACCCTCAACACCATCCCATCATAGAAAAATCAGGAGGCGTCATGAGGCTGACTGCGGAAGATGCTTTGCAGGCCTATGCGGAAATGATCAATACCCTGCAGATAAGCCATTTTCTGCCGCTTTTGGCCGATGATTTCCATTACGCGTCGCAGTCTGTGCTCGCGGAAATTTCCTCGAAGGAGGAGTTTACCGAATACATGACGGCCAAGCTGGAGACGCTGAAACAGAGTGGCGTCGAGACAATCGCAGAACTGGACTATTGGTCGGCCTATGGCGGTGGCCCTTGCGTAGTGCTGTCTCAGGATCATCGGCCGATCTGCACAGCAATAGCCGCATTAAAGGACGGGAAATTGTCGCGCATCGATCTGTGCACCGTGCCGCCGCCGGAAAGTGTAACGATCTGATTTCTGCGTCTAGTCGGGACGATCACCCTGACTGCCTTCCTCGGCTCCCCTTTCCGGCAGGCAAAACACCGTTGATTTCCGCAGTCGCCACCCTAGACGACGATCAAGAAATCGGAAGTCAACGTGCCTTGGTTAGCCTCAAGCCATGCCTTCGGCCGCTCAAAATCGGGTGATATGGACCTCAGAAAAGTCCAGAACTCTTCCCGATGAGAGCGATGCCTGAGGTGGGCAAGCTCGTGAATAACAACGTAGTCCAGCACCTGCTTCGGCGCGAAGATCAGGTGCCAATTAACGAGAATATTGCCTTCCGGGCCACACGATCCCCATCCGTTTGGAAATTCCGCAACGCGAATCGAACGGGGAACGAGGCCGAACCGCGTTCCATAGGTAGTAGCAACTTCCTTCACGTCCCGACGAACACGCCGCCTCATCCAGAGCTTGAGTTCGGTGGCAACAACGCGGTCGAGCTCATTCCATGCCCAATGCGGCAGATCGACGATGAAGCCATTGCGGTAGGTGGTGGTAATTAGGTCGGCGTCGGTCCGGCGCACGGTCAGCGGCATTTTCCGCCCACGATACGGTATCTTCGAGCCGGTCATAAAGCGGGGCACGGCATGGCGGCTGGCAGTAATCCGCTCCATCTCGCGCACGGTGTTGAATACCCATTGACGCTTACGTGTCAAAAAGCCTGCAATGTCGTCGTCCTTGTCGCTGGTAAGTGCCAGCACCTCCACATGGCCCGGCGTGACGGTGATACGACGCTCCGTTGCCGCAGCCGAGCGGCGAAGCTCGTAAGGGATTTCCTTCCGGCCGATCTGCAACGTCGGCATCAGACACCGCCTCCATAGGCGTGAATGGCAAACTCCTCGACTTTCTCGCGGATTGCCTTCGTCTCGCCAATACCATGCTCGGTTAGGATGCGCCGGACCTGCTGGCGAAGGCTGCGCAGATAAGCGTCCATGTGCGCGAAAGCAGGCTGGCTCGCGGCGGCATCAGCATAGACCGTACCGATAGCGATAGCGGCATCCTGTAACGCGGCGTGGTCGGCATCAGGCACGATGGTCTCAATGATGCGCAGGATCGAGAAGGCGTTCTCGTCCATGCCAAGTTCGGCATGTGCGCCCTGCTCGGCGTGAATGTGGCCGGTCAGGCCCTCGAACTCGCGCAAGCCGTCGGCGGCGGCAAGTTGACCTTCCTCGAAACGGCGGATGATCTCCAGCACCCGTTCGGAGAAACGGCCATACTGTGCCGGATTTTTGTCCACCAGTTCGCGGGTGATGCGGCGAAGCTCGGCGGATTTGCGCACGAACGCCTCATGCAACTCGTCCTCTGACTTTTCGCCGGTATCGAAATCGTCGGCGAAGTTCGGATCAGTAATGTTGCGCAGCCGGATCGTGGTGGATAGGCCGGTGACATGCACATGCTGCTCCAGCATTTCCCTGATCTTGGCCGAGTAGCTCCTGTGATCAAGGCTTTCGTCTTTCGAGATCGCCTGTGTAGCCAGCCGCAGGAAGGCGGCGGCCCATTTCACCTCGGCGGTGAACTCAAGGATCGCCGGATCGGGCGACAGGTCACCATAGACCCCGATGAAGGCGCGGGTCAGCCGCTGGAGATCGAACCAGTCGTCTTCCCGGCCACCTGCCGCAATCTTGGCGGCTGCATAGGCCGCAGCCTTCTCGTCCATGCCCTCCAGCCCCATGGCGCGCTTCTGGGCACGATAGCGGGCATGGGCTTCCTTCAGATCGTTGCGCAGAATGGCGATGTCGCGCATCGCGTTCTCGACATCCTCGGAGCGGTAGGATTGCAGCGCGTCGTCGAGATGGCTGGTTACGCCAATGTAATCGACGATCCGGCCGTTGGGCTTTTCGATCTCGCCGCCATTCGGCAGCTTGACCGTGCAGGTGCGGTTGGTGCGGGCGATGGCCTGAAGCAGGTTATGCTCCTTCAGCGGCTTGTCGAGGTACATGACGTGTTCGACGGGCGCGTCGAAGCCGGTCAGCAGCTTGTCGCAGACGATCAGGAATTGTGGGTCTTGCCCCACGGCCTTGAACCGCTTCTTCACGTCCTTCTCGGCGGCATTGTCGAGGTAGTGCGCCTCCAGTTCGGCCCGCAGCAAAGCGATCTCCAGGTTCTCGCTGGGTTTGTTGTCCTCTTGGCTTTTGGAATAGACACAGGCGATCATGGCGTCGGCCTTCGCCTGAGCGGCCTCGACCTCTATCCCGCCGCGTTGTAGGTCAGCGGCGATGACGGTGGAGAGTGCGGCGCGGTACAGGATCACCGCCTCTCGATCCACGGCAACGATCTGCGCCTTGAAGCCGTCCGGCTGGCAGACGGTCTTGAAGTGCACCCAGATGTCCATCGCGATCAGCCGGATGCGTTCGGGGTGCTTGGCGATGCTGGCGACGGTCAGGCCCTTGCGTTTGAGTTCATCGCGCTTGTCGTCGGGCAGGTCCACGAACCAGCGGTCGAACAGGATGTCGATCTCGGCCTCATTGATCGCCCAATCGGTTTTTCGGCCTTCGTAGAGGATCGGCACGGTGGCACCATCGCGCACGGCGTCGTCGATGCCATACTTGTCGAGATAGCCTTCCCCCGCGATGCTGAACCGAGCGTAGGTGTCTTTGTCGGTCGATTTGATCGGGGTGCCGGTGAAGCCGTAGAAATGCGCGTCCGGCAGGGTCGCCTGCAAGAACGCACCTAAATCCTTTTCCTGCGTGCGGTGCGCTTCATCCACCAATACGATCCAGTCGCCCGAGTTCGGGATCGGCTCCTTTGACCCGGCGAACTTAAAGATGGTGGAGAGCAGAATTTGCCCGTTGCCGCCCCGGTTGACCGCTTCGCGCAGTGCTGCGACCGATCCGCACTGTGTTGGGTTCGGCAGACCGCAGGCGACAAAAGTCTTGCTGATCTGATCGTCGAGGTCGATCCGGTCAGTCAACACAAGGATGTTGGGGTTCGCCAGCGTTGGCGCGTCCAGCGTCAAATGGGTTTTGAGCTTGAGGGCAAGGAACACCATTGTCAGGCTCTTCCCCGAGCCCTGCGTGTGCCAAATTAGACCCTTACGATGCTCACCTAACGCGACACGCGACACAGCCTTGTTGACGGCGCGGAATTGCTGATAGCGGCAGACCTTCTTGATCTTCCGGCCCGTTTCCGGATCAGTCTCGAACACGATGAAATGTGCCAGAAGGTCGAGTAGCCGCGAAGGCTCGCACAGGCACCATATGTCTTTGGCGAGGTTGTCGGCGAACTCGTCGCGGTGACGTGGCCATGCGTCAGGCCACAAGGCATAGAACTGCGACGATGCGCCCGTCGCACCATAGAGCGTCGCCATGCCATCGGTAACGAGATTGAAGGCATTAGAATAGAACAGTCGGGGGATGTCCCGCTCATACTGCTTGATCTGCTCGAAGGCTTCCTCGGCTTTGGCCGTGGTTTTCAGCGGGGACTTGGCTTCGATCACCACCAGCGGGATACCGTTCACGAACAGCACGATGTCAGGGATGCGCGGACGCTGGGTTGCGACACGGAACTGGTTGGTGACGTGGAAGATGTTGCGGCTTTGATTCTTGAAGTCGATCAGCGCAATCGGACGGTCGCGGTTCTCACCGGTCAGACGACGCGAATAGCCGCCGCGCAGCTTGCGTTGCCACTCCTCGTTGTCAGACAGAGTGGCAAGGTCATTGTAGATCGCCTCGGCATCCTCCGCACCAATGCCGTTGAGCGTGCGTAGCGCGTCGATCAGCACAGGCTTCAGGATGGTGCGGTTTTCCTCTTCGCGCATCGCCAGAGCCTGTGCTGGGGGCAACACTTGCCAGCCCAGTGCCGCCAGCATATCGAGCGCGGGCTTCTCGGCGAGGCGGTATTCGCTCATGCGGGCACCCGCACGCGACCCGAGAGGAGGTCGGACATGAGAGACTGGCGCATTTCTCTATAGGATCGGGCGACAGCTTGAGCAGACAACATGGCGCTTTCCATTGCCGTCAATATGTCAACGGCGCGTTCCTGCTCCGTGTATTCCGGAACGTGCATCGCGATGTCCGAAAGTCGGGCTTTGGAAATATTTTTCATGGAGCCGCTCGTGCCGCTGGCAATGTCCACAATCTGCGCACGGAAACGTACGGTCTTCATGTAGAAGGCCAACCATCGACACATAATGTTTGGCTTGGTCTTCAGCAGCCATAACCGGTCAGGCAGATAGAGATCAGGGCAATCCTCTGCGACAAAGGCATTCGCCCCAACAAGGTCAAGGGTGTTCATACGGCTTATGATGATGGAGTTGGCCGTTGGCTGCACGCGGGTTCGCGCCACCTCGTCAGGTAGAACGACCTTGTTTTCGTCGGGATCAAAATACCCACCAGAGACACAACTTGTCTTGAGTATTCCAATCTCACCATCAGCCGCAGGTCGCCCTTCGGAATTGACACTAACACCTGCATCAAGCGATGCGATCAAATCTACCAACCGGCGCTCGTTCGCAGTCTCCGTTAAGTCATGAACAAGCAGCTTTTCAGCGTTCAAATGGAGCGCGGTGTTGGCTTGCACGACGGCGTTCTCCGCCGCCGCAATCGCCTCATCCACCGACCGCAGAACCTCGGCGATCCGCCGCTGCTCGTCGAGCGGTGGGAGCCAGATTGGAATGGTAGAGAACGTGGACTTGTTGATGATCGGGACGGCGGTCGTTCCGGCTAACTGCCTGATTTCGTCGCCCATAGCCTGCAACTGGCTGTAAAGGAAATAGCTGTCGGTCGAAGGGCCGGGGATGCAAGCATTGATCTGTTGGTTGAAGGCCGAACGTTCTGAGAGAATGCAAGACTTTCCGATAGAGGCGATGCAAGTAAACAGGACTGCGCCAGCAGGTGCAGTCGAAACCGTTGAGGCCCCGAGGGTCGAAAGGTGGCGCTCAACCGTATCGCACCACGGGCTATCTCCGATGTCGCTAGGCGTGACAAATGGCACTTTGCCATTCCAGAACCTGTCATCTTTCGTACTCGGCGTTTTTCCTGTGACGACCCGGACGACCTGACCAAGCTGCTGCGCCGCCCAGCCTTTCGGCACCTCACTCGACATAGCCGAGCCTCCGCAGGTGACTGAACATCACGGCTTCGGCTTCGTTGCGCTTGGCGATCAGAGCTTGCAGTTTGACCACCTCGGCAGCGACATCGACTGCCTCGGCATCCGCGCCCGTCTGCACGTAGCGGCTGATGTTGAGGTTGTGGCCGTTGGCGGCGATCTCGGCGATGGGGACGACGCGGGCCAGCTTCTCGACATCGGCGAAGCCATGGACGGCATCAGCCAGCGTGCGGACGTGATCGTCGGTCAGGAAGTTCTGCGCCTTACCCGGCTGTAAGGTGGTGTCGCCGTTGACGATCAGCACCTTGCCTCGTCGTTCGGCAGGCTTGGCCTTGCTGCACACCAACAGGGCGGCAGGGATGCCCGCGCCATAGAACAAGTTGGGAGCGAGGCCCACGATGGCCTCGATCACATCTGCGGCAAGCATGGCCTCCCTGATGCGCCCCTCGGCCCCGCCACGGAACAGGACGCCATGTGGCACGACCACCGCCAGCATACCGTCATCCTTTAGGCTGGCGAGCATATGCTGAACGAAAGCGAGATCACCATAGCCCTTCGGTGGGCAACCATAGGCATCGCGCCCGAACGGATCGCCGTTCTGCCAGACCTCATAACCCCACACCTTTTCCGAGAATGGCGGATTGGCCAGCACCCGGTCATAGGCTCCAATGCCCTCCACGAACTCATGAGCCTTGGGATCATACCGCTTCGGCGAAAGGATCGTGTCGCCCTTGGCGATGAAGGCGTCGTCCACATTGTGCAGGAACAGGTTGATCTCGGCGATGCCCCACGTGGCGAAGTTCTTCTCCTGCCCATAGAGCGACAGGGTGCGGGCATCCTCGCCCCGATCCTTCAGATACTGGACCGCCTCCAGCAACATGCCGCCTGAGCCACAGGTCGGATCGTAGATCGACATGCCGGGACGCGGCTCGACGATCTCAACCATAAGGCGTACGATTTGTCGGGGCGTGTAGAACTCCCCACCCTTCTTGCCCGCGCCCTCGGCGAACATCTTGATGAGATAGAGGTAGGCGTCGCCCAGCATGTCGGCGGGAACATCAACATTGCGCAACCGGTGCTTCTCGAAATGCGCGAGCAGCTTTTCCAGCAGGGCGTCGGAAAAGCGGTCCTGATTGGCGAAATCCACATCGCCGAACACGCCACGCAGCCGGATATTGGCATCTTCGATGGCGTTCAGCGCGTTGTTCAGCCGCTGGCCAATCAGGGTCGACTGCTGGCGCACGGCATCCCAGCGGTGTTCCTTCGGAATGTGGAAGCGGTGCTCATCGGGATCAGCGGCTTCCTCCCGGTCGCCCGTCTCGGCCAGAAGCGCCTCGAACTCCTCGTCCCACACGTCGCACAGGCGCTTATAGAACAGCAGACCGAAAATGTACTGTTTGTAGTCTGCGGCATCGACCGTGCCACGAAGGATGTCTGCCGCGCCCCAAAGGTGCCGTTCAAGTTCTGTTTGTGAAAGCCTGGCCATGGAATTCGCATACGCTGTGAAACTCGCGCCGGCCTGACGCCTGCGTAACCAGCCTCAATAAGGACGCCA
This sequence comes from Mesorhizobium koreense, assembly GCF_031656215.1. Classification (NCBI taxonomy): domain Bacteria; kingdom Pseudomonadati; phylum Pseudomonadota; class Alphaproteobacteria; order Hyphomicrobiales; family Phyllobacteriaceae; genus Mesorhizobium; species Mesorhizobium koreense. The sequence goes on along the minus strand of NZ_CP134228.1, from coordinate 535,240 downwards.
AAATGAACAGTCCAGCATAGCGTTAGCTATCTCGAACGCGCAAAGGGATTGCCAACGAAAGATGCCACAGACCGAGCGACGCATTTCTCTTGTCTCGCGTTTATGTTAACCTCCGGCCCAATTTGGGGGACAGCATGCAATGCCAAGCGTGCGGGGCGTCGGTGCCGATAAATTTACAGAACGGCTCATCGAATTGGTTCTGGTTCTGCAACCAGTGGTGTTTATATACTTTGCAGGAATAATTTATCTTTCAAAATTCCTAAGTATTTTTGGTATATCAATTCACGAAATTGATCTTCCACTTCCTATAGTTTTATCATATTCGGCAAATGTCTTCTTCAGCTACGCTATTATAATTCCTATACTGATATTAATAATATTTATCACTGCAGTTTATTTTATAATTGACAATATATATCTCCATGCAAGAAAATATATTAAAAGCAATACAGGAATAGTTGTACTCAGCGTTGCTTTTGTAGTCATCGCATATCCATATGTCGCGAGCGTTGCCGAGGCAAAAGCTACAAAGAAGGCAGATAACATTTGGGAGCTCCACGGAGCACAGATTGCGTTCAGGCGGAGCTTAAATGAATCCTCATTTAGATTACCCCTCCGCCGCACGGCGGCAATCGAAGATTGCTTTCAGAAGCAGCGGTTCGTACTCGTAATTGCAACTGCAAATAATGTTGTCTACACAATCTGCCCACTTGCCGCCGGGGTGGCGAATAACAAGGAATCTAAGAAAGAGGGATTTCTCGTCATTGGAAATCAATCCACGGGAGATATCATCGGCATTCGAGATGTGACAAGGGACGTGGACGATGATTAGGATTGTTTGCGCGGTATGTCTTCTAGCTCTGCTGCAGCACCCGGCTAACGCACAATCGGCCTCGGACATAAAGCAGGTGAATAGGCAGGAAGATTTCAGTAAATTTTTGTCGAAATTGAATAAAGGAGAGCAGGGTACAATTTACGTCACCACTCAGAAGATTTTTGCTTTTGTCAAGAAATCGTATGATATTGGCTTTTTTTACGGACATCCGTCCGGAAAAACTGTGACGTTTTACTATTGCGACGACAAGAAAACGCCACCTAGCGAACCTATGGCGGTTGATGATCTCACCGTCGACCCTTCAAGCGACTGTGGTTCTGACGTTAAGCCGCCTGACAGCCCTATCGAAGCTGGAGCCAAGCTTTCCATAAAGTGGTCATATGTCGCGTCCAAGGCTGGGTACGAAGTCTCGGTTCCCGGCACAACAAGCCCGACGTTTTTCGTTGCCTGCAGTGGCGTGCCTAAGGCTCTGATCAAAACTGCTGCGACAACGACTAGTCAGAGAGACATCGCATTCTACGATCAGGCGTCTCCCGCAATAGAATTGGCTTTCAGGACGCAGTTTCCCGAAACTACCCTCAGGTCAGCGCGCGACTTGCCTGCTCCTTCGCCGGACGAATGCTCCAGTGCTCGCAGCTTCTCGCTGATACCTATCGGCGCAACCGAGGCAACGAGCATGTCGTGGTTGGATACGTATACTTCCAGCAACGTGCTAGGAGTGGTCAAAAGTCATAAATAGAATGATATTTCTTCCCCCGCTTTCGCCACGGCGTATGCACCGTGCTTCGGGAGTGGGTAAGCCCTCGATGGCATCGAGCCATAGGAGCCTAATCCGATCCATCGCCGGGCAAAAAGATGGACCGGCTGGAACTCGTTTTAAAATCGCGCTCCTTGATTAGTATGTAGGCAATCGGAGGGACCCGCTCATAAAGTGGACGGGTGCACCCCGGTGGGTTGCGTCATGCGGTCGCCCGGAGATGGGACCCGATCCATCGATTGGGGAAAGAAGTGGGGATGAGATAATAATTATCAGGATAAGTATGTTAAAACAATTGCTTAGAGAACAAATTTGGCGGAGAGAAAGGGATTCGAACCCTTGATACGGTTGCCCGTATACACGCGTTCCAGGCGTGCGCCTTCGACCACTCGGCCACCTCTCCGCGGCCAGGATATCCGCCGTTTTGCCGGCTTGATCCCCGCACCCCGGCTCATCTAGTCGATCCGAACCGGAATGCCAAGCGCTGCGAACGCGGCTTTTGGCCCTTTCCCCGCCATTGCCGATCGGCGGCGGCGCGGCTACGCTTTGCCATGATCCGATTTGTCTTTCGTCTTCTCGCCACGATCTCACTGGCGCTGGCCGTGATCCTGGCGGTTCTCGATGCCACCCGATCGGTGGCGATGTCGAGGCTGGTTCTGACCCCACTCGGCGAGAGCTGGAAGACATTGTCGCCCGCTACGCTGGATAGTCTGCGGGCGATGGTGGAAGGCCGCTGGCCGCTCCTCTGGGATATTGTCGCGGTGTGGCTTCTCTCCGCACCGGGCGCGATCGTCTTTGCCGTGCTTGCTCTTCTTCTTTACGCGATCGGGCACCGTCCCGAGCGGCACGGCGACTTTGCCGCCGAATGATCGGGCAACAAGCGTTTCCTGGAGCCTTGCATGTTTTTCCTGAGCGATATGCTGAACAAGAGACTGCATCTGCCGAAGGCCGGCGAGGCGCTCCCGGGCCACGCCCGGCCGATCCGCACGGCGACAAGGCATCGCGCCTCGAAGCGGCCCCTGAAAGAGCCTTATCCGCAAGGCATGGAAATAGCGCTGTTCGCCATGGGTAATTTCTGGTGCGCGGAGGCTCTTTTCTGGAAGATACCGGGCGTTTGGGTCACGGCCGTCGGATATGCTGGCGGTTCGACGCCGAACCCCACCTATCAGGAAGTGTGCACCGGCCTGACCGGCCATGCCGAAACAGTGCGCGTCGTCTTCGACCCTGGGACCGTTCCCTATGGGGAACTGCTCAAGTTCTTCTGGGAGAACCATGATCCGACACAGGGCATGCGCCAGGGCAGCGATATCGGAACGATCTATCGCTCGGCGATCTATGTGACGACCGAAGACCAGCACGCGGCGACACTTGCTGCACGCGATGCCTATCAGGCCGCGCTGCGAGAGGCAGGGTTCGCCCGTATCACCACCGTGGTCGAGCCTGCTTCCGACTTCTACTTCGCCGAGGCCGAGCACCAGCAATATCTGAGCCGCAATCCGGGCGACAGTTCGGTATTACGGGGAGCAGGCGTCCGTTATCCGGCGCCCGAAGTGGCGGTCGGCGCTTCCTGAGCACGGGGGTTGCGGACGCGCTCACCAGCTGGCGCGCCGTTTTCCAGACGGTCAAAAAATCCGCGTGTAATTTGCGCTGCGTCATGCAAAAGTGCCTTTCAAGCGGGGGTAGGAATCCCTGCCAGGGCCGCGCCGGCAACCATAAGAGGATGTCGGGGCGCAATATTATTGGGAAAAAGACAACCGACAGGGTGTGGATCACATGAAGCGTATCGTTCTCGGCCTTCTGGCCGCAGCCGCAATGACCCTTCCGGCCTTTGCCGCCGACATCAAACCCGCCATCATTTACGATCTGGGCGGAAAGTTCGACAAATCCTTCAACGAGGCAGCCTTCCACGGTGCCGAGAAGTTCAAGAAGGAGACCGGCATCGCCTACCGCGATTTCGAGATTTCCAATGACACGCAGCGCGAGCAGGCGCTGGAGAAGTTCGCCGAGGACGGCAACAGCCCGATCGTGGTGATGAGCTTCTCCTTCGAGCAGGCGCTGAAGAAGGTGGCGCCCGAATATCCCAACACCCAGTTTGCCATCGTCGACACCGTCGTCGACCTGCCGAACGTGCGCTCGATCGTCTTCAAGGAGAATGAGGGCTCCTATGTCGTCGGCGTGATGGCGGCGCTCGCCTCCAAGACCGGCACGGTCGGCTTCGTCGGCGGAATGGACGTGCCGCTGATCCGCAAATTCGCCTGCGGCTATGTCGGCGGCGTCAAGGCCGCCAAGCCGGATGACAAGGTGATCCAGAACATGACCGGCGACACCCCGGCGGCATGGAACGACCCGACCAAGGGTGGTGAAATCACCAAGGCTCAGATCGATCAGGGCGCGGACGTGGTCTATGCGGCGGCCGGCGGCACCGGCGTCGGCGTCCTGCAGGCGGCGGCGGATGCGGGCAAGCTCGCCATCGGCGTCGATTCCAACCAGAACGGTCTGCAGCCCGGCCATGTGCTGACCTCGATGGTCAAGCATGTCGACGTTGCCGTCTACAACGCCTTCATGGACGCGAAGGACGGGAAGTTCTCCTTCGGCGTCGAGAATCTCGGCCTTGCCGAGGACGGCGTCGGCTACGCCATGGACGACAACAACAAGTCGCTGGTCACGCCGGAAATGCAGAAGGCGGCCGATGCGGCCAAAGCCGACATCATCTCCGGCAAGATCAAGGTCCACGACTATATGTCGGACAATGCCTGCCCTTACTGAGCAGCACCGGATATAGACAGGAAGGCCGTCGGCTTAGAGCCGGCGGCCTTTTTCATGCGGCGATGCCTACCAATGCGGCGGCTTCGTCACCGGCACGTCGGGCCGCGCCTGCTCCTCCAGCTCGAGAAAGCGCTCCGCCAGCGTATCGAGCTTCTTGCGCATCCGTTCGATCGTCTTCCACTGCCCGGCGATCTCCGCCGAAAGCTCGCCAATGATCTTTTCCTGCTCGGCGAGGGTGATCTCAAGCCGGGTCAGCCGGTCCTCGTCTGCCGCGCTCATGCGCTTATCCCTTCCAGCGCACGGCGAAAGGGTGTTTCGAGCGGTGCCGGCTTGCGTGTTTTCTTATCGACATAGACATGGACGAAAAAGCCTTCCGCCGCGGCGACGGTCTCGTCATTGCGGAACAGGCCGATCTCGTAGCGTACGGAAGAGGTCCCGAGCTTCGCCACCTTCAGCCCGGACGTGATCATGTCCGGATAGCCCATCTCGGCGAAATAGCGGCAGCCCGTCTCCACAACCAGCCCGATCCGATCGCCCCCGTGGATATCGAGCAGGCCGTTCTCGATCAGCCAGCAATTCACGCTCGTGTCGAACAGCGTGTAATGCACCGCATTGTTCATATGGCCGTAGATGTCGTTGTCGAGCCACCGCGTCGGGATGGCGCGGAACACCCGGTAGGCATCGCGTATCGAAGGCGCGGGTCGCTCACTCATGGCCTCGCCTGGCCGTTCGTGCAGCGAGTGAACGTGGAGATTTGGGAATTTGTCATGGTTTCCGAAATTGACAAGCGATGCTCGATTTGTCGAGAGTGGTGGCGGGGTTCTTGATGTTGACAGCCCCTTGGGAGCGGCGTGTCGATTGGCAGCGCGGAAGCGCCATGCTAATCTTTGACCAAATGATAAAAATCCTTCGGGGAACGGTGGATGGCTGAAGCCGCGATCGAGTTGATCGGCATCAACAAGAGTTTTGGCGCCGTCCGCGCCAACCGCGATATCCATCTCGCGGTCGAGAAGGGCACGATCCATGGCATCGTCGGGGAAAACGGCGCCGGCAAGTCGACACTGATGTCAATCCTCTACGGCTTCTACCAGGCCGACAGCGGCGAAATCCGCGTCGACGGCAAGCCGACGAGGATCGCGACGCCGAACGACGCCATCGCCGCGGGTATCGGCATGGTGCATCAGCATTTCATGCTGGTGCATAATTTCACGGTTATCGAAAACGTGATCCTCGGCGTCGAGGGCGAGCCATTGCTGAGGGCCAGCATCGCCAAGGCGCGCTCGGAGCTGCAACGCCTGGAGCGTGAATATGGGTTGGAGGTCCACCCCGACGCCATCATCGAGACGCTACCGGTCGGATTGCAGCAGCGGGTCGAAATCCTGAAAGCGCTCTATCGCGGCGCCGAAACGCTTATCCTGGACGAACCGACCGGCGTCTTGACGCCGGCGGAGGCGGATCACCTTTTCCGTATCCTGCGCCAGCTCAAGGAACAGGGAAAGACGGTCGTCCTCATCACGCACAAGCTGCGCGAGATCATGGCCGTCACAGATAATGTTTCGGTCATGCGTCAGGGCACGATGGTGGCTACCCGCAAAACCGCTGAAACGACGGTCGGCGAACTGGCGGAACTGATGGTCGGGCGCCGCGTGTTGCTGCGCGTCGAAAAAGGCGAGGCGAAGCCTGGCGATTACAAGCTTGTCGTGGACGGCCTGACGGTCAAGGACTCTCGCGGCGTCACCATGGTGGACGGCGTCTCCTTCGGCGTGCGTGCCGGCGAGATCGTCGGCATCGCGGGCGTCGCCGGCAACGGGCAATCGGAATTGATCGAGGCGATAGCCGGCATCCGCCATGCCGTCTCCGGCAGCGTGATGCTCGACGGCAAGCCCATCCGGGTGACCGGCAATGCCGATCCGGGTGAATTGCGGGAGCGCGGTCTGGCACACGTGCCGGAGGACCGCCACCATGTCGGCCTCGTGCTCGCCTTCGAGGAGAACGAGAACTCGATCCTCGGCTACCACGATCAGGAGAAATACCTGAACGGCGCCTTCCTCGATATTCCGGCTATCCGCAAGGACGCGGTGGAGAAGATCCAGAAATATGACATCCGCCCAGCCGACATTCGTCTGAAAACCGCGAATTTTTCCGGTGGCAACCAGCAGAAGATCGTGCTCGCGCGCGAAATGGAGCAGGACCCGGGCGTGCTGATCGTCGGCCAGCCGACACGCGGCGTCGATGTCGGCGCGATCGAATTCATCCACAAGCGCCTGATCGAGATGCGCGACAAGGGAAAGGCCGTACTGCTGGTCTCGGTCGAACTCGACGAGATACGCTCGCTTTCCGACCGCATCCTCGTCATGTTCGACGGCCGCATCGTCGGCGAGCGCGGACCGGACGCCACGGAAGGCGAACTCGGCCTGCTGATGGCCGGCGTCGAGGCGAAGGAAGCGGCGGAATGAGCGCACCATATGCCAGGCTGCCCGGCTGGGTGGATTATGGCCTGATCCCGCTGATCAACCTGATCGTCGCGTTTCTCGTCGCGGGTCTCGTCGTGCTTCTGGTCGGCGAGAACCCGTTCGACGCGGCCGTCATCCTTGTCGATGGTGCGCTGGGGGGCGGCCAGAACATAGCCTACACGCTCTACTATGCCACCAATTTCATCTTCACCGGGCTGGCGGTTGCCATAGCCTTCCATTGCAGCCTCTTCAATATCGGCGGCGAGGGGCAGGCCTATGTCGGCGGTCTCGGATTGTCGATCGTCTGTCTGGCCTTCGACGGCATCTTTCCCTGGTGGATCAATTTTCCGCTGGCGATTATCGCCAGCGCCCTGTTCGGCGCGCTCTGGGCGCTGATCCCCGCCTATCTTCAGGCGAAGCGCGGCTCCCACATCGTCATCACGACGATCATGTTCAATTTCATCGCCGCGAGCCTGATGGTCTATCTCCTCGTCGGCCCGCTGAAGCCGTTCCATTCGCAGGCACCGCAGACGCGTGATTTCCTGCCCGGCGGGCAATTGCCCAAACTCGGCTTCATCTTCGAATGGATGGGCATGCGGGTGCGCACCGCACCCTTCAACGTCTCCTTCCTGCTGGCGCTCGCCGCCTCCGTCTTTGTCTGGCTTCTGGTCTGGCGTACCCGCTTCGGCTACGAGCTGCGCACCATGGGTTTCAGTCCCGAGGCTGCGCGCTACGCCGGCATCAACGAGTCGCGCATCATCATCATCACCATGATGATCTCGGGCGCGTTGGCCGGGCTGATGTCAATCAACGTCATCATGGGCGATCAGCATCACATGGCGCTCGATTTCGCCTCCGGCGCAGGCTTCGTCGGCATCGCAGTTGCGCTAATGGGGCGCTCTCACCCGTTCGGCATTATCCCGGCCGCGATCCTGTTCGGCATGCTCTACCAGGGCGGCGCCGACCTCTCCTTCGAGATGCCCGAAATCTCGCGCGACATGATCGTCATCATCCAGGGGCTGGTCATCCTCTTCGCCGGCGCGCTGGAGCATATGTTCCGCCCGGCGATACAGACGATCTTCGCGAGCCTCAGTCCCCGCTCCGTCGGTGTGGAAGCCAAGGCGGGAACGGGATCATGATGGAAGCCTACACGGTCCTCGTGCAGATCGCCGACGCCACGGTTCGCGTCTCGGTTCCGTTGCTCCTGGCGGCGCTCGCCGGCCTCTATTCGGAGCGATCCGGCATTTTCGACATCGGGCTGGAGGGCAAGATGCTGGCCGGCGCCTTCGCCGCCGGGGCCGCAGCCTATGTCAGCGGTTCGGCCTGGGTGGGGTTGAGCGCGGCGATCGTCGTTTCGATCGCCATGTCGCTCATCCACGGCGTCGCCTCGATAACCTATCGCGGCAATCAGATCGTCTCCGGCGTGGCGATCAACTTCATCGCTTCCGGCTCGACGGTCATCCTCGGCCAGGCCTGGTTTCATCAGGGCGGGCGCACGCCGTCGGTCTCGGGCCAAGCGCGCTTCGGCGACATCGCCTTTCCGTTCGCCGACGCCATCCGCCCGGTCCCGATCATCGGCCCGATCTATTCGAACGTGATCTCGGGCCATTCGATCATCGTCTATTTTGCCTTCCTGATGGTGCCCTTCACCTGGTGGGTGCTTTTCCGCACGCGTTTCGGTTTGCGACTGCGCGCCGTCGGCGAGAATCCGGCGGCGGTGGATACGGCAGGCATTTCGGTGGCGTGGCTCCGCTATCGCGCGGTGATCTGCACGGGCGTGCTTACCGGTTTCGCCGGCGCCTATCTGTCGATCGCGCAGCAGGCCGGCTTCGTGAAGGAGATGTCGGCGGGACGCGGCTTCATCGCGCTTGCCGCGCTCATCTTCGCCAAGTGGAAGCCGGTGCCGGTCATGTTCGCCTGCCTGCTGTTCGGCTTCCTCGACGCCATCTCGATCCGCTGGCAGGGCATCGCGCTGCCGGGTATCGGCAAGCTGCCGGTACAGTTGATGCAGGCGCTGCCCTATATCCTCACCTGCGTGCTGCTCGCCGGCTTCATCGGCAAGGCCATCCCGCCGCGTGCCGGCGGCGTGCCCTACGTGAAGGAAAGATAGGGCGAACGCCCGAGGGAAGATAATGTCCAGGGACCTATTCGAAGCGGCGCGGGCCGCGATGGCCAAATCGCATTCGCCCTATTCACGCTTTCCCGTCGGAGCGGCGCTGAGGACGGAAGACGGCAGTATCTATGCCGGCGCCAATATCGAGGTTGCATCCTATCCGGAAGGCTGGTGCGCCGAAACCACCGCGCTCGGCCATTATGTCATGGGCGGCGGCGGCCGGATAACGGAGATTGCGGTCGTCGCCGAAAAAATGGCCCGCATTACGCCTTGCGGCGGCTGCCGCCAGCGGCTCGCGGAATTCGCGGCGGCGGACACGAAGCTTCATCTGTGCGATGATACTGGCATCGTGGAGACAGTGACGATGGGCGAGATGCTGCCGCTCGGCTTCAGCCGCGAGACGCTGAAATGAAACCGGCCATCGACCTTCTGGTCGAAAGGCTGCGCGGGCTACAGCCGACGACGGCGCTGGTGCTGGGCTCCGGGCTCGGCAGCCTCGCGGCCGCGGTCGAAGACGCGATCCGCATCCCCTACGCCGACCTGCCTGGCTTTCCGCGGGGCGGCGTCAGCGGCCATACCGGCGAACTGGTCGCGGGCAGGCTTTCCGGCAAACCCGTGCTCATGCTGGCCGGCCGTGTCCATTACTACGAGCATGGGGATGCCGCCGCGATGCGTCCGGCGCTCGAAATCCTCGCTGGGCTCGGCGTGACGACGCTGCTTTTGACCAACGCAGCGGGGTCGCTCAGGGAAGACATGCCGCCCGGCTCGGTCATGCTGATCGAGGACCATATCAATTTTTCCGGCGCCAACCCGCTGATCGGCGAGCCGAGCGACCGCCGTTTCGTCGGCATGACCGGCGCCTATGACACCGACCTTCGCAAGGCTCTCGGCAAGGCGGCGGAACGGGCCGGCATTCCGCTTCATCGCGGCGTCTATATGTGGCTCTCTGGTCCGTCCTTCGAGACACCGGCGGAAATCCGCATGATCCGCATGCTGGGCGCCGACGCGGTCGGCATGTCGACCGTGCCGGAAGTCATCCTTGCCCGCTTTCTCGGGCTTCGCGTGGCGGCCTGCTCGGTCATCACCAATCTCGCCGCCGGCATGACCGGCGCAGAACTTTCCCATCAGGAGACGAAGGATATGGCGCCGGTTGGCGGCGCGCGGCTTGCAGCCATCCTTCGCGAAGCGATCGGAGAAATCGCATGAACGTCAAGACGGATCACGCGGGCATGGCGACCGCCAGGCCCGCCTCGGAAAACGGCCTCGTCCCGGTCCATGTCGCAATCAAGCGCAACGAGGGCATGGCTCTCGAGCCGTCGCTTTTCGAGGCAGCGGACGTCAATTTGTCCGCCGCCGAGCGACGCGCCGCCACGCTCACCACCCGCCGCTCGGTCAAGAAGGCCTGGCAGGCGGCCTGGCTGGTCCGCGCCATCGAATGCATGGACCTGACCACGCTGGTGGGCGACGACACGCCGGGCCGCGTCGAAAGGCTCTGCGCCAAGGCGAAGCATCCGCTCAGGGACGATCTCGTCGAGGCGCTCGGGCTCTCAGGCCAGCGGCTGCACACCGGCGCGGTCTGCGTCTATCCCGCCATGGTGCCGATCGCGGTGAAGGCGCTGGAAGGCTCGGGCATCCCGGTGGCATCCGTCGCGACCGGTTTCCCGGCCGGGCTGACGCCGCTGCCGCAGCGGCTTGCCGAAATCCGCTACGCGGTCGGAGAGGGTGCGGCCGAGATCGATATCGTCGTCACGCGCGCCCACGTGCTGACCGGCAACTGGACCGCACTCTATGAGGAGGTCCGGCAGATGCGCGAGGCCTGCGGCGAGGCGCATCTGAAGGCGATCCTTGCCACCGGCGAACTGAAGACGCTGACCAATGTCTACAAGGCTTCCATGGTGGCGATGATGGCCGGGGCCGATTTCATCAAGACCTCGACCGGCATGGAGGCGGTCAACGCCACGCTGCCTGTCAGCCTTGTCATGGTCCGCGCCATCCGCGCCTATCTGGAGGCGACCGGGTACCAGATCGGCTTCAAGCCGGCCGGCGGCATCCGTGCCGCCAAGGATGCGCTCGCCTGGCTGATCCTTATGAAGGAAGAGCTCGGCCGCGACTGGATGGGGCCTGAGCTATTCCGCCTCGGCGCAAGCTCGCTGCTTGGCGACATCGAGCGCCAGATCGAGCATTTCGTCACCGGCCGGTACTCTTCGAGCGACCGGCATGGCATGGCGTAGCAGTCCTATGTTGGATAGTTCACCTCCCTTCGCACCCCCCTCTGGCCCGCCGGCCATCTCCCCCACAAGGGGGGAGATTAGTTCTTCATCGACGCCGACACGTCATCACCAGCGTTGGCGGTCAGCGGCCTCAAAAATGAGGGCTGATCTCCCCCCTTGTGGGGGAGATATCCGGCAGGACAGAGGGGGGCAACGTAGAGCGAAGACCTCCGAACATTGCCAGCGAGACCTCCCATGAACCAGATCCAGGACATCCTGCGCACGATGGAATACGGCCCGGCCCCCGAAGAGGACGCGCATGTGCGCGCCTGGCTGAAGCGCCATGGCGGCCGGTTCGGGCACTTCATCGGCGGCCGCTTCTCCAGACCCGAGAACAAGAGTTTCAAGGTTTTCAACCCCTCGACCGGCGAGGAGATCGGCGAAGTCGCGGAAGGCACGGAGAAGGACGTCGACAAGGCGGTGAAAGCGGCCACCTCGGCCTTCGCCAAATGGTCCGCGCTATCCGGCAACGAGCGCGCACGCCACCTCTATGCGCTTGCCCGCTCGGTGCAGAAACATGCGCGCTTCCTCGCCGTGCTTGAGACGATCGACAACGGCAAGCCGATCCGCGAGACGCGCGACCTCGACATCCCGCTGGTCGCCCGTCATTTCTATCACCATGCCGGTTGGGCCGAGCTTCGCGACGAGCAGTTTCCTGGCCATGCGCCGGCCGGGGTCTGCGGCCAGATCATCCCGTGGAATTTCCCGCTCCTGATGCTGGCGTGGAAAGTCGCGCCGGCGCTTGCGGCAGGCTGCACAGTGGTGCTGAAGCCGGCCGAGCATACCCCCCTCACCGCGCTCGCCTTCGCCGAGATCTGCAACGAGGCGGGCCTGCCCGCCGGTGTCTTCAACGTCGTCAATGGCGGCGGCGAAACCGGCGCGGCGATGGTCGCACATCCGGGCTTTTCCAAGATCGCCTTCACCGGCTCGACCGAGGTCGGCCGCATCATCCGCCGCCAGACCGCGGGTACGGGCAAGAAGCTGTCGCTCGAACTCGGCGGCAAGTCGCCCTTCATCGTCTTCGCGGATGCCGATCTCGACGCGGCGGTGGAAGGCGTGGTCGACGCCATCTGGTTCAACCAGGGCGAAGTCTGCTGCGCCGGTTCGCGCGCGCTCGTGCAGGAAGGCGTCGCCGAGCGCTTCTACGGCAAGCTGCGCGCCCGAATGGAGAAGCTGCGCGTCGGCGACCCGCTCGACAAATCGACCGATATCGGCGCAGTCGTCGCCCCGGTCCAGGTCGAGGCGATCACCGCCAAGGTGAAGGCCGGCATGAAGGAAGGTGCAGCGCTCTTCCAACCGAGCTGGGCGAAGGAGGTTTCGGGACGGCCCGGCTGCTTCTTCCCGCCGAGCCTGTTCACCGGCGTGTCGCCGGCATCGCCGCTGGCGCAAGAGGAAATCTTCGGCCCGGTGCTCGTGGCGATGACATTCCGTACACCGGGCGAGGCGGTGCAGCTTGCCAACAACAGCCGTTACGGGCTGGCGGCCTCGATCTGGTCTCAAAACCTCGACACGGCTTTCGACGCCGCGCGGCAGGTAAAATCAGGCGTGGTCTGGATCAACTCGACCAATCTGTTCGACGGCGCGGTCGGCTTCGGCGGTTACAAGGAAAGCGGCTTCGGGCGCGAGGGCGGCCGCGAAGGCATGCACGAATATCTGGTGCCGGCATGGATGAAGAAGGCGAAGCCGGCGCGGGTCGCGCCGCCGCTCGATGCTCCGCTGCCCGCCGGCGAAGACCTGCCGGGCAGCGGACGGGCGCTCGACCGAACGGTAAAACTCTATATCGGCGGCAAGCAGGCGCGACCGGATTCGGGCTATTCCTACCCGGTCCACGACCATGCGGGCAAAATCGTCACAGAAGCAGGTTTCGGCAACCGCAAGGATATCCGCAACGCCGTTGAGGCGGCGCGCAAGGCCGAGGGCTGGAGCGGCATGACCGGTCATGCGCGCGCGCAGGTTCTCTATTTCCTCGCCGAGAACCTCGAATTGAGGGCCGACGAATTCGCCGCCCGCCTGCGCCAGTCAACCGGCGCTTCCCCCGCGCAGGCGCGGAAGGAAGTCGCTGCTTCCGTGGCGCGGATCATGTATTATGCGGCCTGGGCCGATAAATATGACGGCGCGGTACGCGGGCCGCAGCCGCGCATGCTGTCGCTGGCACTGCCGGAGCACTTCGAGGTGATCGGCATCTCCTGCCCCGACGAGGCGCCGCTGCTTTCCTTCCTGTCGCTTACCCTGCCGGCGATCGCCATGGGCAACCGGGTCGTGGTGACGCCGTCGCCGCGCCAGCCGCTTGCCGCCTGCGACCTCTATCAGGTGCTCGACACCAGCGATGTGCCCGGCGGCGTGGTGAACATCGTCACCGGCGACCGCGACCAGCTGGCCTCCGTCATCGCCAAGCACGACGACATCGCCGCGCACTGGTATTTCGGCTCGGCGGAAGGTTCGGCGATGGTCGAACGCGAATCGGCCGGCAATTTGAAACTCACCTGGGTCAACAATGGCAAGGCCCGCGACTGGTACGACCCCAAGGAGGGCCAGGGCGAGGAATTCCTGTTCAAGGCGACCCGCATCAAGTCCATCTGGACGCCGTTCGGGGTTTGATGGCTTTGATGTCGCGCCCTATGTTGCCCCCCTCTGTCCTGCCGGACATCTCCCCCACGAGGGGGGAGATTAAGCTGCCACTCGGGCCGACCCCAATCTCCATGGTTGCAGAATTAGAGCAACCAACGAAGCGCATGATCTCCCCCCTCGTGGGGGAGATGTCCGGCAGGACAGAGGGGGGCGCGGCCGAGCACTGCGTCTCCGGATTCTTGGCGGCGCTCCGCTAATGCTTCCCGCCGAATTCATCCGCCGCAAGCGCGACGGAAGGCCGCTGCCGGCGGAGGAGATCGCCGCTTTCGTCGAGGGCATCGTCTCCGGCGCGGTTTCGGAGGGGCAGGCCGCCGCCTTCGCCATGGCCGTCTTCTTCAACGGCATGAGCCGCGAGGAGGCGGTGGCGCTGACGCTCGCCATGCGCGATTCGGGCGACGTGCTGGAATGGTCCGACCTGCCGGGTCCGGTCACCGACAAGCATTCGACCGGCGGCGTCGGCGACAATGTCTCGCTTATGCTTGCGCCGATCGTGGCTTCCTGCGGCGCCTACGTGCCGATGATCTCGGGGCGCGGGCTTGGCCATACCGGCGGCACGCTCGACAAGATGGATTCGATCCCCGGCTATGTCAGCCAGCCGGACAGTGCGCTTTTCCGCAAGGCCGTGCGCGAGACCGGCTGCGCCATCATCGGCCAGACTGCGAACCTGGCGCCGGCCGACAAGCGGCTCTACGCCATCCGCGACGTCACCGCGACCGTCGAGTCCATCCCGCTCATCACCGCGTCGATCCTCTCGAAGAAACTCGCCGCAGGGCTCCAGTCGCTGGTGCTCGACGTCAAGGCCGGCAACGGTGCCTTCATGGCGCGTGCCCGAGACGCCTCGGCGCTGGCGAAGAGCCTCGTCGAGGTCGCGAACGGCGCCGGGCTGAAGACCACCGCACTGATCACCAATATGGACGAGCCTTTGGCATCCGCCGCCGGCAACGCCGTCGAGGTGGAGAATGCCGTCGATTTCCTGACCGGGCGGCGGCGCGACGACCGCCTGGAAGAGGTGACGCTGGCGCTCGCCGCCGAGATGCTGGGCGCCGCTGGCATCGCCGCATCCAATGCCGACGGGATGCGCCTGGCACGCGAAGCGCTCGACGGCGGCCGTGCCGCCGAAACCTTCGGCCGCATGGTGCATGCGCTCGGCGGGCCCTCCGGTTTCATCGAGGATTGCAGTCCCTTCCTGCCGAAAGCGGAGGTGGATCATGCGGTGAAGGCGCCTCGCGGCGGCTATGTCACCGGGATCGCCACGCGCGAGATCGGGCTTGCGGTGGTCGGGCTCGGCGGCGGGCGCAGGAAGCCGGAAGACGCCGTCGATCATGCAGTCGGCATAACCGGCCTGCTGCCGGTCGGCGCGGAAGTGGCGAAGGGCGATGCGCTGGCGATCGTCCGGGCGCGCTCAAAGGCAAGCGCGGAAGAAGCGGCGGCAACCATCCTTGCCGCCTATTCGCTCGGCGAGACGAGGCCGTCGCGCCGCAAGCCGGTCATGCGCAGGGTGGCGGAATAGCGGGCGCGCCTACTGCTATTGCTGCAGGATCATGGCGCCGTTCTCGACCTCGTATTTCGACAGGCGCTTGAGGAAGCTCATGCCGACCAGCGTGCCGGTGAGCGCGGAGTCCTCCAGCACCACGGCCGGCACCTTGTCGACATAGATCTTGCCGATCTGGATGGCGTCGATGGTGGCGGCGGCCGCCTTCGCCTTGCCGTTGGCGGTGGTGACGACATAGGTGAAGTCCGATGGCGTCAAGACGATGCCGATACGCCGCGCGGTCGTGACGTTGATAGCCACAACCGTCGCACCGGTGTCGATCATGGCCGGGATATCATGCCCGTTCAGCCTGAACTCGGCCGCGAAATGACCCCGGGGATCGGCTGGGAGCCGTACCTTGCGCCCGAGCAGTGCCGGTTCTTCCGTCCGGACCGCCGCAAGCCTCGGCGGCGCGGCTGGAAGGGTTTGCTGCGCCGGCGCTGTTTGCCGCCCGGACAGGCCGAAGCGAAGCATGGCCTCGAATGCCTGCGGGTGCGACTGGTAAAGGGCCGGGATGGACGCGGCGATGCCGGCGACGGCGCCTGCGAGGATCAGCTTGTTCATCGGCGGGTTCCTGAGCGCGCCGAGCCTATCCTGCCCGCCCTCACCGGCGCCTTAATTTGCGTCGTACCGGCCGCTCGCGGCGATAAATCCGCCGATCTCGGTTAGCGGTGCCTGAACACGCTCCGGAGAATTTTCCAGACAGGCCTATTTGGTGCCGTACATGCGGTCACCCGCGTCGCCCAGGCCGGGGAGGATATACCCCACCTCGTTGAGGCGCTCGTCGATCGCCGCGGTGAAGACCGGCACATCCGGATGCGCCCTGGTGAAGCGCTCGATCCCCTCCGGCGCGGCAAGCAGGCACAGAAAGCGCATATTGGTCGCGCCGCGCGCCTTCAGCATCTCCACCGCCGCGATTGCCGAGTTGGCGGTCGCCAGCATCGGATCGACGATGATGATCAGCCTGTCGGCGAGGTCGCTCGGCGCCTTGAAGAAATACTCTATCGCCTCAAGAGTCTCATGGTCGCGGTAAAGCCCGATATGGGCGACGCGTGCGGCCGGCACGAGATCGAGCAGCCCTTCGAGCAGGCCGTTGCCGGCCCGAAGCACCGAGGCGAAAACCAGCTTCTTGCCTTCCAGCGTCGGCGCTTCCATCGTCGTCAGCGGCGTCTCGATGGTCTTGGTCGTCAGTTCCAGATTGCGCGTCACCTCGTAGCCGAGCAGCAGCGATATCTCGCGCAGCAGGCGCCGGAAGCCTGCGGTCGAGGTTTCCTTGCTGCGCATGATCGTCAGCTTGTGCTGCACCAGCGGGTGGTCGACGACGGTCACGCCCTGCATTTCCTGTCCCTCGATTTCGCGATATCCGGAAGATACTAACGGCTGGGAGCCCGCCGACAAATCCCGCATGACCGCCCGACCACAGTTTTATGCGATCCGCGCGGTTTACCACGCGTCCGTTCATCGCGGCTTTGACGATAGCGCCCCGGATTTCGATCGGTTATGGTCCCGCCGTTTTCAGGACAGGACATAGGAATGTCGGAACAACGCGCTGCCGCCGGCGAAGGCATGCGGACCTCCTTCGGTTTCCGCCCGGTCGCCGATGGCGAGAAGCAGGGACTGGTCGACACGGTTTTCCACCGCGTCGCCGAACGCTACGACCTGATGAACGACCTGATGTCGGGCGGGCTGCACCGGCTGTGGAAGGACGGCATGGTCGCCTGGCTCAACCCGCCGAAGCGGGCGGGCTGGAAGGCGCTCGACGTTGCCGGCGGCACCGGCGACATCGCTTTCCGCATCGTCGAGGCCTCGAACCGGGCCGCCCATGTCACGGTGCTCGACATCAACGGCTCCATGCTCGCCGTCGGCCAGGATCGGGCGACACGCCGCCACGTTGCGGAGAATGTCGATTTCGTCGAGGCGAACGCGGAGGAACTGCCTTTCGCAGACAATTCCTTCGACGCCTATACGATCGCCTTCGGCATCCGCAACGTGCCGAGGATCGACGCCGCGCTTGCCGAGGCCTACCGCGTGCTGAAGCCGGGCGGCCGCTTCCTCTGCCTCGAATTCTCCGAAGTCGAGATGCCCCTGCTCGACCGCGCCTATGAGGCATGGTCGTTCAACGCCATCCCGCGCATCGGCGGCATCGTGGCGGGCGACCCGGATTCCTATCGCTATCTGGTCGAGTCGATCCGAAAATTCCCCAATCAGGCGAATTTCGCCGCCATGATCCGCGCCGCCGGGTTCGATCGCGTCACCTGGCGCAACTATTCGGGCGGCATCGCGGCACTGCATTCGGGCTGGAAGCTTTGACGGATCGCGCCGCATGAGCACGATCGGCGCGTCGCTTCGCCTCATTCGCGCCGGCTGGGTGCTGGCGCGCGAGGGCGTGCTTGCCTCGTTGCCGGGCGACGAGCTTTCCGGCCCGCCGAAAGTCGCCTGGCGCGTGTCGAAGGCGCTGGCCCGCCGGCGCGCGACGCGCAAGCAGCGTTCGGAAAGGCTGGCCGGCGCCGTCGAGCGGCTCGGGCCGTCCTATGTCAAGCTCGGCCAGTTCCTCGCCACGCGTCCGGATGTGGTCGGCAAGGAGATGGCGCTGGATCTCGCCGGCCTGCAGGACCGCATGGCGACCTTTCCCCGCGCCGAGGCCGTCGCATCGATCGAGGCGTCGCTCGGCCGTCCCGTCGAGGATTTGTTCGAGCGCTTCGGCGAACCGGTCGCGGCGGCTTCCATCGCACAGGTTCATGAGGCCATGGTGACGAGCGGCCGCGTGCCGGGGCGCGTCGCCGTGAAGATCATCCGTCCGGGCGTGCGCCACCGCTTCCAGAACGATCTCGAAAGCTATTTCCTCGCCGCGCGCTTGCAAGAGCGCTTCATCGCTTCCTCTCGCCGGCTGCGGCCGGTCGAGGTGGCGGAGACGCTTGCCCAGACGACCCGAATGGAGATGGATTTGCGGCTGGAAGCAGCGGCCCTTTCGGAACTGGCGGAAAATACCAAGGACGATCCGGGCTTCCGCGTCCCTGCCGTCGACTGGGAGCGCACGGGACGCGACGTGCTGACGCTCGAATGGATCGACGGCGTCAAGATGTCGAATGTAGAGGTACTTGCAGCCGCCGGTCACGACCTGAAGACGTTGGCGGCGACGCTCATCCAGTCCTTCTTGCGCCATACGCTGCGCGACGGATTCTTCCATGCCGACATGCATCCGGGCAATCTGTTCGTCGAGGCGGACGGCACCATCGCCGCCGTCGATCTCGGCATCACCGGGCGGCTCGGCAAGAAGGAGCGGCGCTATCTGGCCGAGATCCTCTACGGCTTCATCGTGCGCGACTACCGCCGCGTTGCCGAAGTGCATTTCGAAGCCGGCTATGTACCCGCCAGGCATGATGTCGCTTCCTTCGCGCAGGCGATCCGCGCCATCGGCGAGCCGATACACGGCCAGTCGGCCGAAACCATCTCCATGGCGCGCCTGCTGACGCTGCTTTTCGAGGTAACCGAGCTTTTCGACATGCAGACGCGGCCGGAACTCCTGCTCCTCCAGAAGACGATGGTCGTGGTCGAGGGCGTGGCGCGCACGCTCGATCCCGCCTTCAATATGTGGAAGGCGTCGGAGCCGGTGGTCGGCGGCTGGATCCGCGACAATCTCGGCCCGAAGGCGCTCCTCATCGATGCACGCGACGGCGCCAACGCGCTCCTCTCGCTCGCCCGCCAGGCCCCCGACCTGGCCGCCCGCGCCGAGCGCCTGTCGCGCGAGATCGATGCGATGGCAGAGAACGGCCTGCGTTTCGACGCGGATACCGCCCGCGCCATCGGCAAGGCCGAGGCCCGACACACGCGCTGGGGTCGTGCCGCGCTATGGGTGATTGCGATTGTCGCCTTCGTCGCGCTTTGGCATTTCTGGTAGATCATCAGTTCCGTGCTCTGCCTTTCTTAAGCTATGAGGAGTACGCGTTCAGCGACTGAATGGAGATGAGGAAGCATATGGGCCTCTCCAGCAAGCGCATTCTGCTCATCATCGGCGGCGGCATCGCGGCCTACAAGGCGCTTGACCTGATCCGCCGGCTGTGTGAGCGCGGCGCTTCGGTGCGCGCGGTGATGACGGCGGGCGCACAGCATTTCGTCACACCGCTTTCGGTCGGCGCACTCACCGGCGGCAAGGTTTTCACCGAACTCTTCGATCGCGACGACGAGCACGATGTCGGCCATATCCGCCTGTCGCGCGAGGCTGATCTGATTGTCGTCGCACCGGCGACCGCCGATCTCATGGCGAAAATGGCAGGCGGCCATGCGGACGATCTCGCCTCGGCCGTCCTGATGGCGACCGACAAGCCCGTCCTGATCGCGCCGGCGATGAACCCTCGGATGTGGGATCATCCGGCGACGCGCCGCAACCGCGCCGTCCTTGCCGGCGACAGCATCCGTTTCGTCGGGCCGGAAAAGGGCGAGATGGCCGAAAGCGGCGAGGTCGGCGAAGGCCGCATGGCAGAGCCGCTGGCCATCGTTGCCGCGGTGGAAGAACTGCTCGACGGACGGCCGAAGCCGCTCGCGGGCAGGAAGATCGTTGTCACCTCGGGACCGACGCACGAGCCGATCGACCCGGTCCGCTATATCGCCAATCGTTCCTCCGGAAAGCAGGGCCATGCCATCGCCGCAGCACTCGCCGCGCTCGGCGCGGAGGTACGGCTCGTCTCCGGCCCGGTCTCGATCCCCGATCCGATCGGTGTCGATACGGTCCATGTGGAAAGCGCGCGCCAGATGCACGATGCGGTGATGGCAGCGCTTCCGGTGGACGCGGCTGTCATGGTCGCTGCCGTCGCCGACTGGCGCACTGCGGATACATGCGGCGAGAAGATCAAGAAGGCAGCGGGCACCGAACCGCCGACGCTGAAGATGATCGAGAATCCCGATATCCTTGCCGAGGTGGGACACTCAGCCAAGCGCCCGCGTCTTGTCGTTGGCTTTGCCGCCGAGACCCAGAACCTCCTGGAGAACGCTGGCGCTAAGCTGAAGAAGAAAGGCGCCGACCTCATCGTCGCCAACGATGTGTCGGCGGGCACCGGCGTCATGGGCGGGGATCTGAACCGCGTCCGGATCGTCTCCGCCACAGGCGTCGAGGAATGGCCGGAACTCGGCAAGACCGAGGTGGCCGAGAGGCTGGCGGCGATGGTCGCCGAACGCCTGCAGGCCGCAGGCCGTTGAGCCTTTCCGACCTTCGTTCCTGTCCATCGATTGAGACCGAGCGCCTTTTGCTGCGTACCCATCGGCTGCACGATTTCGAAATCTATGCTTCGATGTGGGCCGACGAGACGGTGACGCGTTACATCGGCGGCCAGCCGTTTTCGCGTGAAGTGGCATGGACACGCTTCCTGCGCTATGCTGGGCACTGGCCAGTGATGGGCTTCGGCTTCTGGGCGATCGAAGAGAAGGAAGCGGGCCGCTTCATTGGTGAGGCCGGTTTCCACGAATTGAGGCGCGAACTCGAGCCCGCGATCGAGGGCACGCCCGAGATGGGCTGGACGCTTGTTCCTGACGTACACGGCAAGGGCTATGCCAGCGAAGCCCTTGCCGCGATCATTCAATGGGGCGAGGACTATTTCGCTAGGCAGGACTTCGTCTGCCTGATCGACCACGGCAATCTCGCCTCGATCCGGCTGGCGCGGAAACTCGGTTTTAGCAAGGAAACCGACACCGCCTATCATGGTACGCCGCTCGGCATTTACCGGAGATTGGTAAACACGGAATCCGCTTCCTGCTTGCCGAGCCGGTAGTGTCTCCGCTTTTTTGTCAGCTTGCGCATCGGATCGGTAAATGCGCAAATTCCGATGGTTCTGTCGAAATCCGGAAGATTCGCACGTCATCGGTCTGGCTCGCGACATGACGGGCCGTGCCAACGATGGAGACGACGATGAAGTACATGCTGATGCTTTACATCGACGAAAAGGGTATGGCCGCCGCCGATGAGCCAGCCCAGACGAAGACGACCGCAGCCTACACCGCTTATACGGAGGCCATGAAAAAGGCCGGCGTCTGGCTTGGCGGTGGCCGTCTGCGACCGACCGAGACGGCGACCTTGGTGCGTCTCAAGGATGGCAGGCAGCAGGTGGTCGACGGACCCTATGCCGACACCAAGGAGCAGCTCGGCGGTTACTACATGATCGAGACGCCGGACATGGATTCGGCCCTTTCTTGGGCGGCACGCTGCCCTACGGCCGGCCACGGCACGGTCGAGGTAAGGCCGCTCTGGTATTGACCATCTGACGACAATGCGCGGCACCGAAGATGAGGCGCGAGCGACAGCCGAGGGCACTGCCCGGCGTAGCTACGGCAAGCTCGTCGCCTTTCTTTCAGCCCGCACCCGCGACGTGACCGCAGCCGAGGATGCTCTTGCCGATGCGTTTGCTTCGGCGCTCGCCCACTGGCCCGCTTCCGGTATCCCGGACAATCCGGAAGCGTGGCTTCTGGCGACGGCGCGGCGCAAGGTAATCGACGGCATTCGCAAAGAGAAGACCCGAATCAATGCGGACCCGCATCTGAAGCTGATCGCGGAGGAGGCGGGCGAAGGGGTTGAGGAGGGCGGCATTCCGGACGAGCGTTTGCGGTTGATGTTCGCCTGTGCGCATCCGGCGATCGACCCCGCCATCCGCGCGCCGCTTATCCTGCAGACCATACTCGGCTTCGATGCGGCAAGGATCGCATCGGCTTTCCTCGTCTCGCCCTCCACAATGGGACAGCGGCTGGTGCGTGCCAAGACACGCATCCGCGAGACGGGCATTCCCTTCGACATCCCCGACCGCCCCGAACTTCCCGAGCGGTTGGATGCGGTGCTTGCCGCGATCTATGCCGCATTCGCCGAGGGCTGGGCCGATCCGAACGGCACCGAGACGAGACGTCGCGAACTCGCCGGCGAGGCGATCTGGCTCGGCCGCCTGGTCGCCTCGCTGATGCCTGAAGAGCCGGAAGCGCTCGGGCTTGTTTCCCTCATGCTCTTCGCCGAGGCCCGCCGGGTTGCACGGCGCGATCCCGACGGCGGCTACGTTCCGCTGGCCGAGCAGGATGTGGCCAAATGGAACCAGGACCTGATCGGCGAGGCGGAGGAATTGTTGCTCAAGTCCTCCGTCATGCAGCGGCCGGGCCGCTATCAGGTCGAGGCGGCGATACAATCCGCTCATGTGGTCCGGCGCAGCACAGGGCAGGCGGACTGGAAGGCGATCGTCGACCTCTATGGAATACTCGCCTCGATGGTTCCCTCGCCCGTCGTGGCTGTGAATCGCGCCGTGGCGCTCGCGCAGGCAGGTCATGCCGATGGCGCGCTTGCCGTTCTGGATGAACTTGGCGACGATTCGCGCCTCGCCGACTATCAGCCCTATTGGGCCGCGCGCGCGGAAATCCTTGTCCGTGTCGGCAAAAAGATCGAGGCTGCGGCCGCTTACGATCGGGCGATCGGCCTTGAGCATGACCCTTCGGTTCGCGCTTTCCTGCAAAGAAAGCGGATGGGCATGAAACAGTAAGGGCCATCATGAAACGGCCGTATTGGGCCGCTTGTGTCGCTTTCGTTCAAGGAAGGTTTCCATGCGCCTGCTGAATCGGTTACCCGAGTGGCTCCGCTTCATACTCTCCACTGCCGTCATCATGCTGATCATGAAGACGGTGGCGTTCGGGTCGAATTTCATCCCCTCCGAAAGCATGGTGCCGACATTGCAAATCGGCGACAGGCTCGTCGTCGAGAAATGGGCCTATGGCTGGAGCCGTTACTCGCTGCCCATCGATCCGGGCTTCGACTTCCCGACGAAGAACGGCCGCATCTTCTCTCACCTGCCGAAGCGAGGCGACGTCGTCATCTTCACCAATCCGAAAACAGGGGAGACCTACATCAAGCGCGTCATCGGCCTGCCAGGCGACCGGGTCGCAATGTCGGGCGGACGCCTCGTGTTAAACGGCGTTGTGGCGCCACGCCGCGAAACCGGACACTATGCCTATCGCGATCCTTCCGGTGTCCCTGTCGCCGTAACCCGCTATGAAGAGACGATCCCCGGAGGCGGCAAGCATACGATCATCGAACGCACCGACCATGGCGTCGCCGACGACATGGCGGAAGTGACGGTGCCGCCGGACCGGCTGTTCATGATGGGCGACAACCGCGACGATTCGGCCGACAGCCGCTTTCCGGAACTCGGCTTCGTGCCGGTGGAGAACCTGCAGGGCAAAGCCGAACTCATCACCTGGTCGTTCTATGACTGTACCAAGGAGCCGGGCCTGACCTGCGCTTCACGACGCTTCTTTTCGCCGATTCGCTGAACTCTCCGGGCTACCGCACCAGAAAGCCGCGCCCCAGGACATCGTCCTCCTCCAGCGTGAACTCGGCCTTGCCGCTATAATGCGCCCGCCCGGAGACACGCGCCACGATTGCCTTATGCGAGCCGGCCGTTGTGACGCGCGAGACCGAGCCCTCGAAGCGCGAGCCGACGACACTCTCGAAAGTCCGGGTCTGTCCAGAGCCGATCTGGCCTTTCGCGTGCATGGCAGCGAGCCTGGCGGTCACGCCGGAGCCCGTCGGCGAACGGTCGACCTCGGCGTCGGCGAAGACGCAGATGTTGCGTGTGGGCTTGTCCGGCCCGCCTTCCATGCCGTCGGTCAGGATCGAGCCGTATAGGAAGGCCAGATCCTCGTGCTCGGGATGGGAAAGCGGGAACTCCGCCTTCAGCTTCTCTGTCAGAGCCGTCGCCGCCTTGACGAAGGCGGCCGCCCCGTGGCGGCCGAAGCGAAGGCCAAACTGCCTGCAATCAGCAAGTGCATAAAAGGCGCCACCATAGGCGATGTCGAATTTGATGCGGCCATAGTCCGGGAGCACGACCGACTGGTCGGTCGCGAAAAGGAAGGCCGGCACGCTCTCGAAGGAAACGGCGCCCGCCTTGCCGTTCGCCACCTCGACCGAAGCGACCACCATGCCGCAGGGACATTCGATGTTGACGGTAGTGAGCGGTTCCTCCGCCTCGACCAGCCCCTGGTCCACCGCGTAGCGGCCGAGCGCGATGACGGCATGGCCGCACATGGTGGAATAGCCCTCATTGTGCATGAAGAGCACGGCAAGGTCGGCGCCGGGCAGGTCCGGCTCGACCAGAAGCGCGCCATACATGTCGTGATGGCCGCGCGGCTCGAAGATCAGCATCTTGCGCAGATGATCGAGATTGTCCCGCACGAAGGCGCGCTTTTCGAGGATGGTGCCCTTCGGTATCGGCGGGTAGCCGTCGGTGACGATCCTGAGCGGTTCGCCGCCGGTGTGCATGTCGACGACATTGATCTTCATTCCTGTTGCCTCAGCCGCCCGGCGAAAACAGGTTCTGCAGCGTCGCGTAGGGTGTCGCGTCCCGGGCATAGTTGAACGTGCCGTGGTCGAGCATCTCGCGCGAGGCCCGTTCAATGCTGGCAAAGGCGTAGTTCGTCAGCTTCGATCCGAGAGAAATGCGGCGGGCGCCCGCCTCGTTCAATTGCGCCATGGTAAGCTGCGGAACGGCGAGCACGTTGACCGGCCGCGAAACCGACTGGCAGATCGTCCGGACCACCGTGATATCGGTAATGCCGGGCGCATAGAGCACATCCGCGCCCGCCTTCTCATAGGCTTGAAGGCGCTTGATCGTGTCGTCCAGATCGTCGCGCCCATGCAGGAAATTCTCGGCGCGCGCGGTGAAAACGAAGTCGCGCCGCAACGATTTCGCCGCCTCGGCGGCGGCCGCTACGCGTTCGACCGCCTGGTTGAAATCGTAGATGGGCTTGGTCTTGTCACCGGTCGCGTCTTCGATGGAGCAGCCGGCAAGGCCGGCCGCTTCCGCCGCGAAGATCGTTTCGGCGGCGCTATCGGCGCTATCGCCCTTGCCGTTTTCCAGATCGGCCGATACCGGTAGGTCGGTCGCGGCGACGAGCTCCCGGCAATGCGCCATCATCTGCTCGAAATCTATGCCGCCGTCGGGCAGTCCCCGCGAAAAGGCGAAGCCGGCGCTGGTCGTCGCCAGCGCCTTGAAACCGAGCGAGGCAAGAAACTTCGCCGTGCCTATATCCCAGGGATTGGGGATGATGAATGCTTCTGGGCCGCCATGCAGCTTACGGAAGAAACTGTCGTTTCTGGCCATTGGCACCTCCTTCGCCGACCCGCCTTGATTGTCGGTTCGGCTCAGTTCGGCGCGGACCCCGCCTCCTGTCAAGATGCTCCGCTTGGGCCAGGCCTGACGGCGCGGTTATTTGGTGCCGGTCGAGCCGAAACCGCCCGCTCCGCGCTCCGTCTTTGATGAAAGACTGTGTTCCTCGATCGTTGCGTGCACCACGGGTGCAATGACCATCTGCGCGATGCGCATGCCCCGGCTAATCTCGAAATCCTCGTCGCCGTGGTTGACGAGCAGCACCATCACCTCGCCGCGATAGTCGCTGTCGATGGTGCCGGGCGTGTTCAGACAGGTGATTCCGTGCTTGAGCGCCAACCCGGAGCGCGGTCTCACCTGCGCCTCGAAGCCGGCCGGAACCTCCATGATAAGCCCGGTGGGCACCAGCGCGCGCTTGGCTGGCAGGAGCAGGATCGGCCGGTCCTCGGGCACCGCTGCGCGCAGATCCATCCCCGCCGCGCCCTGCGTCTCGTAGGCGGGCAACGGCAGGCCCTCGGAGTGCGGAAGGCGGACAATGCCGAGAAGTGGAGCAAGGTCTGTCATGCGCCAGTCCTATCGCCATCGGCCGGCCGGCCGTCAATCGGCCCTGACAATTATCACCGCAATATTGCCGGCAGTTCCATCGTCTCCTTGATCTCCTCCATGACGAAAGAGGCGGAGACATCGGAAAGCGGCACCTTCGCGATCAGCCGCTGGTAAAGCCGGTCATAGGCCTTCACGTCCGGCACGCGAGCCCTGAGCACATAGTCGAGATCGCCCGACATCCGGTAGACGCCGATGATCTCGGGAATGGAGATGACGGCGTCGCGGAATTTCTTCAGCCATTCGGGCTCGTGATGCGTGGTTCGGATCAGTACGAAGACGGAGAGGCCGAATCCCAGCTTCTCGGCATCCACCAGCGCCACCCTTCCGGTGATGATGCCAGCCTCCTCCATCAATTTGACGCGTCGCCAGCAGGCATTGCGCGAAAGGTTCACCCGCTCCGAAAGCTGGTCGACGGAAAGCGTGCCGTCGCGCTGCAATTCCGCAAGGATCATGCGATCCATAGGGTCGATATCGAGCTTCATTTGGGATGTATGTCCCAAATATAAGCGTATTTCAAGGATAGTTTGGGACCCTCTCTGGCGGAGCCGGTGCTATCTTCTGTTCAACGCATTCAGGGGAACACAGAAGATGACGACGCTTGTCCGCCTCTTTCGCGACCATCCAGCTTCGGTCGATGAGACCTATCTCGAGCACATGGCCTTTGCCGGCCGCTTCTCCGGCAAGTTGTTCCTCGCCGGTTCGATGGCGCTGGTCCACGCTTTCCTGCCGTTTCTCTTCGAGCGGTCGGCGAGCGGGATCGTCCGCGAACTTTATGAGAAGACGCACGGGCGCGGCAAGTAAGCCGACTGAGGCCGGTTTCGGCCTTCAATCGAAGCGGTCGGCCCGATAGGGCGCGAGCAGCGGATCGCGGATGCTGTCGAGGATCTCCTGTGCCGCGAAGAGCCCGATCGCGGGCGCTAGAGTCACGCCCGAATGGGTGACGGCGACATACAGATTCTCAATGCCCTTCGGGCGACCGAGCGCGGGAAACCCGTCGAGCGGTGTGGGTCGAAAGCCGAGCGTATAGGAATCGTATTCCAGCGCGCCCGCTCCCTCGAGCATCGACCGCATGGTGTCGAAGAGCCTTCGTGCCGTGGCCTCCGCATTCGGGCCGGGGTCCGCGCCGCCATAGTCGGCGCCGGCAACGAGGCGGCCTTCCGCAGTCTGGCGCATATGCAGCCGATCCGCCATCACCAGCCCGTTCAAGAGCGGTGCATACGGGCGCGAATGAACGAGAAGGCCAGGTGGCGTTTTCATGGGCAGGCTAACGCCGCTGCTCGCGGCGAGATCGGCGCTTGCGCCACCGGCGGCCAGTACAATTTCGTCAGCTTCAAGGGTTCCGTCGTTTGTCTCGACGCGGGCGCGGCTTGTGCCACCCGCATGGAGGGCGATGGCTTCGCCACCGGCGATAAGCCGTGCGCCGTGCCTTTGCGCGTCGATAACGAGCATGCGTGCCGAAGCCTGCGGCTCGGCTGCGCCTTCCTCGGCGACGAGGAGTGCGAAGTCCGGGGGATCGGCAAGATTGGGCTCGATCCGTGCGACCTCGTCACGGCCCAGTTTGCGCACGCCGTAGCCCCAGGATGAATGTTCGGCCCCGAGAGTTTCGAGTTCGGAACGCGGCCGGTCCCAGCAAAGACCGCCTTGCCAGCGAACGGGCAGGTTCGGAACTTCCGCCGCCAGCCGCTTCCATTCGGCCATGGCGCGGATGCGCAGCCGGTAATAGGGCTCGGGATTGCCGAAGCTGGCATTGATCCAGCCGAAGGAACAGGGCGTCGCAACGCCGCCGGGCTCGGCCTTGTCGAGGATCGTCACCTTTGCCCCGGCCTTCGCCAGATGCCATGCAATGGACGCGCCGATGATGCCCGCGCCAATGACGATCACTTCCCTGGGCATGCCGTCTCTGCTCCGCTCCAGCCTTCCTCATGCCATCGCCGGATGCTCCTGCCAATATCCCGGCCGGATTTCTGTTCGACAGCCCTGCCCTGCGCTGGTAAAAGCCCGCGCGACAATACGGATTCCCGACACATGGCAGACGATATCCAGAAAGCGGTGGCCCGCCGTCGCACTTTCGCGATCATTTCGCACCCCGATGCCGGCAAGACGACGCTGACCGAAAAGCTATTGCTCTTCGGCGGCGCGATCCAGCTTGCCGGCGAGGTGAAAGCCAAGAAGGACCGCATGCAGACGCGCTCCGACTGGATGAAGATCGAGCGCGAGCGCGGCATTTCGGTCGTCACCTCGGTGATGACATTCGAATATGGCGAGCATGTCTTCAACCTGCTCGACACGCCCGGCCACGAGGACTTCTCCGACGACACCTACCGGACGCTGACTGCGGTCGATTCGGCCGTCATGGTCATCGATGCCGCCAAGGGCATCGAGCCGCGGACGTTGAAGCTGTTCGAGGTCTGCCGGCTGCGCGACATTCCGATCGTCACCTTCGTCAACAAGATGGACCGGGAGACGCGCGACCCCTTCGAAATCCTCGACGAGATCGAGGCCAAGCTCGCGCTCGACACGGCGCCCGTCACCTGGCCGATCGGACGCGGCAAGAGTTTTGCCGGCACTTACCACCTCGCTCAGAACGCGGTGCGCCGCGGCGACGAGGAGAAGGAGCGCACCAAGGTCAACGGACCGGATTCCAACCGCGTCGCCGGGCTTCTGCCCGAGTTCGAGCGGGAAGCCTTCATTGAGGAGTTGGAACTGGCGCGCGGGGCCTGCCGGCCCTTCGACCTGGCGTCCTTCCGCGAGGGGCATCTGACGCCGGTGTTCTTTGGATCGGCCCTGCGGAACTTCGGCGTGCGCGACCTGATCGAGGCGCTGGGCGACATCGGGCCAGCACCGCGCGACCAGGAGGCCGATACGCGCACCATACATGCCATCGAGCCTCAGATGAGCGCTTTCGTCTTCAAGATCCAGGCCAACATGGACCCGAACCACCGCGACCGCATCGCCTTCGTGCGCGTCTGCTCGGGGCGGTTGCAACGCGGCATGAAGGTCAAGCTCGTGCGCACCGGCAAGCCGATGAGCCTTTCAGCGCCGCAATTCTTCTTCGCGCGCACCCGTGTCACCGCCGACGAGGCCTATGCTGGCGATGTGGTCGGTGTACCAAACCATGGCACGCTCAGGATCGGCGACACACTGACCGAGGGGGAGGAGATCCTGTTCCGCGGCGTACCGAATTTCGCTCCGGAGATCCTGCGTCGCGTTCGCCTCGGTGACGCCATGAAGGCGAAGAAGCTGAAAGAGGCGCTGCAGCAGATGGCCGAGGAAGGCGTCGTCCAGCTCTTCTCGCCCGACGATGGTTCGCCGGCGATCGTCGGTGTCGTCGGCGCACTGCAGCTCGACGTGCTCAAGGAAAGACTTTCTGTCGAATATTCACTGCCCGTCGATTTCGAGATGGCGCGCTTCTCGGTCTGCCGTTGGATCAGCGCCGACAGCGCGGTGGAACTCGAGCGCTTCATTGACACGCACCGCGCCGATATTGCTCGCGACCTCGACGGCGACCCCGTCTTTCTCGCGCAACACGAATTCTCGCTGAACTACGAGGCCGAGCGCTGGAAGGCGATCCGTTTCGCCACCGTGAAGGACTATCAGGTGCGCGAGGCGGCTTGAGAGGATTGCAGTGCGTCCTTCGAGGCTCGCTTCGCGAGCACCTCAGGATGAGGGAGGTTGGCGCTAAGCCCTTTATCCTGAAATACAGCAAACCTCAAATAAGGCACGTCAATGGAAGCAAGACTATGAGGTTATCAACGAATACGGAGACGTAAGCATAAACCGTCCTCATCCTGAGGTGCGAGCGAAGCGAGCCTCGAAGGACGCACCGAAACACAGGCTGAACCTGCGCGGCATACACAAGCCCTTATGGCGTCAGGTCGATCGTCTCCATCGTGTGATTGACGCAGATCGAGCAGCAATTGTGGCAGATTCGGTCTTTGTCCGGGCCGACGCCAAAGGCGATGCGGTCATTGCCGTTGATCCAAGCGCCATAGCAGATGCGTTCGCCTGGTGTGCAGGAGATCGTCACTTCCTTGATGTCGCCAGGATCGAGCAAATAGACCTGATTGCCGCCCGGCCACGTCTTGTCCTCGCCATGCAACTCGATGGCGACGGACCGCGAATGTTCGTTTTGCAGCACGTAGCCCATCTCCGCCGCATATGCTGCGCCGGTTGTCAAAAGGCCAAGCACCACCGCCGGCCCGCAAAAGATGCGGGAAGCGTTGGGAATTAACATGCGATCGTCCTGTTCTTATCGTTATGTGACGCCTCTTCGGACGACGTCATCCAAAACGCAGAACGTTAAGAACATCTTTCAAGAGCTGGGCCCGCTCCAGGTCCAGCCTTCACGTCTATTCCCGACGGTCCTTCAGAGCAGGTCGCGCCTGGCTAGGTTCCTCATCAGCGCCGCAGTACCGAAATTCCAGGGCGGACATTCCGTCGCCAGCCGCACCGTATTCGTCAGCGTGCCGAGCGCGGGCGTCGATATCGACACGATATCGCCGGTCTTGTGTGTAAATCCCTCACCCGGCACGTCGCGATCCTCGACCGGCGCGAACAGCGTACCGAGATAGAGCATGAAGCCGTCGGGATATTGATGATGCCGGCCGATCGTCTGCTTAACGAGGTCGAGCGGATCGCGGCTGATCTCCTTCATCGAACTCTGGCCCTTCAGCACGAAGCTGTCCGTTCCCTCGACGGTCAGTTCAAGCTCCGCCTGGCGCACATCATCGATCCCGAAACCCTTGTCGAAGAGCCGGATGAACGGGCCGATGGCGGAAGAAGCGTTGTTGTCCTTGGCCTTGCCGAGAAGCAGCGCCGAACGGCCTTCAACGTCGCGCAGATTGACGTCGTTGCCGAGGGTGGCACCTTTCACTCGGCCCTTACTGTCGACGGCGAGCACGATCTCCGGCTCGGGATTGTTCCAGTGTGAAATCGGGTGCAGCCCGACCGGGGCGCCCCAGCCGACCGAGGACATGGGTTGTGCCTTGGAAAACACTTCGGCGTCGGGGCCGATGCCGACTTCGAGATATTGCGACCACAGCCCCTCCTCGATGAGCGCGGACTTGACCTTGACGGCCTCTTTTGACCCCGGAACCAGATTGCGCAGGCTGTCGCCGATGATTGCAGCGACGCGCTCGCGAATTTCCTGTGCCCGTGACGGGTCGCCGGCGGCGCGCTCCTCTATCACGCGCTCGATCATAGAGCGGGCGAAGGTGACGCCGCAGGCCTTGATCGCCTGCAGGTCGCATGGCGCCAGGAGCCGCAGCCTGCCATTCGTCGCCGGCTCGAGCGAGGCCGCCGCGATATCCTCGACCGACCCGAGATCTTCACCTTTTTGTCGCCGCACAAGCACCGCTGGATCGTCGGCCTCCAGAAGGTCGCGCATCGTCGGAAATTCGCGACTGGTGATGTCGACAACGCGGCCGCCGCGCACGGTCACGACCGCCGGTCCTTCCACGTCGGCTCGCCATACACGTCCAACCAGCGAGCCACCATCGGTTTTCGGCAATAGCCGCATTCCATTCATTCCCTAACTTCTCCCAAACCGGATCACTCTTCTACCGGGGACCGGAATTCGGCGAAAGACATTCCGCTTCGAGCGACGTTGTCGTGCGAATATCCTTTTCGACGGCTGCTTTTCGCTGCAAAATTCCTCGCCACAAGACTGCATTGCACTATCATGTCGGCCACGTCATATAAACCCGACCAACTTTCAGGGAGAAGCTGCCATGAGCGTCCGCATAAACGATACCGCCCCCGATTTCACCGCCGAGTCGACCGACGGCGAAATCCGTTTTCACGACTGGATCGGTGATGGCTATGCTGTACTGTTCAGCCATCCCAAGGATTTCACACCGATCTGCACGACAGAACTCGGCTACATGGCCGGGTTGAAGGATGAGTTCACCAAGCGCAACGCCAAGATCATTGGCATCTCGGTCGATCCGGTCGAAAGCCACAACAAGTGGAAATCGGACATCGAGACGGCGACCGGGCACAAGGTCAACTATCCGATGATCGGCGACAGGGACCTCAAGGTCGCCAAGCTCTACGATATGCTGCCCGCCTCCGCCGGTGACAGTTCCGAGGGCCGGACCCCAGCCGACAACCAGACGGTGCGTACCGTTTTCGTTGTCGGGCCGGACAAGAAGATCAAGCTGACACTCACTTATCCGATGACGACGGGCCGGAACTTCGAAGAGATCCTGCGCGCGCTCG
Organism: Mesorhizobium koreense; assembly: GCF_031656215.1. Classification (NCBI taxonomy): domain Bacteria; kingdom Pseudomonadati; phylum Pseudomonadota; class Alphaproteobacteria; order Hyphomicrobiales; family Phyllobacteriaceae; genus Mesorhizobium; species Mesorhizobium koreense. The sequence continues at coordinate 502,938 of NZ_CP134228.1, read as the reverse complement.
ATTCCATCCAGCTCACCGCCAAGTACAAGGTATCGACGCCGGCGAGTTGGAAGCCAGGCGAAGATGTGGCGCTGACAGGCGCCGTCTCCGACCAGGAAGCGAATGAGAAGTTCGGCGGCTTCAAAGCCGTCCTGCCCTATCTCCGGATGGTGAAAGCGCCGGCCGACTGAGTTTTTCCGGCATTGACTGTTTTGCCGGGCGCTTTGGCGCCCGGTTTTTTATCTCATCACCAGATCGAGAACTACGGCGGTGTCGATGGCGTCTGCGCCTTCGCATTGTAGGTTCCGCGATCGTGATTTGTGGCGACACCCGTATTGGCAGGAGCCACCCTTTTCATATAGTGGGGGTTTGGTTTCGATCGAAAAATTGCGATCTGCCATCTGAAACCAACGATTAAAGGGAGGAATCTTCAATCATGAAATTCACACATTTGCTTGCCGCAGGCGCGCTGGCGCTTTCGACCGGCTTTGCCGTCGCGCCGGCCCAGGCCGACGAATTCATCAATGTGCTGACCGGCGGCACCTCCGGCGTTTACTACCCGCTTGGCGCCGCGCTCGCCAAAATCTACGGCGAGAAGATCCCGGGTGCCCGCACGCAAGTGCAGTCAACCAAGGCTTCCGTCGAGAACCTGAACCTGCTCCAGCAGGGTCGGGGCGAGATCGCCTTCGCGCTCGGCGATTCGGTCAAGGACGCCTGGGCCGGTAACGAAGAAGCCGGATTTAAGAAGAAGCTCGACAAGCTCCGGGCAATTGCCGCCATATATCCGAACTATATCCAGATCGTCGCCTCGAAGACTTCCGGCGTCACCGATCTCGCCAGCCTCAAGGGCAAGCGTCTTTCCGTCGGCGCGCCGAAATCGGGTACGGAACTCAACGCACGCGCGATCTTCAAGGCCGCGGGCATGAGCTACGAGGATCTTGGCAAGACCGAATATCTGCCCTTCGGCGAATCCGTCGAGCTCATCAAGAACCGCCAGCTCGACGCTACGCTGCAATCGGCTGGGCTGGGTGTCGCTTCGATCAAGGACCTCTCGACCTCTATTCCGATCACGGTGGTTTCCGTGCCGAAGGAAATCGCCGAAAAGCTCGGCGCTCCGTTCCAGGCGGCCACAATTCCGGCCGGAACCTATGACGGTCAGGACAGCGACGTGCCGACGGTCGCCATTACTAACATCCTCGTCACACGTGCCGACATCTCTGACGAGGAGGCCTATCAGATGACGAAGCAACTCTTCGAGAATCTTCCCGAGATGGTGGCCGCGCACAAGGCCGCCAACGGCATCAAACTCGAGAACGCGGTCAAGGGCCTGCCGATCCCGCTCCATCCGGGCGCAGAGAAATACTATAGGGAAAAGGGTATCCTGAAATAGGAAGCCAGGGCTCCCTGAGTGAGGAGCGCGAACGATGGCCGGGGGCGACGTGAGGCGATAGCCACGTCGCCCCCGGCCCATTCAAGAAGAATATTCCAGGGGAGGAAGCATGACCGAGCCCGTCACGCCGACCGATAAGACGCCGCAGGGCGCGCCCGCAACCGTCCACGATCCGCTTGCCGAAACCTTTCCGGCAACGCGCGAGGGAAAGGTCCTGTTCGGCATCGCCATCGCGTTTTCCACATTCCAGCTCCTTACGGCGGCTGGCTTGCTCGGCCTACCGAGCCAGGTCGTTCGCTCCGTCCATGTCGGCTTCCTCATGCTGCTCGTCTTCCCGCTTTTGGCAACACTCCGCCAGGCGCGCCCGAGCATACGTGCCGCCGCCTGGGTGCTAGGCATCATCGGCATGGGGGTCGGTCTCTACCAGTTCATCGAATACGAACCGCTGATCCTGCGCGCAGGCGAGCCCTTGCCCATCGACACGGTGATCGGCGTCTTGTCGCTGGCGGTCCTTTTTATCGCCACCTATGCGCTGATGGGCCCGGCACTGCCGATTATTTGCGGCATCTTCCTCGCCTATTGCCTGTGGGGGCAATACCTGCCTTCCCCGTTCAACACGCGCGGCTATCCCTTCTGGCAGGTCATCGACCACATGAGCTTCGGCACGGAAGGCATTTACGGCATTCCGACGCTCGTCTCCGCGACTTACATCTTCCTTTTCATCCTGTTCGGCTCCTTCCTGGAGCGGGCCGGCATGATCCGGCTCTTCACCGACGTGTCGATGGGTCTGGTCGGCCACGCTCGCGGTGGCCCGGCCAAGGTGGCGGTCATCTCGTCCGGCTTCATGGGCATGATCTCAGGCTCGGGCGTTGCCAACGTCGTGACCGTTGGCCAGTTCACAATCCCGCTGATGAAACGCTTTGGCTATCGCGCCGCCTTCGCTGGCGGTGTCGAAGCGACTGCTTCGATGGGCGGGCAGATCATGCCGCCCGTCATGGGGGCGGTTGCCTTCATCATGGCCGAGACACTCGGTATCCAGTACAAGGAAGTCGTCGAGGCGGCGATTATCCCGGCCATCCTCTATTTTGCCTCCGCCTTCTGGGCAGTGCATCTGGAAGCAGGGCGCACCGGGTTGATGGGGCTTCCCCGCAACCAGCTTCCCTCGCCTCTCAATGCACTGAAGGAGCGCTGGTATCTCATCCTGCCGCTGGCGGCGCTCGTCTACCTCCTCTTTTCTGGTTTCACACCGCTCTTTGCCGGCACGATCGGCTTCGCCATGACGGCGTTGCTCATCCTCGGTGGCTCGGTGGCGCTCGGTCTGCCGAACTATGTGCTTCGGGTTATCTTCTGGGTCTTTCTGGGGCTGATCGCCGGGAGCTTCTTCAAATTCGGCATCTGGATTGTCATCGCAGCGGCGGCGGTGCTCGTGGCCGTCAACCTGTTCGTCAAGGGTGGCATGCAGACGCTACGCGACTGTCGTGATTCGCTCGCCGAGGGTGCTAAAACGGCGCTTCCAGTCGGCATCGCCTGCGCCATCGTCGGCATCATCGTCGGCACGATGACGCTCACCGGCGTAGCCAACACCTTCGGCGACTACATCGTCTCCATCGGTCGGTCGAGTCTGATCCTGTCGCTTATCCTGACGATGATCACCTGCTTGATCCTCGGCATGGGCATCCCCACGATCCCGAACTACATCATCACCTCGACCATTGCCGGCCCGGCGCTTCTCGCGCTCGGTATCCCGCTTCTGGTCAGCCATATGTTCGTCTTCTATTTCGGCATCATGGCGGATCTGACGCCGCCGGTGGCGCTGGCGTGCTTCGCCGCAGCACCTATCGCGCGCGAGAGCGGGCTGAAGATCGCTATGGAGGCGATCAAGGTCGCCGCCGCCGGCTTCGTCATCCCCTATATGGCGGTTTATACGCCGGCGCTGATGTTGCAGCCGGGCGGTGCACTCGCAGCCTCGATCGGCTTCTACCCGGCTGTTATCTATGTCGTCTTCAAGACGGCGCTCGCCATCGCACTCTGGGGCATCGCGGTGATCGGCTATTTCAAGACCCACCTCGCCTGGTGGGAGCGCATCCTCGCGACGATCGCCTCCTTCTCGCTCATCGCGGCTATCCCGATATCGGACCAGATCGGCTTCGCGCTTGCCGTGCTCTTCTTCGGCCAGCACCTCTATAGGGCACGGCAGGCGAGCCAGCCGGCATGAGCCTTTGCGTCCTCGCCGGCGGCAAGACGATTGTGCTTGCCGCCGCGGCCTTCACGCTGTCATGGACGCATTCGGTCGAGAAGATCCGGTGGACCGAGCACTGGCGGGTGACGCCGGCCGGGCTCGTCGTCGATATGGGGCGAGTCGAGGGTTCCGGTGCCGGCATGGACCCGCCGGAAGGCAGCGTGTTCAGGGATGACGGGTGGGAGTACCGGCCGAAGGTGCCGCCCTTGCCGAAGCTGGTCCTGGCGGCGTCGGGCGCGACCGTCGGCGGATGGTCGCTCTGCGTCGAGAGCCGGCCCTGCCTAACGCTTGGCGCGAAGGAAGGGCCGCCGATCTCAATCGAGCCCTGTCACGAAAAGACGGAGTGAAACGTCGCCCCGGCATCGGGCAGCAGACCGCCGCGGCGCGCGCAGGCGGGGCCGGGGCCGCGCATATAGTGGCGCTCCGGGCGATAGGTCGGAGCGATGAATTCGCGAATTGCGGCGCGGCAATGCGTCAGATGTGTCCAGAATGCCATTTCCCGTCTCCCGGTCATGTCTCGGATGTCCCGTCCGATTGAGGAAGACGATAACAGCCAAGAATGAATCAGCTGTGAACGGCATGTTAAGAACTTGCATGGATTGCGGCGATTCGACGGCAGGCCGGAGGCTTTTTCGAAGCGGCCTCGATGGGGCGCCTGTCCAAGCGTGATAAGTGACGTTCCGGAGCCGAATCTTATCCCCGCAGCAGCCGTTCGAAGCTTTGCTTTCCGGTCGGCGAGAACAGGATCGCGCGGCTTTGCGGATCGCGTCGCGCCCATCGCCGCTCCATCATCTTGTCGAGCATCGCCGCGCCGAGCGCACCGGCGAGATGCGAGCGGCGCACGCTCCAGTCGAGGCAGGCCCGGCACAGAGGCCGTCGCTGTCCGGAAAGAGAGGCGAGGTCAATGCCGAGCTCATCGAAGAACCCCCGCCCCGTCGGTCCGAGTTCGACATTATCATCTCGCAGTGCGAGGATGCGGCGCGACAGAAGGCTGTCATAAAGGGCGACTCCCTTCTCACCGGCCAGATGATCGTAGCAGATGCGTGCCTCGCGCATGACCGCGTCGCGCGGGCCGGGCCGCGCTCGTTTCGGGCCGACGCGCTCCGCGACTCCGGAGATCGTTTCCAGCATCGACGCGACGTGATGACCGGACAGCGAATAGTAGCGGTGACGACCCTGCTGCTGCAGCGTTAGCAGGCCACCCTCGACCAGTTTGGCAAGGTGCGAGCTTGCCGTCGGCATCGTCACTCCTGCCTCCAGCGCCAATTCGCTCGCCGTCAGCGCACCTCCATCCATCAGCGCCGTTAGCATGTTGGCGCGTGCGGGGTCGCCGACGAGGCTGGCGATACGGGCGATGTCCGGTTCTTCATGCATGGTTCGATCCTTATCGAAGCATTGATGTCATGCAAGTTTTATCTTCAGGGCATGAAGAGGAGTTCGAAGGCCATGGAAACCGCCGACCATCCGCGAGCCTTTGCCCGCCTGCCTCACGTTGCTTTTGTACGCCGCTACACATTGCATCGCGCAGTCCCGCTCCTCGCACTCTGGTATGAACGCCATCTACAGCGCCACGATCTTGCCTTGCTCGATGCAAGGATGCTTCGCGATCTCGGCCTTGATGCCGATGAGGCTCGCCGTGAATGCGCAAAGTCCTTCTGGAGATGATGCCTCGCTTGCGAGGCCTATTCCATCTTCACAGCTCAATGCTTCGGTCTTCATCGAAATGTCTGTGCCAACCACGAAAGGAAATGCCGATGATCACCTGTTTCATCCGCTACGAGATCGACCCGTTCCGTAAGGACGCCTTTATCGAATACGCCCGCAATTGGGGCCAGGTGATCCCGCGCTGCGGTGCCGACTTGATCGGCTATTTCACACCCCATGAGGGTTCAGCGACGACGGCCTACGGCGTCTACAATATCGGCAGCCTCGCGGAATATGAGGTCTATCGCGAGCGCCTTCTCGCCGATCCGCTCGGCCAGGAGAACTTCCGCTTCTCCCAGACGGAGAAATTCATCCGGCGCGAGGACCGGATTTTTCTCAAGCCTGTTTCGGCGCTCCACGGAGCCGATCGATGATCGCGGTCATCTTCGAGGTCGAGCCCACGGATGGCCGTGTCGACGACTATCTCGGCCGTGCCGCCGACCTGAAGCCGCTGTTGCAGACTGTGGACGGCTTTATCTCCGTCGAACGTTTCCAGAGCCTTTCCAATCCTGGAAAGCTGGTCTCGCTTTCCTTCTGGCGGGACGATGAGGCAGTTGCGGCATGGCGCAACACGGAAGAGCACCGACAAGCGCAGACGGCTGGCCGGGCGGGAATCCTTGCCGGCTATCGTTTGCGCATCGCTCATGTCGTCCGCGACTATGGCATGCGCGACCGCGCCGAGGCGCCGCGCGACAGCCGTTCCGTTCACGATCGCGGCCCCGCCTGAAATATTCGGAACAAGCACCTTGCAGAGCCGTTGGGCGCCCATGGAAGTGTAGCTTCGCGGGGCCGACTGGCCTCCATACGATCAACCCTGACGGACAAAAAGGAAGGCGACGACAATGGGACTCTTCTCCAAGGACATAAAAACCATGGATGACCTCTTCGTGCATCAGTTGCGCGACATCTATTACGCCGAGGCGCAAATCATGAAGGCGTTGCCGAAGATGATTGAAAGGCTTCCAACACGGATTTGAGGAACGGCTTCTCCGAACATCTTGAACAGACGAAAGGCCATGTGACGAGGCTTGAACAGGTCTTCGACATGCTCGATCTCGATGCCGAGGGGGTTAACTGCCCGGCGATCGACGGCATTATCGAAGAAGCGAATGAAGTTTCCGGCGAGGTTGAGGACAAACGCGTGCTGGACGCCGCGCTTATCGCCGCCGCGCAGGCGGTGGAACACTACGAGATGACGCGCTACGGCACGCTCATTGCCTGGGCAGAGGAGGCCGGCCGGGCCGATTGCGCCAGGTTGCTCAAGCAGACGCTCGAGGAAGAGCGCGTCGCCGACAGGAAACTGACGCAGATCGCGGAAAGTGAGGTCAACCTGAAGGCGGCTTGACCACCGCATCCAGTCTCCTTGTTGCAAGGCAGGTACGGAGTTTCTTCGTGCCTGCTTTTGCCGTCGGGGGGCTTCGGAGACAATTTCGGTATCGATATTGACCGATCGATCGGTCAATATTATATCCAGCTCCATGCTCCGACGCGACACCCGTTCCGCCATCATCGAAGCTGCAGTTACCGTTCTCGGCCGCGACGGCCCCGATGCCTTCAGTGCCGCGGCGCTCGCCCGCGAGGTGGGCGTCAGCAAGGCCACCCTCTTCCACCATTTCCCAACGATCGACGAGATACCTACCGCTGCCTTCGAGCGCATGATCGCCGACAGTCTCGCGATCGACATGCCGCTCGACGCATCGCTCGCCGATACGATCGAATTTCTTGGACGCGGCAGCGCGGAACTGGTGCGCACGCGGCGCGGATTCTTCCGGGCCTATTTCGTGTTGATGGCGCGGGCCATGTTCGATGACAGGCTGCGCACTCAGCTTCAGGCCTCGGGCGACGCGCTGCTCGAGCGGTTAAGCGCCCTCCTTGCGCCCAAATTGGCGCCGGGTGCGGACGCGGCAGCGTTCGCCCGGCTGGTCGCCATCCAGCTCGACGGCTCGGCCATACACCGTATGGCCTTCGGCAATGACGACGAGATCGATGCGGCGTGGAAGACCCTTGTCGATCTCGCAAGACAGGAAGGAAAGTCCCGATGAAAATCGCCATCAACGGTGCTGGCGTTGCCGGCCCGGCGCTCGCCCATTGGCTCCTGCGCTACGGCCACGAGCCCGTCCTGATCGAGAAAGCGCCTGCCTTGCGCAAAGGTGGCTATATTATCGACTTCTGGGGGGCCGGCTACGACATAGCCGGGAAGATGGGCATTTTACCCAGGCTTCTCGATCTCGGCTATCAGGTGGAAGAAGTCCGTTTCGTCGATGCACAGGGGCAAAAGTCCGGCGGCTTCTCGACGGAGGTCTTCTGGCGCATGACGGGCGACCGCTTCACCAGCCTGCAGCGGAGCGATCTCGCCGCCACGATCTACTCGACCATTGAAGGAAAAGTGGAGACAATCTTCGATGATGGCATCGCTTCAATCGAGGAGCGGCCAGATCATGTGCATGTCGGCTTCGACCATGCCTCGCCGCGCGATTTCGATCTAGTCATTGGCGCGGATGGCCTGCATTCACGCGTGCGTTCGCTTGCCTTCGGTCCGGAGAAAGAGGCGGAACGCTTCCTCGGCTATTGTGTCGCCGCGTTCGAAGTGACCGGCTATCGGCCGCGCGAGGAACTTACCTATGTCAGCCATGCGCTTCCCGGCCGCCAGGTAACGCGTTTTTCCAAGCGCGGCGACCGCACTTTGTTCATGTTCTGCTACCGGGAGAAAGCGCCGGTGCCGATTCCGGACGATGACGCCGGCCGCCGTGAGGTTCTGCGCCGCGAGTTCACCGATATGAAATGGGAAGTGCCGGCAATTCTCGCGGCGATGGAAAACGCCGAAAATATCTATCTCGACCGTGTCAGCCAGATCGAGATACCGCGTTGGACGAAAGGTCGGGTCGCATTGATCGGCGATGCCGCGGCCTGCGTGTCGCTGCTGGCGGGCGAAGGCTGCGGCCTGGCGATGACGGAGGCTTACGTGCTCGCCGGCGAGCTCGCCGGTGCCGGCAACGACCACGTGGCGGCCTTTTCCCGCTATGAGGAGCGGATGCGGCCCTTTCTTGATGCCAAGCAGGCTTCGGCGCGCAAGTTCGCCTCTTCCTTCGTGCCCGAGACCAGCTTCGGGATTGCCTTCCGCAACTGGATGATGCGTCTGATGGCCATCCCACAGGTCGCTAATTTCCTCGTCGGAGAGCTGAACGACAATATCGGCCTGCCGGAATACGAAGCGGCATACCCGGAACGGTCTCACGCATTGCCGATGAGGATGCCGGCCGCGAAGACCAGCGCGCCGCCCAGCACCACCTGGAAGGTGGCGCGCAGGAAGGGCGTTTCCATATAGCGGTTCTGGATGAAGGCGATCGCCCACAATTCGAAGAACACCACGATGGCGGCGACCGTGGTCGCCGTCCAGAAATTCGAGATGAGATAGGGCAGGGTGTGGCCGAGGCCGCCCAGCATGGTCATGATGCCGTTGGCGAGCCCCCGCTTCAGCGGCGAGCCGCGACCGGACAGCTTGCCGTCGTCATGCGCGGCTTCCGTGAAGCCCATGGAGATGCCGGCGCCGACGGAGGCTGAGAGCCCGACCAGGAAGGTCGCCCATGTGTTCTGGGTAGCGAAGGCGGCGGCGAAGATCGGCGCCAGCGTCGAGATCGAGCCGTCCATGAGGCCGGCCAGCCCCGGCTGCACATAGGTCAGGATGAATTGCTTGCGCTCCTCCTGCCGCTCTTCGGCGGCTACGCCCTCCGGCACGTGTTTCACTCCGAGCCGATGCGCCATCGAGACATGTGACTTCTCCGCTGTCGCTAGTTCGCCGAGAAGCTTGCGCGTCGAGGCGTCACCCGTTCGCTTGGCGGCTTCCAGATAGAATCGGTAGGCCTGCTCCTCCATGTCTTCGGCTTGCGTTCGCACATGGTCGATGCCGAGTGGCCGGACCAGCCAGTCGGGCCGGCGCTCATAGTAGCCGCGCACATGCTCGCGCCGGATCAGCGGGATCTTTTCGCCGAAGCGCCTGCGGTGCATCTCGATCAGCACGTCGCGGTGATGTGCCTCTTCCTCGGCCATCTCATCGAAGACCTTGGCCGATTGCGGAAAATCCTCGCGCAGGCCGTCGGCGTAGGCGCTGTAGATGCGGCCGTCATCCTCCTCGGAGGAGATGGCCAGCGCCAGGATTTCCTGCTCGCTGAGCGAAGAGAAGTCGCGGCGGCCGAAGCCGAAAAAGCGCGAGAGCATTTTTGGATCCTTAGTTTAGAATAATTCTAAACTAAGGATCAGATCTCGTATCGTCAATCGAGACGATGGCTTCCATAATGATTATTCGTTGGTAGAAATGGGCGAACCGGCGCGGCATCGGCGCGCCGCCTGCCTGTTCCGGGAGATTCAGCATGACCGTCCACGCCCAGCCCGTCCTTGCCGCAATGCCTACCATCGACGATGTACGTGCGGCGGCGCGCCGGATCGGGGGACTGGCACGGCGCACGCCGCTTCTGGAATCGTCCCGACTCAACGACAAATTCGGCGCGCGGCTGCTCTTCAAGCCGGAAGTCCTGCAGCGCACAGGCTCTTTCAAGTTCCGTGGCGCTTACAACAAGATCGCTTCGCTTACGGAAGAGGAGCGCGCTCGCGGCGTAGTCGCTTTCTCCTCGGGCAATCATGCGCAGGGTGTGGCGGCTGCCGCACAGCTTTTCGGCGCCCGAGCCGTCATCGTCATGCCGGCCGACGCCCCAGCCATCAAAGCCGACAATGTCCGCGCCATGGGTGCCGAGATCGTGCCCTACGACCGATACAGCGACGACAGGGAAGTTGTTGCCCGGCCCTACGTCGAGAAGGGCATGGCGCTTGTAAAACCTTTCGACGATCCGCTGATCGTCGCCGGCCAGGGAACGGTCGGGCTGGAGATCGCCGAGGATGCGGCGGCGATGGGCATCCGCGTTGACGCCGTCGTAACACCTTGCGGCGGCGGCGGCCTCATGGCCGGCATTGCCACCGCGATCAAGGCGCTCTCGCCGGAAACCGAGATGTGGGGAGCGGAGCCGGAGGATTTTGACGATACGCGCCGTTCCCTTGCCGCCGGCAGCCGGGTGGGAGCCGATCCGGCCGGAACCTCGATCTGCGATGCGCTGATGTCGCCGATGCCTGGCGAACTCACCTTCGCCATCAATCGCAAGCTGGCGGCCGGCATTGTGGCGGTGCCGGAAACCTCGGTGGCCGTCGCCATGCGCGATGCCGCGGCCCATCTGAAGCTCATAGTCGAGCCAGGCGGCGCGGCCGGCTTCGCTGCGCTTTCCTCCGGCGAGATCGAGTTGGCCGGCAGGACGATCGCGGTCGTGCTTTCCGGCGGCAATGTCGATATGGACCTCTTCGCCCGGTTGGTCGCTGCGATCTAACCCGCTGGATACATTACCATTCTTTAATGCCTCGTTCATGTGGCGTTCAACGGGCCGCATCTAGAAGAAGGCGTCTTCAATCAAAGGAGAGACCTCCCATGAAACGCCTTGTCCTCGCGACCGTCGCCCTTTCGCTTCTCGCCGCGCCGGCCGCCTTCGCTCAACCGCAGGACTTTCACCACAAGCGCCCGAGTCACACGCATGTCGTGAAGAAGAAAGTCGTGGTGAAGAAGACCCGCTGGCAGCGCGGCCATCGCATGCCGCATGGCCAGCACTACACGGTGGTCAAGGACTACGGCCGCTATCACCTGCGCCGGCCGCCGCACGGCCAGCATTGGGTCAAGGTCGACAACCAGTATCTGCTGGTCGGCATCACGTCAGGCATCATCGCCGCCCTGGTCAACGCGCAATAAGGTCGAAACGTAAGCTTGAAACGCGGCCCCGGTTTTCCTCCCACCGGGGCCGCGAAATGTTTGCGCCTTCATTGGCATGAACTTTCCGGCCAGCGAGCCTTCGCTACGGCGCTGCCGCCACGATTGGTATCGCTTGAACGGTCGGGTCGACGCTGCGATCCACATGGCCGGCGAAGGCTCAGCCCGACACAGGCAGATGCCGCGCAGGCCCTGCGAAAGAGGTCCTGTCCACCAGGCGGTATATTTCCACCGAGCCGCTGGAAGCGATCCGATCGTAGCGGGCGAGAATGGGAGCGAATCCGAATTTGGCGAGCATTTCCGGTACGAGTTGGCCACGTTTGTCGACGATCAAGATCTGCGGCAACCGGCGCAGTAATCGGGCCTTCTTGTCGGAAAGATACTGCGCGGCCATGGCCTCGAATCGCTTTGCCTCGACCATGTCGCCGGCGGCAACGGCCTGTCTCTCACGACGAACCGCATAAACCGCGATCCAGTCGCTGCAATAGGGCTCGATCCATTGCCCGTCGATCATCCGGGTGAAGGGATGGCCGGTCTCGATACCGCCGCCCAGCATTCCGACTGTCGGATGCTCTCCAGGGCGAAGAGCAGCGGCAACGAGGACATCGGCGGGCCTTTCGCTTGGCAGAAACCGCAGGTGACCGGCCAATATCGCCGCCAGGGCGACCGTGACAAGCCCGACCCGTGATTCGGACGCATGCTTTTCAAACAGGATAGCAACACCGATCACCAGAGCGGCCGAGCCGAACAGGATCGCGGGGTAGGCATGATAAGGCCATCCCTTGCCCTGCACGAAAAAGGGTAGCCACGCGGCAAGCGAAGCCACCATCAGGACATCCGGGAAGTCCGGTCGGTTGGTCAGCCGACGGCAGAAAGCGTAAGCGGCAATCAGAACGAAACCCGGCATGGCAAGCCACAGAAGTATTTCGGTCGGCATGCGATACGCCATGTACGTGTCGCGCAATAAGGGCATCAGCTTTGCAAAGAAGTCGGGATAGAGAAGGTAGATGAGGACGAGATAGCTGGCCGTGCCAACGCCGGAGAGCACGAACTCCGGCAGAAACAGTGTCCGCATATCGCGCCGTCGCAGTGCCAGGTAGACGGCCACCGCGATAACGACGATGGCATAGTAGGGCTTCACCATGGCAAAGACACACGCCCCGGTTGCGGCTGTCAGCCAGTGCAGTGGTCCCGGCCGGCGCGCTTCCGGCAACGCGATGCGCCAAGCCGCGAGCGCCAACAAAGGAAGCGCCAGAACGGCGCCGATCTGGTCGCGCTCGGTAAAGGAATTCCCGGAAATGAGAACGGTTATCGAAAACAGGACAAGAGAAACGATCACGGCGGACCGCCGCTTCAATATCCCGCCGCAGACGAGCATCCAGCCGGTAAGCGACGTGCCGGCGAGGCAGATAAGTATCGTATAAAGCCGGACGGCGCTTTCCGGCGCGATCCCGATGAGGTCCGCGAACTGGACCGGAAAAACATATAGCCAGATCGAGAAAGGCGGATTGGTTTCGATCACATCGCGGTAGAGCCGCTCGCCCGCGTCAATGTGTTCAATCACTGTAATCAGCCAACTGGTGTCGGGGACGGTTCCCCAGCGCCAGGCGTTGAGGGCGCAGGCGGAGGCGCCGATCAAGGCGACCGTTAAGGCGGCAAGTGCCCAGAAGAGCGAAAAGTAACTCTCGACCACCGAAGCCTCGTAATCCGCTCCGTCGTCGAATACCCATAGTCTCAGCAGCGCAAAATTGGTGGCCGGGATAACGACGCATATCGCGGCGAAAGCAGCCATGGGAGGGTAACCAAGGGCCTCGCCGCCTTTCGGGAGCAGAAAGGCGATGGCCAAGCCGACGGTGAGTGTCGTCAGGAAGCGCGGTATAGCCGCGGCATGGGAACGTTTAGAAGCGAAACTCAGTCGCCTGTGGCCGTAATAGGAAAATCCGGCGGACAGGATATAGGCGACGACGCTGGCCGTCGTTGGGGAGATGCCGGGAAGCGCGACCAAGGTGGTTGCTAGAAGGAAATAACAAAGGGTGGCCGCGATACCGACGCCTCCAAAAGTGGCAACCACGATCGAAAGCGGCCGTTTGTCCCGGTTGCCAGAAACCTCAGGCGCGGGCGAAGCAGGCATATTGTGCTCCGACGGGAAAGTTGGACATCGTCCGTTCGACCCGTCTTGCCACCCGGCCAGCGCTCGGAAGAAGACAGAAGAATTCATGCGAAATGGAGGTGAAGCCAGCAGCCGCAAGCAAGCGCCGCGTGGTCGAACTGCGAAGCAGAACCGCGTCTTCGTCGAATGGACAGCGCAGCACAGCCAGTCGCGTCACCGGATTGAGCGGGTTATGTTCTATGACGCAGGCAAGCGCGCCTGGACGCAAAATACGTCGCATCTCGGAAAAAAAACACGGCCATTCGGGCGGCGGCACATGATGCACGACACAAACAGTCATGGCGAAGTCGAACGATTCATCGGGATAGGGGAGTTGCTTGCCCGAATAGGCGCGGTAACCCACATTAGGATTATCCCGACGGGCACGCTCGATCGACTCTGCGGATACGTCGCAACCATCGACGTTTGAGAATAAATCACGGATATACGGATGCATCGTGCCGATGCCGCAACCTATGTCTAACGCGTGACGTTTCATTTCAGGCGCGAGATAGCCCTCTGATCGCAAGCGCCTTTCGATAAGGTCGGCCTTGGCCTGCATGAAGAAGTCGTGTTTCAGCCCGGAAAAGCTGATCGAATCGGCAACGACATCTTGGTAGCTCGTCCGATAGTCGTCGAAAAGTTCGGCCATGGACGGTCCCCGCTCGGTCAGCTGGCGACGTTGCGATGGCCGGTCTGGGTGCCGGTTGCCGCAACTTCGGTTTGTCGGCCTGTATCGTGAGCTACGATGTAGAGCGGACGTCGCTTTACCTCGGCATGGATGCCGCCGACATAAAGCCCGACCACTCCGGTCATGAAGAGATTGATGCCGCTGAGAAAAGACACGAGCACAACGGTGGAAGCCCAACCATCCACCATGGCGCCGCCAAGTAGTTTAAAGATAACCGCATAGATGCCGAACGATATTGCCAGAAAGCAGATCGTGAGGCCTGCCCAGAGAGCCATGCGCAGTGGTTTTTCGGAGAAGCTGAGCATGCCGTGTATGGCGAGCTTGACCATCTTCCATAGCGGGTATTTGGTCTCACCGGCCATACGTGGAGGCCGCTCGAACAAGACCTCAGCTTGCCTGAAACCGATCCAGGCGAACATTCCACGGACAAAGCGGTCGCTCTCAGGCATGGATTTGAACGCATCAAGCGCCTGACGGCTGACGAGACGAAAATCGCCAACGTCGCGCGGTATGGGGACGGTGGTCATCGCGGAGAGGACGCGGTAATAGAGATTTGCGGTCGCCCGTTTAAAGAGGGTCTCGCCTTGCCGCAGGATACGCCGGGCATAAACGACATCGAACCCTTCCTTCCATTTCGCGATCAATTCTAATACCACTTCCGGCGGGTCCTGAAGATCGGCGTCCATAACTACGACTGCCTCCCCACGTGCCGCGTTCATGCCCGCGGTAATGGCAATCTGGTGGCCGAAATTACGGGATAATTCTATAAGGCGGAGACGCGAGTCGATCCTTACGGCGCCGCGCAGGAAGATCGAGCCTGTGTCATGGCTACCATCATCCACAAAGATTGCTTCAGCCGACCCGTCAAGCTGGTCGAGCAGCTTGACGATCCTGTGGAGCAGAAGCGGCAGCATCGCCTCTTCATTGTAGACGGGAATGACCAATGAATAGCGTAGCACACGCTCGTGTGCTGCAGCATTTTGCCCCGTCATGCCTCGCTCCGCATCCTAAGTCGCGGAGACGATAACGCGACGCTGCTAACGGCTGATTAATGTTTCCTCACGCTTAAAGCTTCCTCAGCGCCACTTTTTCTATCAGGTGGTTGGCGCCCTTGCGCAGGATGAGGTCGGCGCGAGGGCGGGTCGGGAGGATGTTGTCGCGCAGGTTCTTCAGGTTGATGTTGGCCCACAGTCCCTCGGCGATGGCGCGGGCTGCATCCTCCGAAAGCTGCGAGTAGCGGTGGAAGAAATTCTCCGGCTTGCGGAAGGCCGTTTCGCGCAGGCGCATGAACCGGTCGATATACCAGCGCCGGATCAGTGCTTCCTCCGCGTCGATATAGATCGAGAAGTCGAAGAAATCCGAAACAAAGGGCACCGCCTTGCCGTCACTCGGCAGGTCGCGTGTCTGCAGGACGTTGATGCCCTCGAAGATCAATATGTCGGGGCGGTCGACGGTGACGAACTCTCCGGGCAGGACATCGTAGGTCAGATGCGAGTAGAGCGGGGCACGCACATCGCGCATGCCTGCCTTGATGGCGGAGAGGAAGCGCAAGAGCGCGCCGATATCGTAGCTCTCCGGAAAGCCCTTGCGCTCCATCAGGTTCTGCCGGCGCAGAATCTCGTTGGGCAGCAGAAAGCCGTCCGTCGTGACCAGATCGACCTTCGGACTGGACGGCCAGCGTGCCAGAAGCTCTTTCAGCACGCGCGCCGTCGTCGATTTGCCGACCGCGACGGAGCCCGCGATGCCGATGATGAAGGGCGTCTTCACAGCATCGCCCGCGCCGAAGAAGATCTTACGCTGGGCGAACAGGCGCTGGCTCGTCTCGACATGGGCGGAAAGCAACCGCGACATGGAAAGGTAGATGCGCTTGACCTCTTCAAGGTCGATCGGGTCGTTGAGCGATCGCAACCGCCGGATTTCGTCTTCCGCGAGCGTCAGCGGCGTGTCGTCGCGGAAGCCGGCCCATTCCTCTGCCGAAAAGACGCGATAGGGCGAATATCTTTCTTCGGGGGCAAGCTGATCCATGAACGCTCTCACTCCTACACGGTTCAGCCCTTGCGTGCGGCCTTTTCCTGGATGCCGGTTTGTCCAGTCCGGCGTTCGAGTTCGATCATGACGTCCGACAGCGGAACACCGGCAATCGCCAGCACCACGAGCCAATGGTAGAGGAGGTCGGCGCTCTCCGAAACGAGTGCCTTCGCATCGGTCCCGAGCGCGGCGATCACGGTCTCGATCGCCTCTTCGCCGAGCTTCTTTGACGCCCGCTCCATGCCGCCGGCGAAAAGCTTCGCCGTCCACGACTCCGGATCGCCCGACCGGGCGCGTAACGCGACGATCCTTTCGAGATCGGCGAGGGAGAAATCGCTCATGGCCGCGCAGATAGCCGCATCAGGCGGCGAAGTCGAGTCGCATCGGCAGGCCGGCCGCTGCCATGTGCCGCTTCGCCTCGGCGATCGAATAAGTGCCGAAATGGAAGATCGAGGCGGCGAGCACCGCCGAGGCATGGCCGTCACGAACGCCTTCCACCAGATGGTCGAGCGTGCCGACGCCGCCCGACGCGATAACCGGCACATGCACGGCATCGGCGACCGCGCGCGTGAGCCGGATATCGTAGCCCGATTTCGTACCGTCGCGGTCCATCGAGGTCAGCAGGATCTCGCCGGCGCCGAGGTCAACCATCCGCCGTGCGAATCCGACGGCATCGATGCCGGTGGCACGGCGTCCGCCATGGGTAAAGATCTCCCAGCGGTCTTCCTCGCCTTCGACGGACGCTTTCCTGGCGTCGATCGCAACGACAATGCACTGGTCGCCGAATTTGTCCGCCGCCTGCGCCACGAATTCCGGATCAGCGACCGCCGCGCTGTTGATCGAAACCTTGTCAGCGCCCGCCAGAAGCAGCTTGCGGATGTCGCCGACGCCGCGCACGCCTCCGCCGACCGTCAGCGGCATGAAGCACTGCTCGGCCGTGCGCGCGACCACGTCGAAGATCGTCTCGCGATTGTCGGAAGAAGCGGCGATGTCGAGGAAGCAGAGCTCGTCCGCACCTGCCGCGTCATACGCCTTCGCCGCTTCGACCGGGTCGCCGGCGTCGACCAGATCGACAAAATTGACGCCCTTGACGACACGGCCGTCCTTTACGTCGAGGCAGGGGATGACGCGGGCTTTCAAAGTCATCGGTGGGCGATCCTTGTTTCCCGTCATTTAGCGACCCCGGGCGGCGCGGACAATCCTTGGCCCAGGCAATCCAGGGCCTCGAACCGGTATTGATCGCGGAATTTTGGGTTCCGCCAGGTAGCCCCGATCAATTGCCGTGAAAGACGTTCTCGACATGGATGGGCCAGCGCCGGGGCAGCACCGCCACCATGTCGAAGCGGATGGAGAGGCGGCCGTAGTCCGGTTGGCGGGCCAGCCACAAATCGGCCGCCGCCTCGATGCGCCGTTCCGATGTTCGCGACAGCGCCTCCATCGCCTCCGTCAGTGTCTGCCGCGCCTTGACCTCGACAATCAGCACGAGGTCGCCGCGCCGCGCGATAAGGTCGATTTCGCCCAGCTTCGTCCGGTGGCGCCGGGCGAGGATGCGATAGCCCTTCAGCATAAGGGCAAGCGCCGCCAGCCGCTCACCGCGATGGCCTTTGCGATAGGCCCGGAAGCGGCGCTCGCGGGCCTCACCCGCCACTGGATCTGCCCTTCAGTTCGAGCAGGCGCCGGTAAAGCACGGGCTTCGCCTCGCCCGTCATCCGCGCGGCTTCGGCAGCGGCTTTCGAGGCCGGCATTTCCTCGGCAAGCGAGACGAGAAGCCGGTCGATATCCATGGCCTCTGCCGTCTCTGGCAGGGGCGGGCCGACACAGACCACGACCTCGCCTTTCGGCGCGACGGCATCGGCGTAATGCGCTGCAAGTTCATCGAGTGTTCCAGCCCGGCGTTCCTCGAAGGCCTTGGTCAGTTCACGCGTGACGGCTGCCGGACGCCTTGCCCCGAGCATTTCGGCCATCGCGGCAAGGCTCGCCGCCAATCGGCGCGGCGATTCAAAGAAGATGAGCGTTGCCGGCACGTTTCTGAGCACTTCCAGCCGATGACGCCGCTGCCCGTCCTTCACCGGAAGGAAGCCGGCAAACAAAAAGGAATCGGAGGGCAGGCCGGAGAGCGACAGCGCCGCCAGCACGGAGGATGCGCCGGGTATAGGAACGACGCGAATGCCTTCCTCCAGCGCCGCCGAGACCAGCCGGTAGCCGGGATCGGAGACGAGCGGCGTGCCGGCGTCGGAGACGAGCGCGACGCTGCGGCCTTCCTTCAGTGCTGCGATCAAACGTGGCCCGGCCTCCGCCTCGTTGTGCTCGTGATAGGCGATCGGCCTTTGCCTTATCCCGTATCGCTCGAGCAGCACCCGCGTCACGCGCGTGTCCTCGCAGGCGAGGATGTCGGCCGCCGCCAGCGTCTCCAGCGCGCGCAAGGTGATGTCGCCGAGATTGCCGATCGGGGTCGCTACCGGATAGAGCGCGGGCGTGAGCGGTCGTGCGGTTATAGCAGCTTCGCCGACCAGATAGGACTTGTCCCCGTTCATCTCCGCCTCACTGGGTACCCCCAGCTTTCTTCGCACGGCAGAAGCGCTCCTGCAAAGCGTCCATCCGTTCAGCGCAGCGTGATCTCCGATTTCAGCGTCACACTTTCGAAGTCCGAGATCAGGATATCGACCGAAACGTTCCACCGCCCGGCGACCGGCAAGCGTAGTCCGTCAACTCGCCATTGGCCCTGATCCAGCTTGTGTGCCTCTCGCCGGATCGGTTCGATGCCAGCAGACGGCATGGAGAAAGAAAGCGTCACTTCCTTGGCATCGAGCGGTTCGAGATCGCCGCCAACCACGAAGGCGGAGACGGAAACGGGGCCGGCGCGCCCCGGCGAGACGGTGATGCTGGCCATCGCCCGCTCTGCATGGATATGGACGGAGACGGGAGGGACGGGCGCGGCATCGGCGAGTGCACGCGGCGGTGGCGTGAAGCGCCAGAGCGCGACCGTACAGAGGATCGCCGTCACCAGCACGATCTCGCCAGCGACGGAACGGATGAAGCGCCTTTCGGCCCGCGCGTCGCCGGCAAGAGCCGGCTTCGTCAGTCGCCAGCGGTTGAAGGCGGCGAGGGCAAGCAGGAGCGCGACCAACGCCAGCTTGGCGACCAGCACGCGGCCGTACGCCGTCGAGACCAGCGCCGGGAAATGGCCGACCTGCACAATGGCGAGCGCAATCCCGGCCGCAAGGAGCGCCGCCAGAACATAGGGGATAATCACGGAAAAGCGCCTGAGCGCCGGCCCCGTCGCTTCATCCTTGCCGACGAAAAGCGCGGCGAGCGGCGCCAGCGCGCCGACCCAGAAAGCGACCGCTGTGGCATGCACGAAGACGGCCGGCCGCATCAGCCATTGCGGGTTCGCCGCCGCCGCATGACCGCTCGAAGCGAGCGCGAGGCCGACGCCGACCATCGCGAGCGCAGAGGCTGCCCGCGCCTCGCGAGGCGCGCGCGAATAGAGCGCCCAAAGAGCCGCCAGCATAGAAACCGATGCGAAGAAGGCGGTGAGCGCATAGCTGGTCGACAGTGCTGTTGCCCAGACCTTCGGTTCCGCCAGCGAGAATAGGCCGAGATCAAGCGCATCGGCACCGAGAAGGCAGAGCGAGAGCCCCGTCGCGACGAGGCCGGCAATGCTCACACCGGTGATGAAACGATGTGCCGCCTGCGCACCGCCGGCAAACCAGAAGAGGAAAAACGCGCCGCCCGCACCCACGAACAGCCCGATATAGACCAGCACCCGGCAAAGCCAGATCGCGATGCGCAGCGGCCAGTCAATCGCTTCGGTCGCTTCCGCAGTCGCTCCCGAACTCGGCATGCCGATGGAGAAGATCACCGCGCCGCCGACCGGATGCCCGTCTTCGGAAATCACACGCCAGGAAAGGACATAGCTTCCCGTACCGAGGCTGGAGGGTGCGTCGAGCACGATCCGCTTGCCATCGAGTTTCGGCTTGCCGAGCGAAACCCCGTTGCCGTTCGGCTCGATCAATTTAAGGATGAGCGGCGACACAGGCTCGTCGAACGTTAATGACAGTTCGGTGGGGACCTTCGCCAGCACGGCTCCATCCGCCGGATCGGAGGCGACGAGCGCGGCATGCGCGAATGCCTGTCCGGTGAGGAAAAATGTCAGGACGACCGTGCAGGCCAGCGCACGGGTCACCCTCTGCCGCATCGCGGATATGTGAAACTGGGTCATGGCAGGGCCGCGGATTTGGAAAGGCCGCGTGGCCGCGGCCTTTCCGCTTTCCCTACTTTTTCGGCAAAAGCTTCACACCCGGCGCCGGGTGTTCGACAGAATCCGGGTCGGCGCCCTTGGCCGGCTTCTCGATCCAGCGCGTCACGCCCTTCTCGCATTCCTGCACGACCGGGAAATAGAGCATCTCGCCGGCCTGCAGCGAGTCGGCCAGGAAGCCGCTCATGACGAACTCGTCATAATAATCGTCGGGCAGATTGCCGGTCCAGTCGATCTCTGTGATGCCTTCGCTGATCGAATGGCCATAGAATTTATAGGTCTTGTCGTACTTGCCCTTGACGATGTCGAGCTTCCACCCGGGCTTCGGCATCGGCTTCACGCCGATATAGCCTTCCGGGATCTGAACGCGAAGCTTGACGGTTGCGGAGCCCGCGCAGCCATGTGGTACGCGCAAAACGGCCTTATAGCCCGAGCCGACCCGGGCTTCTTGTTGTTCGAGCGTGACATGGGCGAAGGCGGTTGTGGCGAATAGCGTGGCGGCCGCTGCGAGAAGAATGGATTTCAGCATTTTTGTTTCCCTTGCGTGCCGGAAGGATGCGCGTTCCAGGTGCAGCCTAGCCGACGATCGATTGAACCGGCCGCCGTGAACTGCGCGGGTCGGACAAATGATTGGATGGAAGATGAAGGGGCGGGTTCCCGCCCGATGCTCAGACTAAGAGCGGAGGCGCCTGTGGAGGAGCAGACGGTGGATAGGCCGCGCGGATGACGTGCGGCGCCGATGGAAGCGGAAGAACGACCGGCATGCCGATCCGTTCGATCGAGGCCACGCAATCCGGTGCCGGTAGGAGGAAGGAGGATGAGATGCGGCAGGCATCGCAGCCGTTGCGATGCGCCTGCTTGTGATCGCTTTTTCCGGCAATATCGGTTATGCAGAGAACCGGTTGCGAGCCGTCCGGGAAGGCGTGGGCGGCAGCGAGCGTGTCGGATCGCGGCAGGACCAGGGGCTCATGGCCGAACGCTACCAGCGCCAGCGAGAAGACGCAAAGCAGGCGCACGAAGATCTGCCGGGTTGGCAAACTGAAACGCATAAGCCCCCTTCCTCTTCCTCCTTCTTAAGCTGGCCGGGGCGGCGGGTCCATGCGGCATGATGGATGGTCCGCCCAGGGATCGATCCTGGATAACCCGGTTCGCCGAGGCCCGCCGACCAGTTGTTCGTGCATCTCCTTCTGCGAGATGTTTATCGTATGATGAGGTAGGCGCCGCTTATCAGGGCAAACGACAGGACGGCGATACGCATGCCCTTGCCGCCGATCCTGCTGTGAACCACCTTGGACAGAACGGTACCGGCGATGACAAGCGGTATGAGGTAGAGCGCCGCCAACAATTGATTGGCCGTGATCTTGCCGGTGACCGCAAGCATGGCAAGCGACATCAATTCGCCCACCAGGAAGCAGAGTGCCACGGTGGCCCGTAGCGTAGGTCCGCCGGTGTGCTGGTAGAGAAGTGCCAGCGGCGGTCCGCCGATGCCGGTGGCGGTCTCCGTCACTCCGGTGAATATCCCCACACCGATAGCTGCCGGCCGGGTGGGCGTGAAAGGAGGCGCCAAAAGAGCAGCAGCGGCGGCGATGACCGTGAACCAGCCCACTGCGAGATCGAGCTGATGGACCGAGAGCGCGGCCAGGAGCCAAAGCCCCGCGAAGGTTCCTGCGAAACGTCCGACCGTGATCCATTTGGCGCCTGCCCAGTCGACCGAGGTCCGCTCGCGCCACGCGACATGCGCGTTGAGCGGCAGCATCAGGATCAGCAGCATCACCGGCAGCAGATTGGGCTGCAGCAGCCCGACGACAGGTGCCAGGATTAGCGCGAAACCGATGCCGAGTGCGCCCTGGATGAAAGCAGAGACAAAGACGCCGACCGCGAGAATTGAAAAAACCGCGATGCTCACCGATAGTGTCCCAATGCGCGAAAGGTGCTGGCGTCGGGATGGATTTTCTGGATCGGCGCGTTTGCGATGGTGTCGGTTACCGCTTCCCTGATTTCGGCCAGGAGCGACCGTGCGTCCCAGTCCACCGGCCAGCCTTGCCAGAGGCGAAGGCGGCCGTTGGTGAACACCGCGTCGATCTGATCGCGATTGCCGTAGCGTACGAGTTCCCAGACAAGGTCGTGCGATGGCGTGAATTCCGGACGGTCGAGATCGACCAGAAGGAAGTCGGCGGCAAGCCCCTGCCTGATCTCGCCGGTGACGCTGGCCAAGCCGCTTGAATCGGCGGCACCGCGGGTGGCCCGGTCCAGCCATAACCATCCGCCGCCGCAGGACGAGTCGCCGGTCGCCAGACCGATGCTGGCGCGTTGCAGCGTTTCGGCAGCATCCATCAGGCGGAACGCATCGGCCCGCGTGCCGTCGGTGCCGAGACCGAAGCGGATGCCGAGCGCCGCCATCTGCAGCGCCGGCGCGACCGCGTTTCCCTTCCAGACGCTCGCCATGGGGTTGTAGGCCACAGCCGTGTCACTGTCGCGCAGAAGGTTCAGTTCATGCGGCGTGACCAGGGTCGAGTGCGCGATCAGCACGTGGCTGCCTAGCGCGCCGATATGAGCGAGATGTTCGAGCGGACGCCGCCCCGTCGCGACCAGCGAACGTTCGACCGCGACCAGATGTTCGTTGACGTGGGTCTGGAATATCGCTCCCGCCTCCCCGGCCATCGTGGAAATCGTGCGAAGCATCGCTTCGGTCGCCGCTTCCGGGATGGAGATGGCGAGCGAGGGATGGATGAGTGGATCCTTGGCGAAGGCGGCCAGATGGTTCGCCGCCTTGGCTATTATGCTTGCTTTGTCAGGAACGATCGCCGTGCCGTGGACATCGTTGCAGATCAGGCCGACGACGCTGCGCAGGCCCGTCTCGCGAGCGGCTCGCGCCAGGGCGTCTATATGGTCGGCGGAACGCGTACCGGCGTCGACGGCGGTGGTGAAGCCGCCGCGCAGGCATTCCAGAGCCGCAAGCTTCGCCGAGAGATATACCATTCGCTCGTCCAGGCTGCCCTCGAGCGGCACCCATACACGGCGAAAGATTTCCGACGGCTCGCCGAATACCAGCGATTTGCCAAGCGACTGCGTCAAATGCGTGTGGACATCGATGAAGCCGGGCATCAGCAGGTGTCCCGGTAGGTCTACCCGCGTCAGGTTGCCATTGGAGGCGGCCACCTCTGCAACAGGGCCAATCTCGCCAAATCGGCCGCCGCGCACCACAAGCGCGACATTGGTTCGCAGCCCGTCCGGCAGCAGGACGCTGCCAGGGCAAAAGACAGCATGGCCGCAATTCTCCAGGGTATCGCGAAGGCTCATCCTTCCGCCCCGGTCGCTTCAGCGTGGCTGCTCGAGCCGGCTTCGTGCAGACCGCCGAACAGGAACGCAGCGTTGACGATGACGGCCGTGATCGTGCCAGCTGCCAGGCCATTGCCCAGCACCATCTGCGCCCAGTGTGGAAATTGGCTGTAGACACCGGGAACGAGGATCGGCAGCAGACCCATCGACAAGGCCGCGGCGAGCGTGACCATCGGGCCATGCTCGCGCAGATCGACACGCCGCAGAAGGTCGATGCCGATGACGCCGATGATGGAGAAGACGACGACCGCGGTTCCGCAGACGACAGGGCCTGGCAGCGACGCAGCCAACCGGCCGACTGGTGCGAACAATGCAATCAGCACGAGGATGGCGCCGGCCACGGCCGTCACATAGCGCGATTTGACATTGGTGGCGCGCACGATGCCGATGTTTTCGCCGCTTGTGATGATGAGCGAGGTGCCGAACAGACCACCGACCAGCGATACAAGCGCATCTCCACGGATGGTCGACGGTACGATGGCGCGTGCGTCGCCCGGTTTTCCGACGATCTCGACCGTTGCGATGGTTTGACCGGTCGCCTCGGCCATCGAGATGATGGAAAAGACGATCAGCGGGATCGCCGCTACAAGGTTGAAGGTCGGCATGCCGAACGGAAACAGGTGCGGGACGGCGACGACCGGACCGGCGAGCACGCCCGAAACATCCATATGTCCCAGGGCAAACGCGATAATAGCACCCGCAACCAGTCCGAGCATCACCGACAATCGCTGCAGCATACCCGTAAAGACGCGCGCGAAGATCACCGTCAACGCAATGGTCAGCAACGCGAGTCCGATATTGACGGGATCGGCAAAACCGGGTGTACCCGCCTTACCGGTGATCGTTCCGCCATAGATCTTGACCAGATTGACCGAGACCAGCAGCAGCATCGTCCCGACGACGATCGGGGGAAAAAATTTGAGCAGGCGGCGAAATACCGGCAGTGCGATGAAATAGAACACCGCCGTCAATATGACGGCGCCAACAGCGGTCTGGATGTCCGTCTGCTGGGCGATGGCCAGGAATATGGCGATCGGCGCCCCGCCCGGAACCATGATGAAAGGCAGGCGTGCGCCGAATCCGCCGGGGCCGAAGCTCTGCAGGATCGTACCCAGGCCGCAGACCAGAAACGTCGCGCTGATCAACGAGACGGCCAGCGCGTCGCTCAAATCGAGCGCCTTGCTGACCAGAAAAACCGCCGTTATGGGCGCGGCGGCCATCACCAGAACATGCTGTAGACCAAACAATGCCAGGCTGCGCGCCGGCAGGATTTGATCGGTCGGATCGACCGTCTCATCAACGATGCCATTCATGTCTCATTCTCCTCCCAGAGTGATGCAAAATGCTTTGTCGAGTACTATGCAAAACGTTTTGTATGGCATGTGATATCAGATTTCTCGGCGCCTTGCAAAAGGATTTGCAAAGACACACCCCATACGCTTAGTTTCAAATTGAGAGCGCGTGGAGGCTCTGGATGGGAAAGCCGACGATCATAGAACTGGCCAGGGCCGCGGGCGTTTCGCCGACGACGGTGTCGCATGCCTTCAGTGGGCACAGGCATGTCGAACCCGAAACGAAGGAGCGTATCCTCGCCCTGGCTGCCCGGATGGGCTATCACGCCAATCCGCGCGCGCAACGGTTACGAACCGGCGGAGCCAGCACCATCGCTCTGGCATCGTCGATGCCGTTTGCCGTGGCTGCGGGGCCGTCGAAGCTGGGTTTCCTGATGGAGATCGCGGCGTCCGCGGCTATGACGGCGTTGACGCGCAATCTGGCGCTCTGCCTGGTCCCGCCATTGCAGCCGGATTCCGATCTTGGCGCCATCGAGGTCGACGGCGCGATTGTCGTCGAGCCCGTCGGCGATGATCCGATCATTTCATTTTTCCGGAACCGGGGGACGCCGATCGTTTCCATCGGACGCGTACCGGGGCACCCAGATATCCCCTTCGTAGACATGCAAAGCCAAGCCACTGCGCGCGTCATGCTCGAGCATCTCTGGCAGCCTGGCAGCCGCATCGGCCTGATTACCGGCGAGCAGCGCCGCAATTCCTACCTGGAGACGGAAGCGGCGTATGAAACCTTCGCGCGACAATGCGGCTTCACTCCTTTTTCCGCCTGGATCAACGAAATCGGCGGCGAGGAGGCCGCATACGAGGTCGCCCTGGATTTGTTGGGCCGCCATCAGGATATCGATGCGATCTGCGTGCCTATCGACGCCTTTGCGACGGGCGTTCTGGCCGCCGCGCAATCCCTTGGCAGGGCCATACCCACCGACCTGCGAGTAGCGACGCGTTACGACGGCATGCGTGCCAGGCTGGCGACGCCCAGCCTGACCGCGGTCGACCTGCATCTCGACCAGGTTGCGGAAGCGGCGGTAGAGCTTCTGATCGCGACGATGGAGCATCGAGTTCCCTCCAGGGCGGCAATATCGCCCCCGGGGCTGGTTGTCCGAAATTCGTCCTGAAGTTCAGGATTCCGCCGATAGAGAGCTGAGCCTGGTAAAGGCTTCAACATTGATCCTCGACCTGCTCTTCTCCGGCTGCATGCATTGAGCCTCACCCATGTGCCTTTCGCGCTGGTCGACGACGAAACGGCTTGACGATGCCTGAGGCCATCCGGCTGGTCAGCGCTGCCCGGCACGCGATATCGGCCTCGCCACTTCTCGTAGCGGCACCTCACCTATCAGATGATCGTTGGCTGATCGTTGCGGCCGGAGCCTTTCGCGGCGATTCGGTTTCTTCCAGCATCTTGTCCGCTTCGGCCTGAAGCCGGTCGAGGCATTCGATCAGCGTATCGGCCGCGCCGTCCGGAAGGGTCGCCAGCAACCTGCGCTGGCGCCATTGCGACACGGCAAGGATCTCGTCGTGCTTCTTGCGCCCCTCCTCCGTGAGCGTGAGAAGGATACGGCGCCCGTCCCGCTCGTCGGGGGATCCGGAAACATAGCCTCTTCGCCTCAGACTTTCTGCCGAGAGGCCGACCCATCCCTTGTCGGTGGCGAGCAAGCGGCTGATCTCCCGCGCCGTCGTCGGCTCACCCGAGGCGATGATCGATAGGACGCGCCATTCCGGAAGCGTCAGCCCGAACTCGTCCCGATAACGGCGGCTGGCGTAGAGGCCGAGCGTATTCGACAGCGTCAGCACGCGGGACGACAGGAGATTGATGACAGACGCGTGTTTCTTCATGCCCGGGATTTAGCAGTTGACGGCGCGGTGGATCAAGCCATATAGTAGTGATCACATCTATATTGCATTGGGAGGAATGATGCAACCGGATGTCGTTTGCATCTCCCCCGTGCGGAACGAACTCGGCGAGTCCCTCTATTGGGATATTGGGGCGGAAGTCCTGTATTGGATCGACGCATGGAAGGCGGTTGTCCATGCCTACGAGCCGGCAACCGGTGATATGCGGCAAACGGATTTCGCCGCTGCGCTTGGCGGCCGTCCGATCGGCTCGATCGCCCGCCGCGAGGGCGGCGGAATGATCAGCGGTGTGAGGGGCGGCTTCTACCAGCTGGATCTGGAGACAGGCGAAGCGCGCCTCATCGCCGAGGCGGAAACCGACCGACCCGCCGCCAACAGGTTGAACGACGGCAAGTGCGATCGCGCCGGCCGCTTCTGGTGTGCATCGATAAACACCGATCACCATACCGCGTCGGCAGCGCTGTGGCGCCTCGATGCCGGCAGCGAACCGCTTCTGATGGAGAACGGGCTGATCGGCGGAAACGGCATCGCATGGAGCCCGGACGACCGGTCGATGTATCTTGCCGACACGCTTGCCGGGGTGGTCTGGAAATACGATTTCGACGCCGCGAGCGGCTTGATCGCCAACCGGCGCCCGTTCATTTCGGTCGGCGCCGCCGAGGGCGCTCCGGACGGCGCGACCGTCGATGCGAATGGCTGCTACTGGACAGCGCTCTTTCGCGGCGGCGCCGTAGCGCAGTTCGATCCCGACGGCAGGCTCATGCGTCGCGTCGGTTTGCCGGTATCCAACCCGACCATGTGCGCCTTCGGCGGCCCGGACCTCGACATCCTCTACATCACGTCCGCGACACGCTTTCTCGATGAAACCCAACTTGGCGCGCAACCGCTGTCCGGCCGTGTTCTCGCCATACGCGGACTCGGCGTTCGCGGCCTGCCCGAACCGAAGTTCGACCCATGAGCGGTTGGTCACGGCCGTGCCGATCCGGATGCCGGACCGCCATGAACAGGATGTCGGTCATCATGAGCGACACCATAGGCGGGCGCCGGAAGCGCCCTTTTGAAATCAGGGAGGAAATCATGAAGAGGCTAACGGAAATAATGAAGGGACGGGTCGCTGCCGGCGCGCTGGCCGCCGGCCTGTCGGCCGCATTCGCGTTTTCCACGGCAGCCGTGGCGCAAGCCGCCGACGCTTTGAATGCGACGGTCGGCTATTATCCGGGTGCGCTCATTTCGCTGCCGGCGCTGGTCGCCAAGGACCAGAAATTCTTCGAGAAGGATGGCCTCAAGGTCGAGCTGGTGCCGATCACTACCGGCCCCGCCATGACCTCGGCCGTCGCCAGCGGCAGCGTGACCTTCGTCAACAATTCCTGGGACAATCTTGTCGTCGCCGTCGACAAGGGCCTGCCGGTCCGCGGCGTCGCCGGCTCGACGGCGAAGGTCCCGTTTGCGCTGATCGCCCGCAAGGGCCTCGACCTGCCGCATTTGAAGGATGGCTATCCGGCAGTGCTGAAGGATCTCGTCGGCAAGAAATGGGGCGTGCTGGCGCTCGGCGTCTCCGTCCAGTACCTCGAACAGAAGATCCTGACCGATGCCGGATACAAGGAGAACGACGTCACCTTCCTGGCCGTCGGCCTGCCGAACACGGCGCGGCCCGCCCTGCAGCGCGGCACCGTCGACACCTATCTCAGCATCGAGCCTCTGCCTTCGATCTTCGAGGCAAAGGGAGAAGGCAAGGTCGTCGTGAACCTCGCCGCCGACGAAGGCCCCGAGATGTTCCACAATCTCGGCTACAATGGCTGGTGGGCTTCCACCACCACGATCAAGGGTAAGCCTGAAGTCGTCTCGCGATTCGTCAAGGCGATGGAGGATTCCTATTGCTGGTACAGCGATCCCGCCAATTTCGACCAGGTGGTAGCCATCATGCAGCAATATGCGCCGGTTCCCGAGCTTTCCGCCGATCAATACAAGGCGATGGTGAAACGTCTCATGCCGACCTATGGCCCGGCGATCGACAGCCGGACGATCGACACCTGGGCGCAGCTCGTCGTCGAACAGGGACAGGTCGCCAAGCCGAAGACGCGCGCCGAGGTGATCGACCCGGTCGCGCCCGAAACCTTCTCCTGCGCCAAATGAGCCGCACCTGAATGCTTGCTGACGCAAACAGAAACCTCCCCGGCTCTGATCGGCAATCCGTCGATATCACCGTCGCAGACCTTTCGGTGAATTTCGGCCAGGCCCGCAATGCTCTCTCCGGCGTGAACCTCGACGTGAAGCAAGGCGAGTTCGTCGCGCTGATCGGAGCGAGCGGCTGCGGGAAGACGACGCTGCTCAACGTCGTCGCCGGCCTCGTGCCGGCGGCAAGTGGAGCGGTGCTGGTCAGGAACGAACCGCCCGCAGCGGGCCGGCGTGACATCTGCTACATCCTGGCGCGAGACGCGCTGCTGCCCTGGCGCACCGTCCAGCGGAACGTCGAATACGGACTCGAGGTCTCGGGCGTTCCCCGCGCCGAACGCGAGAGAAGAGCGCTCGCCTATATCGAGAAGGTCGGCCTCCAGAACTACCGGGACTTCTATCCCTCGAGGCTTTCGCAGGGCATGAGGCAGCGCGCCTCGCTTGCCCGCGCCTTCGCCGTTGCCCGCGGCGTCTATCTGATGGACGAGCCGTTCAGCGCGCTTGATTCCCAGACCAAGCTCATGCTTCACGACCAGTTGCTCGACCTCTGGGAAAGCAGCGGCGCGACCGTGGTCTTCGTGACGCATGACATCGGCGAAGCCATCACTCTGGCCGACCGGGTGGTGGTGATGTCAAAGCGGGGGACAGGCGTGGCCGACGAGATCCGCATCGATATTCCGCGACCACGATCGGCAGAGGCCCTGCAGGCGGATTCTCGCTACCACGATTTCTATCGCAGGACATGGACCTCTCTGAAGGCGAGCACAGAATGAGCGATTCCGTCAGCTCGGAAGCAGACCTCGGACAGGCGACCCGCGCATCGGGCGCTGGCTCCGGTTCGGTCTTCGCAGCGCGCGCTCTTTTCCTTGTCGCGTTCCTGGCGCTGTGGGAAGGAGCTGTCGCCTGGGGGTTCGCCGATCCGGCCTTCGTTTCGTCCCCGACAAGCATCGTGAAGGCTCTGTGGAAGCTCATCGCCGACGGCAATCTCCTTCCGAACCTCCTGACGACGCTGATCGAGATCATGATCTCCTTCGTCTTGTCGGTCGTATTCGGGATCGCCTCCGCGCTCATCCTCGACCGCAGCGAATGGCTCAACCGCATCCTCTCCCCCTTCCTTACCGCCATCAACAGCATGCCTCGCATCGCGCTGGGGCCGCTGTTCATCCTCTGGTTCGGCATCGGCATCGCTTCCAAGGTCGTGCTCGCCGTTTCGCTCGGCTACTTCATCATGCTGCTCAGCACGCTCGGCGGCCTGAAGAACGTCGACCGCGACCTTCTCTTGATGTCACGGCTCTTCGGCGCTTCCGAACTCAGGCTGTTCGGCGACGTGCGCCTTCCCTGGGCTCTCCCCAGCATCTTCGCCGGGCTACGCCTGACCCTGATCTATTGCAGCGCCGGCGCGGTAATCGGCGAGATGATCGCCGCCCAGAGCGGGCTCGGCCTGCTGGTGCAATCCTTCAGCGGCCGTTTCGACGTCGCCAGCGTCATGGCGCTCATCCTCGTCGTCGCCTTCCTGGTCATGGCCCTGACTGCATTGATGGATCTCGTCGAGCGGCGCCTGCTCGAATGGAGCAAGGGCAGCACGGACGTTCCCGGATAAATTTGACGGTTGACCGGGCGTCCGGTCTAGGCATATGGTAGTGATCACATCTAATTTCGGGTAAGCGTCGCGATCGGCCTGCCGGTCGCAAACGCCCGTACCGGCCGCATATCGAAGACGGCTCTCTCCATGAAGGACGGGAGCATCGGGAGGGAAGACGATGATCAGCAGACGTACTTTGCTTTATCGGGGATTGGCGGCGGGAGCCGCTTCGCTTGTGATGCCGCGCTTCGTATTCGCCGCATCCGACTGGGACGCGACGCTGGCCAAGGCCGGCAAGGAAGGAAAGGCGAGTTACTATTCGAGCGGCATCGCCAAGACGGAAGAGCCGCTCATGGGCAAGTTCGGTTCTTCCTCCGGCATCTCGATCGATTATTCGCGGCCGGGCGGTGGCGAGATCGTGCTGCGCAAATACGAACAGGAGATTCAGGGCGGCGCCGCCTCGGCCGACATATGCGGCCTGAGCGACTACGCGCTCGGGCTTTATGCGCGGGAAAAGGGCTATACGGCCACGCCCGATCTTCCGAATGTCGCCAAATTGAGCAAGGCGTTCGCCATGACGGATTCCGGTATCTACCCCACCGGGGGCCTGGCGATGGTCATCGTCGTCAACAACAACATGATCCCGAAGGGAGAGGGGCCGACCAAATATTCGGACCTCGTCAACCCGAAATACAAGGGCCAGATCCTCTTCGGCGCGCCCGAGAACGCCGGCACCTCGACACTTTTCGTCAAAGGCATGGTCGAGCAGCATGGCTGGGATTTCGTCAAGGCATTGCGCGCCAACGAGATATCGGAGATGCGGCTACAGGCCGAAGCCATGCAGGCGGTGGCGCGCGGCGAGAAGCCGATCTGCGTCGTCGCGCAGGCCTGGGGCTTCCTCTATCAACTGCAGGGCGCGCCGACGCGCATGGTCTTCCCGGAGGATGGATCTGTGCTGGCGCGCTATTGTCTGTTCATCTCCAACAAGTCGGCGAACCCGGATGCCGCCGCTGTTCTGGCCAACTACCTGCTTTCGGCCGAGTACCAGAAGGCGCTCGCCGAGCAGAACGGCTTCTACGGCTCGAACGGCGACGCCCCGCCGCCTCCCGGCATGCCCGCCGTCGCGGAACTGAAGACCTATTCGCCGAACCTCGCTGAACTCACCGCGAAGCGCGGCGAGATCATCGACACCTGGCGCAAGATCATGGGCTGACCGTGTCGCGGGTCGAAGTCAGCAATCTGGTCAAGAGCTTTGGTTCCGTGCGCGCGGTGGACGAGGTTTCCTTCGTCGTGCCGGAAGGCGGGATCACCACGATGCTCGGCCCGTCGGGTTGTGGCAAGACGACGATCCTGCGCTGCATAGCCGGCCTCGAGACGGCAAGCGCGGGGGACATAGTCATCGGGTCGCGGAGCGTCTCGAGCGGCGGCCGCGATATCGTACCGGTCGAGGCGCGCAATCTCGGCATGGTGTTCCAGTCCTATGCGATCTGGCCGCATATGACGATCGCGCGCAATGTCGCCTACGGGCTGAGGGTGCGTCGCAAACCACGCGAGGAGATCGAACGCCGAGTGCGCTCGGC
This sequence comes from Mesorhizobium koreense, assembly GCF_031656215.1. Taxonomy (NCBI): domain Bacteria; kingdom Pseudomonadati; phylum Pseudomonadota; class Alphaproteobacteria; order Hyphomicrobiales; family Phyllobacteriaceae; genus Mesorhizobium; species Mesorhizobium koreense. The sequence goes on along the minus strand of NZ_CP134228.1, from coordinate 470,827 downwards.
GCTCGCGCTGGTGCGCCTTTCCGACTATGCCGAGCGCTATCCCGGCCAGCTCTCCGGTGGCCAGATGCAGCGCGTCGTCTTGGCCCGCGCCTTCGCCTACGATCCCGAGCTTCTTCTGCTCGACGAGCCGCTCGCCAATCTCGATGCGCATCTGCGCGAAGAGATGCGCCAGGAACTGAAGCGCATCCAGCGCGAGACCGGGATGACCATGATCGCCGTCACCCACGATCAGTCGGAGGCGCTGGCGCTCTCCGACCAGATCATGGTGATGTCCGACGGCAAGGTGCTCCAGCGGGGACGCCCCGACGAGATATTCCGCCGCCCGGGAACGGCGCAGGTCGCCCGTTTCCTCGGCGCCACCAATGTGCTTTCGGCACGCCGCGTCGACGGTCAGCTGAAGATCGACGGGCTCGGCGCCGTGCCTGGAGCGGCCGACCAGGTCGGCGCGGCAATTGCGGCGCAGGTGCTGTTCCGGCCTTCCGACGTGAGCGTCAGACCGGCCAGTGTCGCGGGCGGCTGGCCGGGAGAAATCGTCTTTTCCCAATATCTCGGGCGCGAAGTGCAATATCTGATCCGCTGCGGCGGCCGCGAGGTCACAGCGGAAGTGCCGAGTCAAAACGACGTCTTCCCGGAGGGCGCCGCCGTCTCGCTCCAGGTCGCGCCCGGCGCGCTCTTTGTCTATCCGGAGGCAGCCTGATGGTCGTAGCGACCGGGGTCGCGCCCCTCGTCACCGGCATTGTGGCGCGGCCAAGCCGGAAGATCGGGTTGCTCCTCGTCTATGCGGCGACCATCGCGGCGTTGCTGGTGCTCACCGTGTCTCCGATGGTCTGGCTCCTGATCGGCAGCCTGAAATTGAAAGGCGGCGGCTACGGGCTGGCCAACTATTTTCAGCTGACCGGCACGTTCTCCTCGCTCACCGTGATGATGAACTCGTGGATCTTCGCCCTCGGCGCGGCTGCGGCGGCTACGGTGACGGGCGTTGTGCTTGCCGTGCTGGTGGCGCGCACCGATGTTCCCTTCAAACGCCTCGCCCGTCTCTCGGCGATCCTCGCTTTCGTTTCGCCGCCGTGGTTGACGGCGATGGCCTATGTCTACATCGCCAGTCCCAATACCGGCTTCGCCAACCAGATCCTCGACCGCATCGTAGGCGTGAAGCCCTTCGACGTGCAGTCGATGACGGGGATGATCTTCGTTACCGCGCTCTTCCTCTACGCCTTCGTCTTCCTGACGGTGGAAGCGGCGCTGACCTCGGTCGATGGCAGTTTCGAGGAAGCCGCCCGCGTCGCCGGCGCCCGGCCGTTTATGGTGGTGCGCACCGTCACGCTACCGCTGGTGACGCCGGCGATAGTCTCGTCGGCGGCTTTTTCGATCATCATTTCCTGGGGTCTCTTCGCCGTACCGGCCATCCTCGGCATGCCGGCGCGTATCTATGTCTTTTCGACCCAGCTCTATTTGTACCTCTCCTCCTTCCCGCCGCGCCTCGAACTCGCGGCGGCGATGGGCGTCACCTTCGTGGTGATCGCGATGGCGGTCGGCCTCCTGATATGGGCGGCGCGACGCCGGCGTCGCTATGGCGACAATTTCGCGGTGGTGGTCGGCAAGGGTGCGCGGGCGGCGGCCGTGCCGCTCCGCCGCTGGAGACCGGTAGCCGGCATATTCGTCCTGCTCCTTATGATCCTGTCCGTCGTCGGCCCCTATCTTGTCGTGCTGTGGATGTCGCTCAACACGAATTGGTTCGGCCAGGGCGGGCTGAGCGACCTTTCGCTGGCCAATTTCCGCTACGTGATCTTCGAATATTTCGCTTTCCGGCAGGTCACCGGCAACAGCCTGAAAGTGGCGGCGATGGAGGTCGTCATCGTGCTTCTGGTGGCGACCGCCGTCAGCTATCTCATGCGCCGTACGACGCTGCCCGGTCGGGCGCTGGTGCAGGGAGCGGCGATGTACACGCTGCTCGTGCCCTCGGTCGCCTTCGTGACCGCCGTCATGTGGGCGTGGGTCGGCTCGCCGATCGGGCTCTATGGCGGCCTTGTCCTGATCGCTATGACGCAGGCCGCGCGCACACTGCCGATCGCCACCCGGAATATCGGCGACGGCTTCGGCCAGATCGATCGCGCTCTGGAGGAAGCTGCAAGCGTCTGTGGCGCCGGTCGTCTGCGGACCATGGCGACCGTCACGTTGCCGCTCCTGAGGCCTGTGCTGATAGCCGCCTTCACGGTCGTGTTCCTGTCGGGGCTTCGCGACCTCAACACGCCGCTTTTCCTGGGCGGCGGCTCGACGAAATCCACGACGATGTCGGTCCTCATCTTCCAGTTCTGGTCGGAGGCGCGCATCGGCGAGGCTGCCGCGCTCACGATAGTGCTGCTCGCCCTTACCTTCGCGGTCTTTCTCTCATTCTCGCGCGCCTTCGGCCGCGGATATTGAGGAAGCTGTCATGAAACTTCGAAGAAGGCCGAAACAATATACGGAGAATGGGCATGAGACTTCCGCTTGAGGGCATTCGTGTCCTCGACCTTTCTTCCATTATCGCCGCGCCGGTGGCGGCGACGACGCTCGGCGATTTCGGTGCCGAAGTGATCAAGGTCGAGGACCCGGCCGAGGGCGACTTCATGCGGCGCAGCGCTCCGACGCCCGGCGGCCGCTCGCTGCAATGGGTGCAGGATGCGCGCAACAAGACCTCGATCACACTCGACCTCAGGAAGGAGGAGGCGCGCGCGATCGTGCATCGCCTGCTGCCGCATTTCGACGTCCTGGTGACGAATTTCCGTCCGCCGACCCTGCGCAAATGGGGTTTCGACCCCGACACGGTCCGCAGTCGATATCCAAGCCTGATAGCGCTCTATGTCACCGGATACGGTCTGACCGGTCCCTACGCCGACCGTGGCGCGTTCGACCGGGTGGCGAGTGCTTTCTCCGGCCTCACCTATGTCAGCGGCGATTCCGATCGACCGCCGGTACGGACCGGCTACGCCGTGATCGACTATATGGGCGCCTATGCGGGCGCGTTCGGCGTGGTCGCGGCGCTATACGACCGCGACCATCGCGGCGGCTCCGGCCAGATCATCGATCTCGCGCTCTATGAACCCGGGTTCCGAGCTTCGGAGGACGCGATGCTCGTCTATTCCGCCACCGGCAAGGTCCGCGAGCGGGTAGGTAACGTCAACCCGAAAGTGGTGCCTGCGGCCGACTACGATACAGCCGACGGCAGGCGTGTCTCGATCCACGCCGGCACCGATACTTTGCTGCGACGGTTGGCCAGGGTGATCGGCCGGCCCGGCCTGGTCGACGAGCCCGAATTTGCCGATTTCGCCTCACGCGTCGCCAATCAGGAGAGGCTCTACGCGATCATCGCCGAATGGGTGGGGAAGACGACACTGGCCGACACGATGACGGCGCTTGTCGCGGCCGATATTCCGGCATCGCCGCTGATGAGCGTCGCAGACATCGCCGCCGATCCGCATTTCCGGGAGCGCGGTACGCTGATAGACGTCGAGGATGAGGAATACGGCCATCTCACCATGGCCGCTCCAATTCCGCGCATGAGCGAGACGCCGGGGAAGGTACGCTCGCTCGGACCGGCCCTCGGATCGGGCAATCAGGCGATCTTGGGAGGCATGCTCGGAATGGACAAGGCCGAGATCGAGGCGTTGCGAAAGGCAGGAATCATCTGATCGGATGACGGACGGCTCCACGTCGTCGATACGAGAAACGATCCGGACGGCCTGCAGCGATATTGCAAGGGTAACGGTCAATTCGACTTTCGTCGAAGCTTCGGGTACCGAGGCCGCTATCAGGAACGCGGTTCCATCTCGATTTCCAGCAGCGGCAGTAACGCGAAGACCCGATGGTCGGGTCAGCCCTTCGCGGCTGCAAGCGCGTTGTAGCGGGCGTTGCGTATGTGCTTTCGCATCGCCTCTTCGCTGCGGTCCGGATCGCGGCTCTGCAGTGCGGAAAGAATTTCGTGATGTTCGCGCAACGCGGCCTGGGCACGACCGGGCCGCGCGCTGGATTTGAGGCGGTGGAGGCGAAGCTGGTAGTAGACCTCGTTAAGCAGGAGCCGCTCGATCTGTGGGCACCGCGCCGCACGTGCGATCACGAAATGAAAATCCTCGTCCGGTGATTTCTGCATATAGACCTCACCGGCAGCGAGGGCCGGTTGTTGAGCATGGCGGTCGAGAAGGCTCCGCAACTCATCGAGATCGTCATGGCCGATGTGTTCGGCAGCCAGTCGTGCGGCCATGCCTTCCAACGCTTCCCGCACGCGAAAAAGCTGCTCCAATTCCTCACGACCGAAATCGACGACGCGAACGCCGAGCCGCGGCGTACGCCTGACAAGACGGCCCTCCAGTTGGCCAAGCGCCTCGCGCAGCGGACCGCGGCTGATTCCGAGCTGTCGCGCCAGTTGGGATTCCGACAGCTTCTGGCCAGGCTCGAATTCCCCCGAGGTGATCGCCTCGATCACCTTGCCGAAAGCCTCCCTGGCCAATGACGTGCTGGCTATTGGCGTGACCATCGCTGCTCCTGCATGCTCCGGCTCTTCATATGCCCGGATTCGAGGGAAAAGCCAAATCTTTCGAGTTGTCAACAGATAGCAGAAAGTTTTTATCTAGATAAATCAATATGATATAGACGATACGCCTTCTGGGCTGGTCAGAATCGCCGTCGATAATGGCTCTCATTTGAAAACTGTTGACAGTTCTTTGTCGACTGTTAGAGTGCGCCAAGCTGGGAGCCGATGGCCTGAGCGTCGCATGGGATGGCGGTTGAATGACGTTGAGAAAGCAGTTCAGGGCGATAGTCGACCAACGCAAGGCGACAACCGTTCCCGGCGCTGCAAATGCGATGTTCGCGCGCGTGATCGAGGATCTGGGCTTTCAGGCGGTCTACGCGACCGGTGCGGGCATTGCCAACATGCATTTGGGCGCTCCCGACATCGGGCTGACTACCCTGACCGAACTCGAAAGCGCGGTGGCCGGCATGGCGGATGCGGTTTCGATCCCGATCATTGTCGACGCCGATACCGGATTCGGGAATGCGCTCAACATGAGCCGCACCGTGCGTCGTCTCGAACGCGCCGGCGCTGCCGCCATCCAGATCGAGGACCAGGTTTTTCCCAAGAAATGCGGCCATTTCTCCGGCAAGGAAGTCGTGCCGACCGAGGAGATGGTGCAGAAGATCAAGGCTGCCGCCGATGCGCGGCATGATCAGGATCTCCAGATCATCGCCCGAACGGATTCGCGCGCTATCGAGGGCCTGGATCGCGCGCTCGATCGTGCTCGTGCCTTTATCGAGGCGGGTGCGGACATGACATTCGTCGAAGCGCCGACCGATGTCGGGGAACTGGCGCGTATCGGGAGCGAACTGCCCGTCCCGCAGGTCGCCAACATCGTGTTCGGTGGCCGCACGCCGGACCCGGGTCGCGAGAAGCTGGCGGAAATGGGCTTCTCGATCGTCCTCTATGCCAATGCTGTTTTGCAGGCGGCTCTCAAGGCTTCGTACGACGTGCTTGGAGCGCTCAAGGCGGACGGATCTCTTGCTTCGGTCGCCGGCCGTCTCGCCAGCTTTGAAGAGAGGCAACGCGCGGTCGCCAAATATGAGTGGGACGCGCTCGAAGAACGCTATCGCGTCTCGAAATAGAGGACCATCGTGATGACCCGTCCCTGGGACAAGATCATATCGGAAGAAGAGCAGCGTGCCTACAATGCGGCAGGGTTCGGGCGCAGTAGCGGTCTCGGGCGCCGGCCCGCGCTCCTTATCATCGATGTGCAGTATCGAACCGTCGGTACAAGGCCGATGCCGTTCTGGCGGGCCATCGAGGAGTTCCCCACGTCCTGCGGAGAGATCGGCTGGACTGCCGTAGGCAATATTGCCAAATTACTCGATCTGTTTCGGGCTCGTGGCTGGCCGGTCCTTTATCCGTATGTCTCGCCGAAGGAGGCCTACGATGCCGGGCGTCTCGCCGACAAGGTTCCGGCCCTGATGGGCGTGGCCGCCAAGGGCTATGAATTCGTCGCCGAGGTGGCGCCGAGGGACAAGGACGTCCTGCTTCCCAAGAAGCACCCGAGCGCGTTCTTCGGCACCCCCTTGGCAAGTTATCTTATCGACCTGGGCGCGGATACGATCGTCGTCACGGGCTGCACGACCAGCGGTTGCGTGCGCGGCAGCGTCGTCGACGGATTCGCCTACAACTTCCGGATGCTCGTACCCGAGGACGCTGTCTATGACCGCTCGGCGACGTCGCATGCCGTCAATCTCTTCGACATGGCGTCGAAATACGCCGACGTCATGAACACCGAAGACGCCGTCACCGCACTGAAAGCAATCGATTGACCACTGAACTCGGGAGGATTTGAAAATGGGAAACGTGAAGACAATTCTTGGCCGGCTTGGCGCCGCGCTGGCACTTTCGGCCGGCCTTGCGCTTGCCGCGGGCCCCGCGAACGCGCAGGAAAAGACGCCGCTTCAGTTCGGTCTCGCCATGCCGTTGTCAGGCAGCCAGGCGCTCTACGGCAAAGACCAGGTCCAGGCCGCACAATGGGCGGTGAAGGATATCAACGACAAGGGCGGCGTCGACGGTCATCCCCTGAAAATGACGGTTCTTGATACCCAGGCGGATCCTCAACTCGGTATCCAGGCGGCCAACAAGCTGATTGCGGTCGAACACGTGCCTGTCTTCATTTCGGCTTGGTCGTCCGTCGTCAAGGCGATCGCGCCGGTGGCGAACGACGCCAAGGTGGTGCAGCTTTCGGTCGGCGCCAATTCACCCGATATCGCCCGGCTTGGAGACTATACCTACACGACATTCCCGCTTGCCGACGTCGACATCCGCGCGCTTGCCAAATACGAGGCGACGGATCTCGGCAAGAAGCGTGCCGCGGTCCTCTACATCAACAACGAGACGGGCACGGTCGCGGCCAAGGTCTACAAGGATGTTTTCACCGAGAATGGCGGCGAGGTCGTGGACTATGCGGGGTATGATCCGAATGCGTCGGATTGGACCGGCTTGCTGCTAAAGGTCCGGGCGGCCAATCCCGATGTCGTCCACATCCAAGGCCTGGTTGCCGACACGCCGCAGATCGTGGCCCAGATGCGCCAGCTCGGCCTCAACATGACGGTGTCGTCCTACTCCGCCATCTACAACCAGCGTTTCCTGGAACAACTGGGCTCGGCCGCCGAGGGCATCATCGCAACCTCGCTGGCGCCAGGCCTGGGCGAGCCCGCGGTCGCCGATTATGTCCAGCGGTGGAACAAGGAGATCGGCCGCGTGCCGAACGGTCTTCCCTACACGGAATATCTCTATGACGCTCCGTACCTGATCAAGGACGTATTCGCCGCCCTGCTGAAGAAGAACGAAAAGCTGACCGGCGAGAATTTCCGTCAGGCGATGCTCGACGTGGGAACTTTCAAGCTACCCCTGACGGGCACGACGACCATCAGCTCCGACCATACGGTCAACAAGCCCGTCTACCTCGTTCAGGTGAAGGACGGCAAATGGCAGCAGATCGCCGAGGTAAAATAGATCAGCACAATGTCGGCGGCTTCGGCCGCCGACTTATCCGGAGCCGGCCATGCTGACGCCCACCATCATAGCCCAGATCCTTTGGACGTCGCTTGCGACATCATCCTATTATGTCCTTTTCTCACTCGCATTCTCGCTCGTTCTCAAGATAAACGGTGCTTTCAATTTCGCTCAGGCGGCGATGATGACGGCGGCTTTCTATGCCGCCTATACGCTTGTCGGCATTTTGCACTTGCCCGGTTGGGTCGGTTTTCTCGGCGCGATCGCTGGAAGCGTTGTGCTTGCAGTCCTGACCGAACTTCTCGGATTCCGGCTGCTTCGCCGTCGCCGTGCCGAGCAACTCTTCGTCTTCATCTTCACCCTGATCCTGTCGGAATTCGTCGCGTTCCTTGCCATGCTGATTTTCGGCTCATTTCCCACCACTATCTTTTCTTCCCTTGTCTGGCCGGTCACGCTTGTCGGCCCCGTTGCCGTCAGCGGCTGGGACGTGCCCGCGCTCGCCTCGACGGTTGCGGCGGTGGCAGCCGTCTTCCTGCTGTTGCGCTTTACAAAGATCGGCCAGGCGATGACCGCCGTTTCCGACAACGCCGAACTCGCCGAACTCTATGGCATCAGACAGGCGCGCACTTTCCTGGCCGCCATGATCGCCGCCGCTCTGCTCGTAGGCCTCGGAATGTTCCTTTACGGCTCGCGCGCGCAAGTGCAGCCGAACACCGCCATCGACCTGATGATCTTCGCGATCGCCGCCACGATCATGGGCGGGATCGGCAATCTGGCCGGAACGGTCGTCATGGCCGTCGTCCTCGGCATTATCCAGAACGGCAGCGTACTTTTCATTCCCTCGCAATGGCAAGGTTTCCTGCTCTATGCCTTCCTCTTCGCGGCGATCATCTTCCTTCCGAACGGCATCCGTCTGCCGGAGCGGTACAAGATGTCGCGCCGTATCTCTACGGATGCCGTCGCCATCCAGCACAAGCCGGAGGCCTGACGTTGGATTATCTCTACACGGTCATAATCCTCGTCAGCCTTTATGTCGTGCTGTCGACGAGCTTCAATCTTGTGATCGGCTATGGCGGGCTCATCTCGATCGCTCATCCGATCTTCTATGCCATTGGCGCCTATGGTTCGGCGCTGCTTGCCAGGGATTTGGGCGTTCCGGTCATTCTTGCTCTCTTCGCGGGCGCGGCAATCGCAGCAGCCGCGTCCGTCATCCTTGCGCTTCCATCGCTGCGCGTCTCCGGCGACTATCTTCTGATTGCCAGTATCGGATTCCAGTTGGGCGTGCTGGAAATCGTCAAGAACGTTTCCTGGATGGGTGGTGCGGGCGGGCTATCCGATATTCCCGGCATTCTTCCGCCCGGCACTTCGAAGCTCGTCTTCACCATCGTGGCTGTGGTCGTGGCACTACTGGCGACGTGGTTTATCCGCCGGATCGCGCACGGTCCCTTTGGGCGCGCCCTGAGCGCCATGCGCGACGACGAACTCGCTTTTGCCGCGCTTGGCCGCAACGCTATGCTTATCAAAGTCAGCGCCTTCGCGCTCGGGAGCGCATTGGCGGGCTTTGCCGGCGCGCTCTATGCGCACTATTTCCGCTTCGTCACGCCGGAGCAATTCGGCATCTTCGCGTCGGCGGCCATGCTGACGATGGTTGTCGTCGGAGGGCTGCGCTCCACCTGGGGCCCTGTCGTCGGCGCCGTTCTGCTGCAGGCCCTGCCCCAGTTGATCACCTTCCTCGATCTGCCGACACGGTGGCTCGGCCCGCTGCAGGGGCTGCTTTTCACCGGACTGGTGCTCGTCTTCATGGTCGTCCGTCCGCAGGGTTTGATTCCCGCGGCCCCGGTATGGTCGGCCAGGCCGGAGAAGCCTCATGGCTAATGTCGTCGAGACTATCGGCCTCAAGAAAGCGTTCGGCGGGATTGTCGTCGCCGACGACATCAATCTTCAGCTTGCCTCTGGTCAGGTCGTCGGGCTGATTGGCCCCAACGGCGCCGGAAAGACGTCGCTTTTCAACCTGATGTCCGGTGTCGTCGCCCCCGACGCCGGTTCGGTGCTGCTCGATGGCAAACCGCTTGACGGCTGCAAGATGCATGCCCGCGCGCGGCGTGGCCTCAGCCGTACATGGCAGAACCTTCGTCTGTTTCCATCGTTGTCGGTGATCGACAACCTCATGGTCGCAGTCAGGGACTACAAGGGCGAAAAGCTGACGAACGTCCTTTTCGCGCCACGCGCGCTTGCAAGGTCGGAACGAGAGCATAGAGACAAGGCCCGGCAGGTGCTGGACGATACCGGGTTGGCGGCATTTGCCGACAAGGCGGCTGCTGATCTCACCTTCGGACAGAAGAAGCTTGTCGGCGTCGCCAGGGCGCTGATGAACGATGCGCGCTGTCTGTTGCTCGACGAGCCGATGGCAGGCGTCGAGGGCCAAGCCTACGAGATCATGCAGAAGGTCGTGCGCAAGGTGGCCGCGTCCGGCGTCGCCATCTGCGTGGTCGAGCACAACGTCGCCTTCATCCGCGATCTCTGTGACGAAGGCGTCTTCATGTTTGGCGGCAGGATCCTGGCGCGGGGAGAGGTTGCGACGCTGATCTCCGACCCGCATCTCACGGAACTCTATTTCGGGACCTAGGCCGATGCTGGCGATCAATCGAGTGACGGCAGGATATGGCGGCCTTACGGCGATCGAGGATATATCCTTGTCGCTGGAAGACGGTGCGCGCTTCGGCGTGTTCGGTCACAATGGCGCGGGCAAGACGACGCTTCTGCGCACTACGATTGGTGCGCACCAGCCAATTTCGGGCTCCGTCGAATTCAACGACGAGTTGATCCGGCCGGGAAATGTCGCCGAGACGGTCCGTCGCGGCCTTGCCTTCGTCCCCCAAGGCCACAATGTTTTTCCGACACTGACCGTCGAACGAAACCTTCATATCTCCGGGTTGTTCTTCGACACGAGCTTCATCGGCGAGGTCTACAAGCTTTTCCCGGTTCTCGACGAGCGGCGCAAGCAACGTGCCGGCACCATGTCCGGCGGCGAACAGCAGATGCTTGCGCTCGGCATGGCGATGATGACGCAGCCGAAATGGCTGCTTCTCGATGAACCCTCCACCGGCCTCGCGCCCGTCATCGTGCGCAACGTCATGGGTCAACTCGCGCTGATCAGCAAGGCGTTCGGGACCGGGCTCATCATCGTCGAGCAGAACGTGCCGGCCACGCTGAAGATCATCGACGGCGCAATGATCCTGAAAGCAGGCAGAAGCGTCTTTCAAGGCAGCGCAGCGGAGTTGCGCGATAAACCGGATCTCTGGGAATGGTTCTGATGAAGCCTGTCGTCGACGAAGTTCAGCGCTCCGCCTGCGCCGAGGCAACGACGCAATTGTTCGAATGGGCAAGCGGCGCCGTGCACGGAGAATTGCCTGCAGCCATGCAGCGCCGGGCGGCGTTGATCCTTGCCGACGATGTCGCAGCCATGGCTGCCGCCTCCGGCGAACCGCAGGTAAAGGAAACCCTGTTGCGTCTGGTCCGCACATCGACAGGACCTGAAGCGACCGTATTTGCGCCCGGCATCGGTCGCCTCGATCGTACCTCCGCGGCGGTCGCCAACGGCATGGCCGCGACATGGTGCGAACTCGACGAAGGCCTGCGCTCCGTTCCATGTCATGCTGGCGCCTATATTTTGCCGGCACTGCTCGCCGAAAGCGAGGCACGGAACCTGACGCTTGCCGCCATGCTTGCGCGGCTTGCTGTCGCCTACGAGGTCGTTGCCCGCATCGCCACTGCATTTCCGTTCTCCTCGATGCGGGTTCATCCGCATGCGGCGTTCGCGACGATCGGCGCCGCGTGCGGTGCGGCGCTGGCGCGCAATGCCGATCCGAAGCTGCTCGGCGCGGCGGTTACGGGCGCAGCAAGCATGACATTTGCGGGACCTTATGCGCACGCGATCGACGGAGCGCTGATACGCAATGCCTGGACATCGGCAGGGGCCTGGATCGGTCTGCAATCCGTCGATTGGGCAGAAGCCGGCATCGCTGGCGTGGCGCACGGCATGTATGACGCTTTTGTCTCCTGTCTTGGCGCCGACTACGTACCCGACGCACTGACGCGGGATCTCGGAACGGCATGGGTGGCCGGCGAGGGGTACCATAAGGTCTTCGCCTGCTGCCAATACGCCCACTCTGCGATCGAGGCGACGCTGGAGCTCAGGAACAGGCTTTCCGCCGAAGGTCGATCGCCCGATGATCTTCGCGGAATCCATGTGGAGACACACCCGCGCGGCGAAACGCTGACGACGGTCGAGCCGGCAACTGTTCTCGCCGCCAAATTCTCGATGCCCCATGCGCTCGCTGCCTCGGCGCTTCTGGGAACCGGCGGGCAGGAGGCTTTTGCCGCGAAAACGCTCGATGATCCGCGCATCACCGCCCTCCGCCGACAGGTGACGCTTGCGCCGCACCCGGATATCCGGCCCTGGCCGAACGATCGGCCGGCGCGCGTCCATTGGCGTTTTGCCGACGGCGAGGTCTGGTCGGCCGAACGAGCCAGTGCGAGGGGCGGCGCGGACCGGCCTTTCGACGAGGAGACACTGATAGCGAAAATCGAGACCAATGCCTTGGTCGTGCCTGGACTGTCGGAATTGCTTGTTTGCATAGCGCGCGACAGCGACGCGCTAGCCGGGAAAAGCTGGTCGCGATTGATCGAAGAACATCTGCGGGAGCGCTGAGAATTGAACGAGGATCTCGATGTTCTGGTTATCGGCGCCGGCGCATGCGGCTTGTGCGCGGCAATTGCTGCCCATGACCAGGGGTTGTCGACAGCCATTGTCGAAAAGATGGATCGACCCGGCGGGAACTCGGCGCTGTCGACCGGGTCTGTGCCAGCCGCCGGAAGCCGGTTTCAGCGCGAAGCCGGTATCGATGATGGTCCCGAGAACTATTGCCGCGACCTGATGGCTATCGCCGGGGAAGCCGACAATGCGGATCTCGTACGCCTGATGGCGCAGGTGTCGGCCGAGACGGTGGAATGGTTGATCGACGATGTTGGCGCACGCCTCAAGCTCGTCACCGCCTACAAGCATATCGGCCATTCCGTGCCCCGTCTGCATGCGCCCGTGTCGCGCCGGGGCATCGATCTCGTGGACGACCTCATCGCGGCTGTCGAGAAGCGAAACATCCCGATCGCGGTCGGAAACTCGGCTCGCGAGTTGATCGTGGAGGATGGAGCGGTGAGGGGCGCCGTGATCGACGCGGGTAATTCCAGTCCGTTCGATATCCGGGCTGGAAAGACCATCCTGGCGGTCAATGGCTTCGGCGCCAATCGGGATCTTGTCGCGCGCTTCTGTCCGGAAATCGCCGGCGCGCGATATTTCGGGGCCCACGGGTCCGCCGGTGAAGCAGTGCTATGGGGTAGGAAACTCGGCGCCGCCCTCGATAACATGGCGGCCTATCAGGGATACGCTGCCGTCGCGGACCCGCATGGCGGGCTCCTCTCCTGGACCACGATCGAGAAGGGCGGCATTCTTGTCGGCGCCGATGCACGCCGCTTCGGCGACGAGAGCACCGGTTATTCCGGCTATGCACGGATCGTGCTGGCGCAGGGCGATCATGCATATGCGATCTTCGATCAACGTATCTTCGACATTGCCGCGCAGGAAGAAGAATTCCGAGAACTGAGCGATTACGGCGCCTTCAAGAAGGCAGACCGTCTGCATGATCTGGCGATGGCATGCGGCCTGGAGGCCGGTACGCTGAGCGAGGAAATCGACCGCTACAATGCCTCGGCCGCCGGCAGGGAAGGCGACGCCTTCGGGCGCAAGGAATTCGGCATCGCACCGCTGCGGCCGCCCTACTATGCCTGCCGTGTCGTGCCGGGCATGTTCCACACGCAAGGCGGCTTGCGGATCGACCGGGAAGCCCGCGTCCTGCGCGGCTCCGGTGAGCCGATCCCCAATCTCTATGCCGGCGGCGGCGCCGCCGCGGGTATCAGCGGCCGTTCCGGGGCGCTTGGATACGCCTCCGGCAACGGCCTCCTGACGGCAGTCGCGCTCGGACGGATCGCCGCCCTTTCGGCAGCCCGGGCCTTGCGGGTCGACAGGCAATGAGCCTTTCCCGCGTCATCGTGGAGCGGCTGGGCCGTCTGGCCGAGAGCAACTTGCCTGAGGACGTGGCGGATGTGGCGAAGCTGCACCTTCTCGATGTTGCGGGCGTTGGATTGGCTGCGGCCGGATCGTCGGCGGGACGTCCATATCGTAATTATGCGAAGGGGCTGTCAGCCGCGGGACCATGCACCATTCTCGGTCAGGCGGGAGGATTTTCGGCCTCGGACGCTGCGTTGGTGAATGGCGGACTGATCCACAGTCTGGAATTCGACGACACGCATACCGGCTCGATCGTCCATGGCAGTTCGGTTCTTGCTTCGACGGCCATCGCCGGAGGCGAAGCCTTTCGGGCGTCGGGGAAGGCTGTACTCGGAGCCTACGCTCGCTGGTACGAGGTCTTCATTCGCATCGGTCTTGCGGCGGCGGGCTCGTTTCAGGACCGGGGATTTCAGTTGACGTCGGTGGGCGGCACATTGTGCGCAGCGGGAATCGCGGCGGAACTGGCAGGCGCCGACGAGGAGACGACGGTCGCCGCGCTGGGCATCGCGCTCAGTCAGGCGTCCGGCGTATTCGAGTTCTTGAGCAACGGCTCCACCGTCAAGTCGTTGCATCCGGGCTGGGCCGCTCATTCGGGTATCACCGCCTTTGCCTTGGCACGAGCCGGGCTGACCGGCCCCGAGACTTCGTTCGAGGGGCGGTTCGGGCTTTTCTCGGCCTTTGCCGGAGACCGGAATGCCTCCGACAGGCTTCGCGAGAATGTCGGCAGTCTCGGTCTCGACTGGCATATTCGTGATGTGGCCTTCAAGTTCCATCCATGTTGCCACTATCTGCATCCATTCATCGAGGCTGCCGGAACGCTGGCGGATGGCGGCGTTCGTGCCGAGATGATCGAAGAAATCGAATGCCGGGTTCCGGCGGGCGCTGCAGGCATCATCTGCGAGCCCTGGTCAGCCAAACAGGCGGCGAGGGATCACGCCATGCGCTGGAGCCTGCCTGCCGTCGTTGCCGCGCGATTTGTCCACGGGCAAGTCGACACAACGGTATTCGAGCGGGAGCTTTCCCCGGAGGCGCGGCAGCTTGCCGGGCGGATAATCTGGACACCGCTGCGGGAGGCGGATTTCCCGGCCCGCTTCGAAGCCGAAATCCATTGTCGCTTGCGTAGCGGCGACATGCGGAGTGCCCGCGTCGAAGATGCTTATGGCAACCGCTCCCGCCCGGCGGGTGCTAAGGCTGTCGAAGAGAAGTTTCGCAAGAATCTCTTAGCCGCCGGCGGCGACGCTGCCATTGGCCGGATCACCAGGTCGGTCCATGCCCTCGACGCAATGCCAAGCCTCGACGACTTCGGCGCCGCGTTGCGTTCCGCGGCGCCGCGCACCGAAAGGAATTTGCCATGACAGCCAAGTTCGACCTCCTGATCGCCGGCGGCGAAGCAGTTCTTCCCGGATCGGGCCGTACGTTGTGCGACATCGGCGTCGAGGGCGGCAAGATCGTCGCGATCCTGCAGCCGGACAGTGGCGCCCGCGCCGATCGCGTCATCGACGCAAAGGGTCTTGCCGTGCTCCCCGGCCTGATCGACGTGCACCTCCATCTCGGTCACGGCAAGGACATCTCGCGGCCTCGCGTCCCCGAGGACGCCAGCCAGGAGACGGCGGCAGCGGTCATGGGAGGTGTGACATGCTTTGTGCCGTACCTGATGGCCACGGAGCCGTTCGAGGACATCTTTGAAGAAGTTGTCGATGTAACCCAGGCAGGCGCACGCATCGATTTCGGCTATCATTTCATCATCTCGACGGAAGACCAGCTTGCATCCGTGCCGCGCTATGCGCGTGAATTCGGGGCGCCGACCTTCAAGATATTCATGAACAACCGCAACGGCGAAGGCTCGCGTCTCGGTCTGCCGGACATCGACGACGGCTTCCTCTACCGCCTGTGCGAAGCTGCCGCGGCCAATGGCGGCATGGTCTGCCCGCATCCGGAAAACATCGAAGTTGCACAGATGCTGCGCAAACGCGTCAAGGTGGCAGATCCCGATGGGAAAGGCGGTCTGGCGACCTGGAACGACAGCCGGCCGCCCTTCGTCGAAGCCGATGCCGTTCAACGCGCCGCGCTGCTTGCCGCCAAGGCCGGTGCTCCGCTCTATGTGGTTCATACGACTTCGAGGGAGGCGCTCGAGGCCGGGCTGCGTCAGGAATCCGCCGGCACCGCAATCTATTTTGAAACCTGCCCGCACTACCTCACGCATGACGTCACGTGGCGGGGCGGTGTCGTCGGCAAGGTCAATCCGCCCTTGCGGGAAAGATCCGATTGCGAGCGGCTTTGGCGGGGCTTGGCCAATGGCGAGATCGATACTGTCGGGACGGATCATGTCCACCGGGACCTCGGTTCGAAGGAGGCCGACATCTGGGGCGCGTCACCAGGTTGTCCGGGACTTGAGACGTTGCTGCCGGTGCTCCTGACCGACGGCTTTCATGAGCGCGGGATTCCGCTCGAACGAATCGTCGAACTGACGGCATCCAACCCGGCGCGCCTTATGGGTCTTTCCCATGTAAAAGGCTCGATCAAAATCGGCCTGGATGCGGATTTCGCGCTGGTCGACCTCAATACGCACTGGAAGCAGAAGCGTGAAAGCGTCGTTTCGAGCGCGGGCTACTCGATCTATGAGGGCAAGTCGTTTCGCGGCAAGGTCGTCCATACCGTCGTTCGCGGCGAGCAGGCCCTCGACGATGGCCGGCTTGTCGACGCGGCCATCGGCAAAGGCAGGTACGTTTCGCGTCGGCTCGAGCATTGAAACCTCGAGACAGAGATACGACGACACGATGCCGAGTGCAGAATCGGCGGAATCATACCAACTGCCGCTTTGACCGGCTCCGCGGAAACATCCCGGCTATCGCCGGAATTCGCTAGCGCCAGAACGGGGCAGTTTACCTCAGCATGTCGGTCAGGGCGAGCCGCATGGACGTGCTCGGTATGCCGAACAGGCCGCCATAAGGAATGTCGAGATCGAGAATGACGAACATGGCGCTCGTCACCGAAATGATGGCGATGCCGATGGCCACGCTGGCGAGGAGGTTGCGTGGCGCTTGCAGACCGAAGCTCAAAAAGACCAGTGTCAGCCAGAATATGAGTACGATGGCGAACGGCGCGGAGAGCGATCCGTGGACATCTTCGATCACGACCCAGCGCGCGCTGGCCACTTCCCGGTAATCAGCCGTGCAACGAGCAGCCAACGAGCGGTGCAGTGTATCGCCCGGAGCGAGTTCGCCGATCGCGATGCCGATATCGTTCATGATGGTGGCGAGCACCGGAACCTCGCCGAGGCGCGGCATCCCGGCCGCATCCGGATAGTCGACTCCTTGTGGCGGAGGCTCGTCCGGCCAGGTGCTGGCGATCACGGCGGCGGTATAGCGATGGAGCTTCACGCGCGCTTCCGCCAGTTCCGGCCCGTAGTTGCGCATGCAGGCATCGAGTTGGACGAGGCTGGCGGCATAGTGGCTGCGGTCACGGAAGGCGGAGTCATAGGAGTTGCGGACCGATGCCAGGATCAAGCTCATCACGAGTGCGGCGAAGGTGACGAGCAGAGCCGTGACGATGCGCAGGAACTCGATGGTCGGCTGATTGCGGTGCGGTTCAGGAACCAGTGACCGAAGGACGAAGCCTCCGGCGGCTCCCACGATCAACAAGGTACAAAGGATGACGGTCCACAAGACTTCGTGCATGCCGACCAACCCCAAAAATACCTGACTATTGTTAATGCGGCCGCCCGCATCTGACAAACGGGAAACGGATAGGCAGATCATGCCAGCATTGGTCGGTGCTCCCAAAACCGGTGACGCCACCAACGATTCTTCCGGACCGACGAACCGCTTTGATCCAGCCTCTCAACTATCCGGACCTGGAGGCGAGCGGCCGCTTCCCGCGTCCGGCGCGCCATTCCTCGAAACGCTGCATGATCACGAAGAAACTCGGCACGAAGATCACCGCCAGGCAGGTTGAGGCGATCATGCCCGAGAACACGGTGATGCCGATCGACTTGCGGGCGCTCGACCCGGCGCCGGTTGCCAGCACCAGCGGCACGACGCCCAGGATAAAGGCGAACGATGTCATGACGATCGGTCGGAAGCGCGCGCGGGCGGCCTCCACTGCGGATTCCATGATGCCGTTTCCGGCAAGGCGCAACTCGCGCGCCACCTCTACGATGAGGATAGCGTTCTTCGCGGAAAGTGCGAAGAGCAGGACCAGCCCGATCTGGACGTAGAGGTTGTTGGCGATGCCGACGCCAAGGAACACGGCCACCGGCCCGACGAGAGACAGGGGAACCGCGAGAATGACCGACAGCGGCGCCCACCAGCTTTCATACTGCCCGGCGAGGACGAGATAGACCAGCAGCAGGCCGAGCGCGAAGACCAGGTACATCTGACCCCCTACGAGCTTCTCCTGATAGGAGAGGGCGGTCCATTCGTATCCGATGCCATTCGGTAGTTCTCTGGCGGCGACCTGCTCCATGATGTGCATCGCCTGCCCCGAGGAGAAGCCGTTCGCCGGCACGCCGGCGATCATCGCGGACGGATAGAGGTTATAGAGGCTGATCAGCGACGAGCCTGTACTTGGCTCGACCGTCATGACGGCACCGAGCGGAACCATGTCTCCGTTCTGGTTGCGCACCGTCAGGTCTAGAATGTCCCTCGGGGACAGCCGCGAGGAGGCATCGGCCTGCGCGTAGACCTGGAAGACGCGGCCGAACTTGTTGAACTGGCCGACATAGCTGGAGCCGATATAGCCCGCCAGCGTCGAGAAGACCTGATCGGCGTTGAGCAGGTAGGCCTGGATCTTCTCGCGATTGATCTCGATGCGATACTGCGGCACGCTCGCCCGGAAGGGCGCAAAAACGCGCTGGATCGCGGTTTGGGTGCCAGCCGAGCGCACGATTGCATCGGTTGCCGCCTGCAGCCGGGCGAGGTCGAAGCTGCCGTCCTTGAGTTCCACCTGCATCGTGAAGCCGGCGGCATTGCCGATACCCTGTATCGGCGGCGGCGGCAAGACAGTGACAAGGCCGTTCCGCACGGTCGAAAGGCGATCGTTCAGGGCGTTGTAGACGCCGAGCAGGTCGCCGCCTTCGCCGCGCGCGCTCCAGGGCTTCAGCACGATATAGGCGACGCCCGCGCTGGCGAGGCTGGCATTGTTATCGAGCGCGGAAACGCCGGCGATGGTGACGACGCGGTCGACGCTCGGGACAGACGCGGCGATCTTGTTGACTTCTTGCAAGATAGCTTCGGTACGCCCGAGCGAGGCGCCGTCGGGAAGCTGGACCGCGGCGATCATATAGCCCTGGTCTTCAATCGGGATGAAGCTGGTCGGTACGCGGGAGAGGCCGTAGCCTGCGGCCACGGCGATCAGCAGAGCCAGTACGACCATCGGTCCGCTCACCTTGGTCATGGCGCCGACGAGACGGGCGTAAGCGTTTTCCGCAGCCGCATAGGCACGGTTGAAGCCGCGATAGAAGAGATTGCGTTTTTCGGGCGGCACCGCCGGCCGCAGCCACAGCGCGCATTGTGTGGGCTTGAGTGTCACCGCGTTGATGGCGCTGATGAGAGCCGTAGCCGCTATGACCAGCGCGAACTGGGCATAGATCTGGCCGGTGAGGCCAAAAAGGAAGGACGCGGGCAGGAACACCACCATCAGCACCAGTGTAATGCCGACGATCGGCGCGAAAAGCGCCTTCATCGCCGCGATCGCCGCATCATGGGCGGACATGCCCCGCTCGATGTTGTGGGCCGCCCCCTCCACCACCACGATCGCGTCGTCGACGACGATGCCGATCGCCAGAACGATGGCGAAGAGTGTGGAAAGGTTGACCGAGAAGCCGAGCGCCGCCATCGCCGCGAAGGCGCCGATGATGGTCACCGGCACGGTGGTGGCCGGCACCAGCATGGCGCGCCAGTCCTGCAGGAAGATCAGGATGACGATCAGCACCAGCACCGCCGCCTCCATCAGGGTCTTGTAGACCTCAATGACCGATTCATGCACGAAGGTCGTGGTGTCGAAGGGAACGGAATAGACGATGCCTTGCGGAAAGTGCCGCGACAGTTCCTTTATCTTGGTATCGACCTCGTGCGCGACGTCGAGCGCGTTCGCCTCCGGCGTCTGGAAGATGGCGAGGCCGGCGGCCTGCTGGCCGTTGAGATTGAATATCTGCCCATAGGTCTGGGCGCCGAGTTCGACCCGGCCAATGTCGCGCACCCTCGTAAGGCTGCCGTCGCTGCCCGTCTTCACGATCACGTCGGCGAACTGCGCCGGATCGTTCAAGCGGCTCGAAACCTCGACCGTATACTGGAAGGACTGATCGGACGGTGCCGGCGGCATGCCTGCCTGGCCGGCAGTCACCTGTTCGCTTTGCTGCTGCAGCGCCTGCACGACATCCTGAACGTTCAGCCCAAGTGCCTGCATACGGCTGGGATCGAGCCATATGCGCATGGAATACTGCCCTGCGCCGAATACGGCGACATTGCCGACGCCAGGCAGCCGTGCGATCTCGTCCCTGAGCTGGATAGTGGCGAAGTTTGACAGATAGAGGCTGTCGTAGCGATTGTCCGGTGAGGACAGCGTTACGATCTTCAGGATCGCGGTCGACCGCTTCTGGACATTGACACCCTGCACCTGGACGGGCTGGGGTAAGGATGCCATCGCCGCTGAAACGCGGTTCTGGACCAGCACCTGCGCGTTGTCGAGGTCGGTTCCGATGGCGAAGGTCACCGTCAGATTGTAGGTCCCGTCGGCAGCCGCATAGGACTGCATGTAGAGCATGTTCTCGACGCCGTTGACCTGCTGTTCGATCGGCAGTGCCACGGTGTCGATGACGGTCTGCGCGCTGGCGCCCGGATAGCGGGTCGTCACCTGCACCGTCGGCGGCACGACGTTCGGATATTGCGCGACCGGCAGGAAATAGAGCGATACCGCTCCGAGCACGACCATAAGGATGGCGATGACGTTCGCCAGGACCGGCCGCTCGATGAAGAAGCGCGAGATCATTGGGCCGCCGGGCTCGCGTCTATCTTGGTCGTCGTCGGCTCGACCTGCTCGCCCGGCACGGCGTGCATCAGGCCGGAGACGAGAACGCTGTCGCCGTCGGTGATGCCCGATTCGACGACGCGAAGCTGGCCAACCTGTTCACCGATCGTGACGGGACGTTGCTCGACGACATTATCCTTGCCGACGACCAGCAGATAGCGACCGCCCTGATCCGAGCCGAGCGCGCGGTCGGGCACCAGCAGCCGATCGGGCTCCGTGCCGAGCGGTATGCGGACGCGGACGAAATAGCCGGGCAGCAGCACACGGTCGGCGTTGGCGAGCATGGCGCGCACCGGCAACGTACCCGTCGTCGAGGCGACGGATGGCGCGGCGTAGTCGAGCGTTCCCTTGTGCGGATAGCCTTTCTCGCTTTCGAGGCCGAGTTCGACCGGGATCTTCTTCAACTCCTCCGTCGTCAGCCCGCGCTTGGCGATCTCCGTGCGGATGCGCTGCACGTCACCCTGGCTGATGCTGAATTGCGCGTAGATCGGATTCAACTGGATGACGCTCGCAAGCGTCGTCGCCCCGCCGGTGCCGACGAGTTCGCCGATCGAGACCTGGTGGGCCGTCGCGATGCCGTCGAAGGGAGCCTTCACCTCGGTATAGCCGAGATTGAGCTCAGCCTGTTTGGTGTCGACCTCGGTCTGCTTCAGTCTGGCCCGATCGGCGTCGCGCTGCGCGGCGGCGTTGTCGACATCCTGTTGTGCGGCGACGTGCTTGGCGAAAAGATCGACCTGCCGGTTGTATGTGAGTTCGGACTGTTTCGCCGCCGCCTCGGCGCCAGCCTGGGCGGCCTGCGCCTGTTGCAGCGCCAGTTGGTAGGGCTGCTGTTCGATGATGAAAAGGACGTCCCCCGACTTGACCGCGTCGCCGTCCTGGTAGTCGATCTTCTCGACGAATCCCTGGACACGTGCGACGAGCGTCGTGCTGGAGACGGCGTCGGTACTGCCCGTGGTATAAAGATAGCGCTGCACGTCCTGCTTAAGTGGCAGCGCGACGTCCACCTTTGGCGGCGGCGGCGGGATATAGTCGTTTCCCTTGTCGCACGCCGCCAGAAGCAAGGGCAAAAGCCCCGTTGCCAGGAGCGCCCCCGCAGAACGGAACGAGGGCTTCGTGATAACATACATCAGCCTGGTTCCCCTCCAGGTCTCCACGACGATGCGTGATCGCGCGAACGTTGAATAGCGGGCGAAAATGCAGGCTGCCCGTTCGCCGCCGCCCATAGTTCCGTTTATTGTCGGAACGCCGGAGGCGATGAAAATCGCCGAAGTCCATGCGCCGGACGAAAAGTCCACCTTGCTCGCATCGGCAATGCTACGCGGTCCGATTGCCGGTCCGCTTGTCTCTCCCGCAAACCAATGCTTTGCCGGGCAAACTCACTGCCTTCAGGCGCGGGCGCCTATTTCCCCATCTTGGCCTTGAGGGTCTTGAGCTCCTTGGCGCAGCCTACTGTAAGGTCGTCTTCGTGAGCCTTGAGGCACTTGAGCATCCTGCCTTCGCCCATCTGCACTCCCTTGCAGAGCCTCGCCGCATCCTTCTTACAATAATCCAATGACTGCGCATAAGCGGCCGAGCCAAATGGCAAGACCGAAAATACGCCTGCCGAAAACAAGAGTATCGTCACCATCCTCAGTGTATGCATTTCGCCTCCTCCAGGTCGCTGTTGAAACGCTGCACTGCGCTAAATGAAACGTCGCCTTCAATTGGAACCATGAAATGGATGGGCCGACCACATAGATCGTCCGGCGCTCGACAGCGTACAATGCTTCGTCGCCGCAAGGATCGGGATCAATAGTATTAATTTCGGGTCGGACTCTCCGGCAAAAGTCTCAGGGCCCTATGCATTTCGATCATCGTCTACCGGTGCGGGATGATGGAATAAGATGCGCCTACCGCGTAGATTGACACGCCGGGCGGTAAGCAATCATCTGATGCGCTCATTGGTATAGAGGGAGGAATGCCATGCGGTGGCTGTTTGGTGCCGCGATACTTTCCGCGTTGCTGATTTCGGAGACGGCGATGGCACAGACCATGGCCGAAAAGATGGCCTGCAAGGGCGACTTCCAGAAGCTCTGCCCGGGCGTCAAGCCGGGTGATGGTCGTCCGTTCGCTTGTCTCGCGGAGCAAAAAGAGAAGCTCTCGCCAGCCTGCGCCAAGGTGATCGCCGCCCACACGAAATAGACGACGATGTGGGGGTCAGCGAGAAACCCACCGGCGTGTTGTTTCCCAACTGCGGCTGACCGGTTGTGCCAGACGCAATTTTGTCAACGAATCTCGTTGGCATTTTGCTCGGAATTCTAATGTCGGATGGGATCGGAGATCTTCAATCTCACTCGAAGCGATTCGAACTTTTTACCGCCGATCGCCACCGTCATTACACTTTTCACCCACCGTCTATTTGCCGCTCTTTGCCCGAGCGTAGTACCGGCGGCCATAGCGTATCATGGGGGGCTCTCGGTAGTCTTTGGCGCGCTGCCACAAGTGATGACGAGAATTACGTTTGCGTTCGCTGAGCCACCAGAATGTATGAGATTACAGCTTTCCGGTGAATACCGGCATCCGCTTCTCGATGAAACTCGCCACGCCCTCCTTCGCGTCATCGCTTTCGCGGATCGCTTGGAGCGCGTAACGCAGTTGTGCACCGCGCTCAGCGGATCCTAGCGGTACAAGCTCGGCAGCCATTTGCTTCAACTGGGCGACGACTAGGGGCGCGCACCTTGTCAAGCGCCGTGCATAGTCCATCGCCACAGCATTTAGCTCCTCGGGAGCGACAAGCTTATTGACGAAGCCGACCTCGTAGGCCCGGCGCGCCGAAATCTCGTCGCCAAGCAGCATCATCTCCATCGCTATCTTGTGCGGGATACGGTTTGCAATTCCGGCGATCATGCCGCCCGTGAAACCGCGCTTGGCTTCCGGATAGAGGAACTTCGCACGCTCGGTCGCTACGCAGATGTCGGCCATCTGCACCATTACCACCGCGCCGCCGGTACACCAGCCGTCGACCGCGATGACGACGGGCTTGGTCACGTCGACGCCGATCCCGGGAATCGCAAGTGGAAAATTCTGCGGCCGTGACTTGATGTCGGCACCAACAGAAAAGTCATCACCCGCCGGGATAACTACCGCGACACGATCGTCACTCGACTGGAAACGCTTCCAGGCCTCGTAGAGGCCTATAGCCATCGCCTCATTGATCGCGTTTCGCTTCTCCGCCCTGTTGAGGACGATGCGGGCGATGCCGTCGCCAGATTCGTAGATTATCTCGTTCATTTCTTTTCTTTCCTGTCTCAGGCGAGCACGCCACGCGCATCAACGGCAAGCACTCCCTTGCCCGCCTCACGCACGAAGAGCGGGTTGATCTCGATATCCGTCAGCCGTCCGTCCAGGTCCGCGACCAACCATGATAGACATGCCAGCGCGTCGCAGAGTGCCTCCATGTCCGCTTTCGGCCGACCACGGTAGCCGTCGAGCAGCGGCCAT
Source organism: Mesorhizobium koreense (assembly GCF_031656215.1). Classification (NCBI taxonomy): domain Bacteria; kingdom Pseudomonadati; phylum Pseudomonadota; class Alphaproteobacteria; order Hyphomicrobiales; family Phyllobacteriaceae; genus Mesorhizobium; species Mesorhizobium koreense. The sequence goes on along the minus strand of NZ_CP134228.1, from coordinate 446,681 downwards.
AGCCTCAAGGTCCGCACCAGGTCGGCCGCCTGCCCTGGCGAGAGCGGGGCGAGAGCGATGCGGACGTCGCGAATGAGCTCGACCTGCACCCCTCCCATGCCGACGAGCACGGTCGGCCCGAACTGCGGATCCCAGCGTGCACCGACGATCATCTCTGTCGCAGCACCAGCCATCTCCTGGACAAGCAGGCCTTCCAGTTTCGCCTCCGGCGCGTGCGTGGCAACGCTTGCCATGATCCCGTCCCAGCCGGCCCGGACCGCTCCTTCGCCGCCGAGCCCAACCTTGACGCCGCCAATGTCGGATTTGTGCACGATCTCGCGCGAGACGATCTTCAGCACCACCGGCCCGCCCAGCGTTTCCGCGAATTCGACGGCCGCGTCGACATCCCTCGCCACCATCTCACGGGTGACCGGGATGCCGGCGGCGGAGAGCAGCAACTTGGCTTCCGGCTCGAGGAGCCGTCCCGGCTGCAGTGCCCGTGCTGCTTCAACGGGATGAGGCATGTCCGTTGGGCGGACCGGTACGTCCGCCCCTTCCCCGGTCGTTGCTGCTGCCGAGGCACGTAGCACCGCGATCGCTTGGTCCATGGTGTTGCAGTAGGGCCGTCCGTGGTCGCGCAGCACCTTGCGCACAGGGTCGAGCACCGAACCAGGCGTAACCACGAACATAACGGGCTTGCTGCAATGCTCCGCGGCCTGCGACCATTCGGCCGCCTTCTTTTCCAGTGCCGGCGAGGTCGCGATCGCCACCGCGATGGTGCCCACATCCGGGTCCGCGGCGAAGATCTCGATCGGCCGCACCGCGGCCTCCATCATCTTGTCTGCGGGCATGCCGCCGACATCGAGCGGATTGACGTGGCGCGTCGTGCCGAAGATCGCGCGAAGCTTGGCCACGGTCGATGCATTCGGCTCGGCGAGCCGCAGCCCCGCCGCGGAGATGCGGTCGCCGGTGATCGCGGCCGTTCCGCCCGACGGGGTCAGCGCCGCGATACCATCGGTGCGAGGCACGCCATAGGCGGCGAGGAACTCGGCTGTCTTGATCATGTTCTCCGGGTCGTCGAGCAGCACGGCCGAATGCCTCCGGCACACGGCCTCCAGCACCTCGTATGAACCCGCAAGGCTTGCCGTGTGCGACTGCGCGATCGCGGCGCCCGCAGCGGTGCGTCCCGACTTGACGATCAGCAGCGGCTTCCCCGCTGCACGGCAGCGTGATGCCGAGGCGATCAGCCTCGCGCCGTCTGTCACCCCTTCGAGATAGGCGCAGACGACCCGTGTAGCGGGATCCTCGGCAAAATAGTCGATGAAGTCACAAGCGTCGATGTCGGCCTGGTTGCCGACAGTCGCGCAGACGCTGAAGCCGCTGCCATCGTCATAGGCATGACTGAGCATAGAAGCCATCACGGAGCCGCTCTGACTCACCATCCCGATAGCGCCGCACGGCAACCTGTCGACTGCGAGGGCGACGGAAGAGGAAAGAGCAAGCTTCCTGGCGGGATTTACAAAGCCGAGGCAGTTGGGCCCGATCAGACGAACACCTGCGCGGCGCCCCGCCGCGACAAGTTCCTCCTGACGCCGAGCGCCTTCCGCCCCGGCCTCCGCGAAGTCGGAGGTGACCACGATGGCGCCACGCAAGCCGGCCGCGCCGCATTCCTCCACGGCCGAGAGCAGATGCCGGCCGGGCACAAGCAGAAGCGCAACGTCGACTGTTTTTCCGATGGCCGCGATGCTTGGAAAGCAAGGCAGGCCGAGGACTTCCGTCCGCGATGGGTTGATCGGGTAGATGCCCCCTTCGAAGCCGTGCCGGAGCAAATAGCGCAACGCGCGGCCACCGAACTTCGAGACGTCGTCCGTGGCGCCGACGAGGGCCACGCCGCGCGGCGACAATATCGTGCGCAGATCCTCGACCGTGTCGCGCTGGCCGGCGGCTCCGGACGTCATGTCATTCATATGCATTCCCCATCACGGCGGCAGATGCACGCCCGGCTTTCACACGTGCGAGGTGTGCGACGATGCGATCTTTGAGACCCGCTCGCGCGGCCGAGCGCACAAGCGCGGCGAGATCCCGATCGGCATCGCGGCCGGCAAGCAGGCTGCGCACGGATGCAAGCGTATGCCGATCCAGACGGGCCGCCGCCTGCGTCTCGGATTCGAGGACTGCTTCGAAATCGTCACATGCGATCATGGCGTTGCTCAGTCCGAGTCTCATCGATTCCTGCGCGTCGATCGTGCGCCCCGACGCCACCAGTTCCTGCGCGGACGACGCACCGACCAGCGCCGCGAGGCGTCCGGTCCCAAGCACGAGTCCAAAGCCCGCGCCTGGAAAAGAGAACTTCGCATCAGGTCCACAATAGCGTCGAGAACACGATGCGTAGAGATCAGCTCCGGCCCCTGTTGCCGTGCCTGAGGCGAAAGCAAGTGTGGCGAATGGAGCGGAATGAACTCGTGTGAGCAGCATCTCGATACGCACGAACCGGGCAAGCAGGCTGGCATCCGTCTCGTCCTCGACCGCTGTCAGGTCGAAGCCGGTGCAGAACCGGTTGCCTTGGTTGCGGAGGCAGAGAAGCGCCGCCCGACCTTCCTCGGCCGCGTCGACCACGCCATGCAGTGCCTCGACCATGGCGACCGACAATGCGTTGCCGGCAGTCGGCACTGCGAGCGTGGCAACCATGGCGCGGCCGCGCCACTCGACAGAGACTGCAGGACCCATCACGCTACCCAAAGATTGGGAAGCATGTCGTTGTGATACCCCGACACGAAGGACGAGATGCGGCCTTCGTCATCGTAGACGTGGCGGCTGATCTGGCCGATGTTGCCGCCATAGACATGGATACTGACCGATGCGCGGTCGTCGAGCGCATTGAAGACCTTGTGGATGTCGCCGACGATCGGAGACACACATGCCACCTCGCCCCTCTCGAGCCGCTCGATCCTGCCTCCCACGGGAACTCCCTCGACCAGATCGTAGCCTTGGGAAAGCTCGGCGCCGCGCAGCACACCGACGATCCCCCATGTGGTATGGTCGTGTATCGGCGTGCTCTGCCCCGGACCCCAGACGAAGCTCACCACGGAGAAGCGGCCCAGGGGATCGCAATGCAGCAGATATTGACGGTATTTGAGGGCGTTCGGTTCAGAGAAGCGCTGGGGCAGCCAATCATCGGTCGAGATCAGGTCGGCCAGCAGTTGCCGCCCGTTTTCCAGGATCATCGCCTCGTCGCCGTGGGCTTCATGAACGAGGAGCGTCATGTCGGCGATAAACCGGCGGAGCTTCAACCTCCCTTCGATCTTGACCATTTGTATTCGTCCTATTATTTAGGATGCTTTCCCACCTATTGATATTATCTACATCGGCGTGTCTGTCAATTGAGATATCGCCGATGTTTCTGGAAACCGCATGACGAACCAGTGTGGCCGCCCTCGCAAATTGACAAACCACTCCGATCTTGTTATCCAATAATTGGGATTTCGTTTCAAATAATGGGATATGGCGATGACTGAAAAGCAGACTGCGGTTTTCGGAAAGACCCCGATGTGGGACATGGTCGACTGGGAGGACCTCTACAAGCCTGAGGAGTCGGCCCTGCTCGTCATCGACCCGCAGAACGACATCCTCAAGAAGGAAGGCAACATGGATTACTATGGTATGTGGCAGGATGCGCCACGTACCATAGAAGCCATCGGCGCGCTCGTCCGTGGCGCCCGCGCCCGTAGGGTTCCGGTTTTCTGGTTCCGCTACGTGCGGCTTGCCAACGGCAAGGACGTGTTCCCGAATTCGCTGGTGTCCGCGCGGCTCAAGATGCTGCGGTCACGCATCCCGAACATCTTCGCAGACGGTTCGTGGGACATCGACATCGTCGACGAACTGAAAGAGCTGATGGAGGACGAGGACTTCATCATCGACAAGCACGCTTCCGGCTGCTTCGAGGGCACCATGCTCGAAAAATACCTGCGACAGATGGGGGTCAAGAACTTGGTCCTTTGCGGCTATCTTACGGATTTCTGTGTGGCGAGCACAGCGCGCACCGGATACGACAAGGGGTATGGAACCATTCTGGTTTCCGACGCCTGCAACACGCACAATGCCGACCTGCACAGGGCCGCTGTTGACATGCACCGCTGGTATCTCGGCCCTGTCATCTCCACGAACAAGGCCGTCTCGCTGATGGGCGGCTGAAACACCGGATTCGATCGGGCCACCACGACAAGGCACAACTGCATGACAAAACGGGCCGCGCGTGCGCTCGCGATGACGCATTGGGGTTCCTACGAGGCCGAGGTGGCCGACGGCCGCCTCCGACGCCTCAGCCCGATAGAGATCGATGCCGATCCCTCACGGATCGGCGCTTTCGATCCCGCGGTGCTGGAATCGCCGACGCGCATCCGAACCCCCATGATTCGGGAGGGCTTCTTTGCGGGCCACGGCACGTCGTATCGCCGTCGCGGCGAGGATGCGTTCGTGCCGGTCTCATGGAATGAGGCAAGCGACCTGGTAGCGGCGGAACTCACCCGCGTTCGGGACCAGCATGGCAATGCCTCCATTTTCGGTGGCTCGTACGGCTGGGCAAGTGCCGGCCGGTTCCACCATGCCCAGAGCCAACTCCATCGTTTCCTCAATGTACTCGGCGGCTACACCGGCGCGGTCAATACCTACAGCTACGCTGCGGCAGAGGTTATCCTGCCGCACGTCAATGGAGATACGTCCGGCCTGGAATACGGCCACACCTCTTGGCCTGTCATCGCGCAGAACACGGAACTCTTCGTTCTGTTCGGCGGAATCCCGCTCAAGAATTCGCAGGTGTCGGCCGGTGGCGTGGGCGCGCATCATACCCGCGCCGGGCTGAAGCTCTGCCGCGAGGCGGGGGTCGAATTCGTGAACATTGGTCCGATCGCAAGCGATGCTGCGGATTTCCTGGACGCCCGGCAACTCTGGATACGTCCGAATTCGGACACGGCGATGATGTTGGCGCTGGCATTCACCATCGTGACCGAAGGCCTGCACGCACGCGATTTTCTTGCCACGCACTGCGTGGGCTTCGATAAGGTACGGGAATATCTCCTCGGGACCGCGGACGGCCAGCCGAAGACGCCCGAATGGGCCGCGCCGCTCACCGAGATCCCTGCTGACGCCATTCGGGCACTTGCAAGGGAGATGGCAGGGAGGCGCACGATGATCAGCGTTGCCTGGTCATTGCAACGCGCCGACCATGGCGAGCAGCCCTATTGGGCGGCAATGACTCTGGCCGCCGTGCTTGGCCAGATCGGCCTTCCCGGCGGTGGCATCGGCTTCGGCTATGGCGCGACCAATCGGGTGGGCGCGGGCGCTCGCCCGTTTACCTGGAGTTCACTGCCTCAATTCGACAATCCCGTTCGCCAACGCATCCCGGTCGCCCGCATCACCGACATGCTGCTCGATCCCGGCGGTGAGGTCGACTACGACGGTACGCGGGTCTGCTTTCCCGACATCAAGTTGATCTACTGGGCGGGCGGTAACCCGTTCCACCATCACCAGGACCTCTCCCGCCTTGCCGATGCATGGCAGAAGCCGGATGCCGTCATAGTCCATGAGATGTGGTGGACCGCGACCGCACGCCATGCCGACATCGTCCTGCCCGTTGCAAGCCCGTTCGAGCGCAATGATATCGGCTGCGCGCGTGGCGAGAACCATATCGTCGCGATGCGGCAGCTCATCGAGCCGGTAGGCCAATCGCAAAGTGACTTCGAAATCTTCTCCGGAATCGCCGAAAGGCTTCAACTGCGCAGCCAGTTCCGTGGCGATCGTGACGAAATGGGCTGGTTGCGTCATCTCTATGACGGGTGTCGGACAACGGGCGCCGAGCAGGGTATCGACTTTCCTGATTTCGAGACGTTTTGGCGCGAGGGCATCTTCGAATTGCCGCGCCCGGCCGAGGAGCCCGTGTTATGGAAAGGCTTCCGCAGCGACCCGGCCGCCAACCCCCTCCCGACACCCTCTGGCCGCTTCGAACTCTACTCGGAAAGGATCGCCGGCTTCGGCTATCCGGACTGTGCCGGGCACGCCAAATGGTACGAGCCGGCGGAATGGTTGGGCTCTTCCAAAGCGGCCGAATGGCCGATCCACTTGATCTCGAATCAGCCCCAGACACGCCTGCACAGCCAATATGATCACGCCAGCGTCAGCAAAGCGGCCAAGGTGTCCGGTCGGGAACCCATCTGGATCAATCCGGTCGATGCGGCAACGAGGGGTATTGCAGACGGTGACCTGGTACGCGTCTTCAACGTGCGCGGCTCCTGCCTTGCAGGCGCTGTGGTTACCGACCGCATCCGGCCTTCGGTTGCGCAACTCGCCACCGGAGCCTGGTACGATCCGGAGACGGAGGGGCCGGAGCGCGGCATGGATCGCCACGGGAATGTCAACGTCCTCACCCGCGATGCCGGCACGTCCCGCCTCGCCCAGGGTCCGATTGCCCAAAGCCTGCTCGTCCAGATAGAGCGCTTCGACGGCGAGCCGCCGATCATGCGCGCATTCGATCCCCCTCCAATATCGGAAAGACGGGAGCCGACGAGACGCAGTCCTTCTGGCTAACGAAGCAGGATCGGATAGGTGGATGAGTAGATTCTATTTCATATGTGGCGAAGGGATCGCCTCGGATCGGGGGCGCGGGCCGATGGGCTATCGTCGGCCTGCTGGCCCGAACGCATGAGCGGTCTCCGCTCGCAAGCGAGACCTCAAACCCACCAACGGAACATTTCATTTGTCCATCCGATACCTTAGAGCAATGTCCGATCAGATTAAATCGATTCTATTTCCTCGATCGCGAGGCGCTCCGTCAGGGAAACGCCGAAGATCGTATCGATGGTACGGCAAAATCTGCCCGGGTGAATTCAAGCCAAATCCTTCGGCCTTGACCCGAAGCGTCTCTGGAACGATTCAATCAGTCGGAACTTGCTTTGGACGGCACGCCGCCGATCCCATCCTGATGCATATAGTGAGGGGAGGACACTGATGGATTCTACTTTGCTCAAGGGTCTTTCCGTTCTTGAGCGGGTGGCCATGTCTGAAGAGCCGCGCGGCGTGACCGAGTTGGCGGAAGAACTGCCGCTCACCAAGAGCAACGTGCATCGGATCCTCAAGACGCTGGAAGCCGCCGGCTACCTCACCCGGGACGAGACGACACGCCGTTACAAGTTGACCTTGAAGCTTTGGGAACTCGGCCTGAGCGTTGTTTCGAAGATGGATCTTCGCGTTCAGGCATCGCCCTGGCTCAAGGGGCTCAGCGAGACGACCCGCGAAACGGTCCATCTTTCGGTGCTCGACGGCGACGAGGTCATCTATATCGACAAAGTCGACAGCTCCGAGCCGATTCAGGCCTATTCGCATGTCGGCGGTCGCGCGCCCGCGCACTGTGTCGCAACCGGCAAGGCCCTGCTCTCCTGCCGCTCAAACGCTTTCCTCAACGACCTCGCAACCAGGCTGAAACCCTATTCGGAGCACACGATCACCGATCCGGCTCGTTTCCTGGCGGAAATGGAGCAAATCCGAAAGCAAGGTTTCGCGCTGAACCTGGGCGAGTGGCGCGAAGGCGTTTGGGGCGTGGCCGCCCTCATACGGGACGCGCGCGGCGAAGTAGCCGGCGCGGTAGGCATTTCCGGTCCGAGTTTCCGCATCAAGGAGCGCAACATCGATAACTATGTCGGCCCCGTGATGGCGGCTGCGGAAGATATCTCGTCACGGCTCGGCTATCGCAAGAACCTTCTCGTCCGTTCGACCTGATTTCCGGCGGTTCCAGGAAAGGTTCACAGCGGCACCGCCGGCTTCCTGGCCGACCCACGCCTACTCGGCCGAACCGTACTGATGCGCAAAACGGCGGATCAGCATGCGGAAGATGCGATCGGCAGCCATGCCGAGCGCACCGAGGCAGACGATAGCGACGAAGATCTTGTCTGTCGCCATCCAAAGGCGTGAATTGAAGATCAGGAAGCCGAGCCCCTTATCGGATGCCACCATCTCGGCCGACACCACCGTGGCAAAGGAGTTGCCCATCGCGAGCCGCATGCCCGTCAGTATAAAGGGAAGCGTTGCCGGCCATGTCACGTACAGGAACATCTTCAGCGGCGTCGCGCCAAGCGATGCCGCCGCTCGGAACTTGTTGGGCGCGATATTTCCGACGCCCACGATCGTGTTGATCGCGACGATGAAGACCGTGGTGTAGACGATGATCAGCACCTTCGAGATCTCGCCAATACCGAACCAGAGTACCACAGGGGTGAGCCAGGCGATGGCCGGCACATATCGGAAGAACTCTGTATACGGCTCGAAGGCGGCGCGGATGTAACGGCTCGAGCCCATGAGCAGGCCAAGCGGAATGGCGACCGCGCTCCCTATGAAGAAGCCGAGCATGATACGCTGCAGGCTTATCGCCGAATGCACGAATATCTCGCCGCTGAGAACCATCTCCCAGGCGGTCGTTAGAACGATAGAAGGGCTCGGGAAGAATGCCGGGTTGAAATAATTTGTCGCGACATACTGCCAGACGACCAGCGCGGCGAGGATCGAGCCGAAATAGATGAGCGGCATATGCGCCGCCTCCATGAAGCGGGCCAGGAAAGAAGGACCTCTCGTCGCCTGCGCTGACCGCTCGTAGAGCTGCGTCATGGCTACCCCTCCTGACTTTCGATCAGATTATTGATCTGTTCCCACATAACGCCGAAGGCTGGGCTGCCGCGATAACGCGGCCGCGGCATGTCGATCCCGACGATGCTGGCGATATGGGAGCCCGGTCCCTTGCTCATCACGCCGACGCGGTCGGCCAATAAGACGGACTCGCTGATGTCGTGCGTGATGAAGACGATGGTTTTGCCCGTCTTCTGCCATATCTCGACGAGTTCGTCCTGCAGCCGCGAGCGCGTCTGCGCGTCCACGGCACCGAACGGTTCGTCCATAAGCAGAATCTTCGGATCGTTGACCAGCACCCGGGCGATCTGCACCCGCTGCTTCATGCCGCCCGACATCTCGGTAGGATATTTTTGGCCCTGTCCGCGCAAGCCGACCAGTTCGAGGAACTGCTCCGCCTTGGCGTATCGCTCGGCCTTGCCCATGCCTCGCATCTTTAGGCCGAACGCGACGTTGTCGAGCGCGGTCAGCCAGGGAAACAGCGCGTCCTCACCCTGGAAAACCACGCCGCGATCCGCCTCCGGCTTGTCGATGACCTTGCCGTCGAGTGTAAGCCGCCCCTCCGTCGGCTTCAGGAAGCCCGCCATCAGGGTCAGCATCGAAGTCTTGCCGCAACCGCTGGGGCCGAGAAGGCAGAAGAACTCGCCATGCCTGATCTCCAGCGACGCACCCGACAGGACCAACGGTCCATCCTTGCGCTTGGCCGTCTGATAGCGCAGCCCGACATTCTGCACGTCGAGCGCTATCCTGGTGGAAGGTGCATGCCGTGGGCGAGCCGCGGTAACGGCTGCCTCGGTGTGCCCGATGGGCATTATGTTTCCGTAGGTTGTTGATATCGACATCGGCTTCCTGTCGAGGCGTTGGAAAGAAGCGGCGCGAGCGGCACCGCCTTGGCCTTGTTTTACCAGCCGGCCGCGCGCTCAGGCGCGACTGCCTGCATGATCTCCGGACGTGCTACGTCGGCAAGCGCCGGCACCGTCTTCAACAGTCCTTTCGAGAGGTTGAAATCGGCCTGTGCCTTGAAGTCCTTCTCGTAGCGCTCCTTCGGGAACTCCATCTTGTACTCGAGCTTCTCGTACTGGAAGCGCGCATTGGCCGGATCGGTCTTCAGGCGACGCGCCCCGATCTCGATCACCTCGTCCTTGTTGGCCATGATCCACTCCGAGCTCTCGATGAGGGTATGCATCGTGGCCTCGGCGCGCGGCTTGTCGGCCATCAGCGCCTCGCCCATGAACAACCAGTTGGTAACGAAGATGTTGTCGTCTGAAAGCTGGCGTAGCGTATGTGTGTCGGGCACCAGCTCAAGCACCTTGGTCGGCCAGGGTTCCCAGAACATGACCGCGTCGACATCCTTGCGCGTCAGCGCGGCGACCGCCTCCGGCGGCGAGATGTTGACAAGTTCGATCTGGTCGAGCCCTATCCCGTTGTTGTTCGCGAACTGCATGTAGAGGAATTCGAGAATCCCATCCTTGGCAAGCCCAAGCTTCTTGCCGATCAGGTCCTGCGGCTTGGTCAGTTCCTTGCCGGATATGATGGAATAGAGCTTGCCGCTGGCTGCCATCGAGGAGACGCTGTACATCTTTGCACCGCGGGATACGCGCTGCATCATCGACATATTGGTGGCCGAGCCGATGTCGCCGTTGCCGGTGACAATTGCGTCCAGCGCGACAGCACCGTTGTCGAAATGCGCGATCGACACTTCGAGGCCGTTCTTCTTCCAGAAGCCCTTTTCCTCGGCGACGATGTAGTTGATGTACCACATGTCGACGCCTATGGCCGCTGCAACCTTCTGCCCGTCCGCAAATGCCACAGGCGGAAATAGTCCGGCGGCACCCATTACCGCGCCGGCCTGCAGCAGGCGACGCCTGTTCATGCATATGTCGAATTTCTGGCCTTTCGTCATCTACTCAATCTCCAATCCGGATTTAGAATGTCGCTAGTCGTGGGGGGCCTACCAGCCCTTCGCGCGATCGGCATGTACCCCGGCCATGAACTCGGGCTTGACCACATCCTCGACCGGTGGGACCGCCTTGATGCGTCCCTTCTCAAGTGCGAATTTCGACAGCGGATCGAAGTCCTTGACGAACTTGTCTTTGTCAAAGGCCATCGTGAAGTCGAGATTCTCGTACTGAAATCGCGCGCCGTCCGGCTTGAGCTTGAAGCGCTCGGCGGCCACTGAGATGGTCTCGTCGGCATTTGCCTTCATGAATTCGGAAGCCTCGACCAGGGCATCGAGGGTCGCACCGGCCCGCGATTTGTCGCCTGCCAGCGCCTGCCCCATATAGAGCCAGTTCGTGACGTAGATGCCGTCGTCGGCCAGATTTCGCAGGCGGTGCGTGTCTGGCACCAAAGTGAGCACCTTGCTCGGCCATGGCTCCCACAGCAAGACTCCGTCCACGTCGCCGCGCGCCAGCGCGGCCACGCTTTCCGGTGGGGTGATGTTCACCAGTTCGATCTTGTCCTGCGGAAGGTTGTTGCTGGTGGCAAACTGGCGGAACAGATAGGCGGCAATGCCGTCCACCGGCAAGCCGAGTTTCTTGCCAACCAGGTCCTGAACGGTTTTGGTGCCGGTCTTCGTCACGACCGAATAGAGCTTGCCGGCAGCAGCGATCGACGAGGTCGCGTACATGCTCTTCGTCTTCTCGTAGCGAGGCAGCATTGAAAGGAGCGTCGAGGAATTGATGTCGGCGCTGCCGGTCATTACTGCGTCGAGCGCGGTGGCGCCGTTGTCAAAATTCACATAGCTGAAATCGAGCCCGCGCTTCTTAAACAACCCCTTGTAATCGGCCATCACATAGGTGGCGTAATAAAGGTCCACGCCGATTGCGGCTGTTACCTTCCCGCTTTCAGCGCGCGCGACATGTGGGATTGCCAGAGCGGCTCCCGCCACCGCCCCTGCCTTTAGCAATTGTCGCCGGCTTACCGGCGCACCCGCGAACGGATAGTGCGACATTGACGAACTCCCATTCCAACATTTGGGATTACTTCCCATCATTTGATATCGTAAATTCTGTTTTTCGGAGTTGTCAAGGGTGTTCTGCAGTGCCGGCGTAAAGCGAACGCCTTGCTTCGCACCGATCGTGCGACCCCGGCCGATTTCCCAAGCACCCTCTTGACAGACGGGTTCCGCCGCAGGCATTGTTACAAAGAATGAGACATTGTACCAGTATTTGATACAAAGATCGACATCATTGCCAAGGTGATAGGAAGAGTGAGATGAACCAGCACTTCCGGAATTCAAATAGCGAGCGGGACGTCGCGACACTCGTCCATCCCTACACGAACCTGGCCCAGCATGCCCGCACGGGCCCGCTCACGATGGTCGGCGGCGATGGGATCTATGTCATCGACGACCAGGGCCGCCGCTACCTCGAGGGCATGGCCGGGCTATGGTCGGCCTCGCTTGGCTTCAGCGAAAAGCGGTTGGCGGATGCCGCGCACCACCAGCTGAGCACCCTGCCATTCTACCATCTCTTCAATCACCGCTCGACCGAGCCGGCGATCGAGCTTGCGGAGCGCCTGCTTGCCATCGCGCCGAAGGGCCTGTCCAAGGTGCTATTCGCAAATTCGGGTTCCGAGGCGAATGACCAGGCCATGAAGCTGGTGTGGTATTACCACAATGCTATCGGCAAGCCGGAGAAGAAAAAGATCATCTCCCGCTGGCGCGGCTATCACGGAGTGACTGTCGGAGCCGGCAGCATGACCGGCTTGCCCGCCAATCATGCGCTGTTCGACCTGCCCATCAAGGGCATCCTTCATACCGACACGCCCAGCTTCTACCATTTCGGACAGCCCCACGAGACCGAAGAACAGTTCGTCGACCGCATCGTGGGCAATCTCGAGTCCCTGATCGAGAAGGAAGGCCCCGAGACGATCGCCGCCTTCATCGCCGAGCCCGTCAACGGCTCGGGCGGTGTCATCGTCCCGCCCAAGGATTACTTCGCCAAGGTGCAGGAGGTGCTGCGCAAGCACGATATCCTCTTCATCGTCGACGAAGTGATCACCGGCTTCGGGCGGACGGGCTCGATGTTCGGCTCCGAGACCTTTGACCTGAAACCCGACATTTTGACCTGCGCCAAGGCGCTGTCGGCCTCCTATCTGCCGATCTCCGCCACGATCATTTCGGAGAAAATCTGGCAGGCGATGAGCGCACAGAGCGAGAAGACCGGGGTTTTCGCCCATGGCGTCACCTACAGCGGTCATCCCGCCTGCGCTGCCGTAGCGGTCGAAACGCTGAAGATCTACGAGGAGCGCGACATCATCGGCCATGTCCGCGAGGTCGGTCCGCATTTCCAGGCGCGGCTGAAAGCCCTCAACGAACTACCCCTGGTCGGCGAGACACGCGGCGTTGGCCTGATCGGCGCCGTGGAGATTGTCGAAGACAAGGCGACGAAGAAAGCGTTCGACCCGGCCCGTGGAATTCAGCCGCAGATCGCCAAAGCGGCGCAGGACCGGGGCGTGCTGGTGCGATCCATCCGCGAGGCGATAGCGATCTGCCCGCCGCTCATCATCGTGAAAGACGAGATCGACATTATCTTCGACACCCTTGAGGCCAGCATTCTGGAGATAGCCGCCACCCTTTGAAGAGTGCGGAAGAGCCGCCTGCCGGTGCACTCGTCGGCGGAGCAGCACACGCGGAGGGCCGATAGGCATAATGAGATGGACCAGAGAGTGACTGATCAACCGACACTTTACATTGGCGGCTGGCTTGAGCCGGGCAACCGCGACATGCTGCCTGTGGAGAATCCCGCCACCAACGAGACGATCGCGCAGCTTCCCGTTGCAAGCATTGCCGATTTGGACCGGGCGCTGGAGCTTGCGGCCGCCGGCTTCGAGACCTGGCGTGCCCAGCCGGCAATGGCTCGCAGCAACATACTGCGCAAGGCCGCCCAGCTGCTGCGCGAACGACGCGATATCATTGCGGCCGCCATCACCCGCGAACAGGGCAAGCCGTTGCGCGAATCCGAGACCGAGGTCTCCAACGGCGCCGACATCACGGAATGGTTCGCCGAGGAAGGCCGCCGCGCCTATGGCCGTATTATTCCCGCCCGCCAGCCCGACACGTTCCAGGTAGCCCATGTCGAGCCCGTCGGTCCGGTGGCAGCCTTCTCGCCCTGGAACTTCCCGGTCTCTCAGGCAGTGCGCAAGATCGCCGGGTCGCTCGCAGCGGGATGCAGCATCATTATTAAGGGCCCCGAGGATACGCCGAGCGCCGTCTGTGAAACTGTTCGCTGCTTTGTAGATGCCGGCGTCGCCGTCGGTGCACTGAGCCTCGTATTCGGACGTCCGCCGGAGATTTCCTCGCACCTCATTCCTTCCCCCGTGATCCGCAAGGTCTCCTTCACGGGCTCCGTGCCGGTCGGCAAGCATCTCGCGGCCATGGCGGCGCAGCATATGAAACCCTGCACGATGGAACTCGGCGGCCATGGCCCCGCGGTGATCTTCGACGACGTCGATCCGGTGAAGGCCGCCTCCGCATTCGCCACGTTCAAGTACCGCAACGCCAGCCAGGTCTGCATCTCGCCGACCCGCTTCTTCGTACAGGGTGCCGCGCACGACGCTTTCCTCGATACGTTCGTATCCTACGCCAAAGGCCTCAAGGTCGGTCCCGGCTCTGACCCGACGACCCAGATGGGGCCGCTGGCCACGAGCCGACGACTCGATTTCCTGGAGAACCTGGTCCAGGAAGCCGTCGCTGCAGGCGCGAAGCTGCACTGCGGCGGCGCACGGATGGGCAACCGCGGCAATTACTTCGCGCCGACGGTTCTCTCCAATGTGCCGGACGAAGCTCGCGTAATGCAGGAGGAGCCGTTCGGACCGATCGCGCTCGTCAACCGCTTCTCCGATGAGGAGGAAGCCTGGCGGCGCGCGAACGCGACATCCTATGGTCTTGCAGCTTATGCCTGGACGAAGGATGCCGGCCGTGCAGCCCGGGCCGGCGCGAAACTCGAGGCCGGCATGGTCACTATCAATCATTTCGGCCTGGCTACAGCGGAAACACCATTCGGCGGTGTCAAGGACAGCGGCTATGGCCGCGAAGGTGGAAGCGAAGGGCTTGAAGCATACCTGATCACCAAGTTCGTTACGCTGCGACCGTATCAATGAACGACATTTCGAACCTGCCGCGCGGCAGCCAGGCTCGCGGTTCCGAGCAGTCTGCCCAATCCGTTAGAGACCCATTGCCCCTCACCGGGGTGACGGTCATCGAATTCTGCAGCGTGGCGGCCGGCCCGTTCTGCGGCATGCTGCTCGGCGACATGGGCGCCGAGGTCATCAAGATCGAGTCGCCCGAGGGCGACGCGCTGCGTCAATGGCCGCCTCTCCGGGGAGGTTTCAGCGAGAACTTCGCCTCACTGAATCGTAACAAGTCGTCCATTGCGCTCAACCTGAAGGACTCGGCGAGCCGCGATCTCGCCCGTCACCTCGTGCGGTCCGCAGATGTGGTGATCGAGAACAATCGCCCGGGTGTCATGCGCCGGCTGGGGCTCGATTACGAAAGCTTCGTAGGCGACCAACCGCAGCTCGTCTACTGCTCCATCTCTGCCTTCGGCCAGGAGGGGCCGCGTGCCCAGCAGGGCGGTTTCGATCTCACAATCCAGGCGATGTCGGGTATCATGAGCGTCACCGGCGAGCCCGGCGGCGGCCCGGTGAAATGCGGCGTGCCGGTTTCAGACTTCTCGGCCGGCCTCTATGCGGCCTTCGCCATCGCCAGCATGCTCGCGCGCGTACGGGCTGGTGGTGCAGGGGGCCACATCGACGTGCCGATGCTGGGCACCAGCCTCAGTATCGCCGCGCTTCAGACAAGCGAGTATTTCGGTACCGGTGCGGATCCCAAGGCGCTCGGTTCCGCCCATCCGCGCAACGCGCCTTATCAGGCCTATCGCTCCAACGACGGCCATTTCGTGATTGCGGCAGGCAATAATCGACTCTGGCATGCAGTCTGCGATACGGTCGGCATGCCAAATCTGGTCGATGATCCACGTTTCGCAACCACCAGAGACCGAGCCCTAAACCAGGCGCGGCTCGCCGAGATGCTGGCCCCCTTCTTTATACAGCACAGCACTGTTGATCTGCTCGCCATGTTCGAGGCGGTGGGCGTACCTTGCGCGCCCATCAACTCTTATTCCCAGATCCTGTCGGATCCCCATGTCGAAATGCAGGGTTGGGTGCAGCAGATGGAGATGCCGGGCGGCATGGAGACGTCCACTTTCGTTAGCCCGATTAAGATCAATGGGATCATACAGCCCGTCCGGCGCGGCCCGCCGGCGCTCGACGCCGATCGAAATGCGATCTTGCAGCGCTATAGTCAATCTACGAGCTTTGAACCCTGATATGCTGGTTGAGTGAGCGTTTCGAACGAGGCGGCACGAAGAGATTTCGGACCGCCGAAAAGACGTGGCGAGCGAAACTGAGAGCGGCGGTGCAAAAGCCGAGCTCGAACAATCGATCAATCACGCCGGAAATGGTCGAGACCTTCGCCGAAACGGCCGGCGGACGAATCCGTCTGCCAGACGGCGGTTACCATCGGGATCACCTGCGCGTTCGCACAGCGCATCGAAGTCGCCGAAGGAAGTTCGGATCATGGGATCGCGCGCTGGATTGCTGCAGGCGCTGGCCGCCGCATCAAGCGTGGAATCGGCTAAAATTGGCGTTCCCAGTTCTGTACCGGAATGGCGCACCCGACAGGATTCGAACCTGTGACCTCTGCCTTCGGAGGGCAGCACTCTATCCAGCTGAGCTACGGATGCGCTCTCGCCGGCGCCTAGAGCGCCGGGCCGGTGTCCGCTGTTTAGCGGATGAACCTGCCCGCTTCAATGAGGAATTGTAGCGGTATCCCGAGCGCAGAGATCACAGCTTCGAATCCTGTCGGGTGCGCCGAAGGAACAGCCGCATGGCCGAAGCGATAGTCCAAGTCTCTTGCGAAGAGCGCTAGGCGAGCGCCGCAGCTGTGCCTTGGTCGATTGGAACACCGTAGCGAGTGGCGGCCTCGCAAAGCCGAGAACGGACAGCAGAAGAGGCTGGAGAAATCATATAGCCGCTTTCGAGGTCGCCAATCATGACGGAGGTCGATCGTGGCGACCAAACCCAGTTATAGCCGACCAGGGCGCAGATGACGCTATCGAGCTTGTCCTGGTCGGCTTTGCGAGGCGCATGATGGCGCTGAGCCTCGCACCAACCAGCAACGTTATCGAGACCGAACGAACGAGCGTAAGCCGCCACACTTTCTAGCACGACCAGCCAGTCCGCCGCCCGGAATGTCTTCTTCCTGGCGGGATTATATCGAGGTGCTTTCAGTCGTCCATGGAAGCGATCGTCAATCGTCAGAAGGGCGAGAGCTGGGAAGACTTCGATTAGAAACAGGCCATCGACTGATCTTCGAGCGCTTTCTGGATCTTCAGTTGCACCAAGCTTCTCCTTGAAGGGCCAGATCGGTGCTTTGTCGTCAAACATCCCGATCTTAGAGCGGTTGGCCGGCTGAACTCCGCCTCCAGCCCAGGAGATTGTCGAAGCCACGACACGCTCGACAGGACGTAGACTAACCAGGTTTGCCACTATCGTAGGCTGATCGAGTGCGACAAGACAAAAACCGAAGGAATCCCGCTCTCGGTGAATAAGGGTCAGTGCCTGGTTGAAAGAGGCAAGTTGAGGCTCGACGAACGACGTGGACCCGCCATCGAAGTGGATAATGCTCACCGCACCGGGAGCTTTGGTCTTGTCTGTCCAGGCAGAGTCGAAGCCGATGATGCTCCAGCCTCTCGTGTCGGTCGGCGATCCCATTGCTGCCTCCGGACAGATTAGCAGGAATGCATAAACTTGCAGCCCAAGGCGGCTTGGTGTTTGATTACTCGAATTTAGTCGCGGGGGCGACATGTCGAGTTCGTATCTCTATCAGCTGTGTCGATTCTTAGCCGCCCATGCCGTAAAGGCCATGATTACGGCGAGGCATTCGGCTAGTCTGGTATTAGGCTGGTTCAGGGCCCTGGCTCAAAGTTCGTTCGTCTTTTTGCTGACGATGGCGGTAGCCACTGCCTCGCACGCGAAAGAGATCGCGCCATTCTGTGTATTCCGCAATCCAACAAATAGCGCACCGCCGCAACATTGATCGCAATGGCCTAGACGTTAGCCGGTTCTCTGTTTGCGGTATCTCCTGGTGATTAGAGCGAATTGAGGTGAACGGGTGGACATAGATACTGCCAAGGAAGCCCTTGGTTTGGACGGAGACATAACGGAAGAGCGCATACAAGCAGCTTGGATTCGAGCGATGAAGGCTGCGCGCGACGAGGGCATCCGCCTCGTAGCGCGGCGGGATCTCTGCTGGTCCGTCTTCCGAGTTTTGCGTTTCAAGAGAACCAGCGCGTGCTTATCTTCGTAGGCCAGAACGGCATTCGCTTTCATTGCCTCTCGCTCGACTTTCGTTACCACAGCTCTTGCCAATTTGGCGCATTTCTCGGCGACGGGGCAGGTGGCGCAGACTACAGAGTTCGGATCCACAGCCCCTGGAACCCCAAAGCACCCCGGCTCGCTTGAACTCTCATAGCGTCGCTCATCCTGATACCCTGAAGGCAACCCAACCTTGTAGGTGGACAAGTAGTCCTTCAGCTCTCTGTCCCAGGCCGCCCGAAATTTACTTACCGTTGTCGGAACAAGCTGGTTCGGTCGGGCTATGTGCTTCACGCCCCGGTCGCTGGCGAACTGCATGCAGAATTTGATGAACGGCTTGTAGGGCATGCCGAGCGCGTCGGCGCACTGTCGAGCAGAATTGACAGCGGTGAGCTCGCTGCGATGGCCCTTGCGATCGGATGGATGCGTTATATGGGCGATGTTTAGCCCCTGGACCTCCTCGGCGTCATTTTTATCCACGTCTATCCGGAACTGAGCTTGAAAGGCCGTGTGATACGCTGTCGCGAATTTTATGTTCGCTGCCATTGGGTCAAGCTCACAGTATGCAGGCCACTTGGATGCTATGAGTTCGGGCTCATTCGCGAGTGCGTCTGGCTTAAGGAAGCAGTGCGCGACGGCGAGCCGGTCGGTCCACTGTTTCAGTCGACGCTCTTCTTTTGGCGTTCTTGGGGACCGGAGGAATAACGATTTCGAGCGATCTATCTGAAAGTTATGTGGCATAAGGACACTCATGATGCTTTTGGCGGCGTTTCGACCTCTGGCAAGCAGGGCGACATTGCTGTCGCCCGAATCTCCGCCAAGAGATGACGAGAACCGACTGGCGCTCGATGCAGTGTGTTATAGCGACGAGTCCGTCGCATGCAGGAACAAGAGTGCGATTTCTGTAGATTTTTATGACCGTGCAAAACGTTCGATGGGTCGTCCTAAACCCAGAAATTGCCGTAGAACGCCATGGCGAAGCAGGGCGAATTTTCCCTTGAAAGGGCCTCTGAGATACACCGCGAGCGCTGAAGCCGTCTCTCTGTCCCACTGTCGGCAATCCCAATCGCTAACAAGTCGGCAGGTGGCGGACCGTCGAGTGGGAAAGCTTCTAAGTCTGAACGGATCTTCGGTGTGCCGTCGCAAGAATGCGCCGGAATCCGAAGGCGAACGCGGCGCAGCCGCGGATAGCCGGAGGTAATCCCCAAGGCACTGCACTTTTTTGTAGCCTCTATTCCCTCCTACAATAATTTTTCTTCTTTTGGCGCTTCGCTGGCGAGCCGGAGCTTCTGTTTGAAGAAGTGAAGCCACTCCCCAACGTCTCTTTTTCTCCATTTTTTGATTCTAACTAAATGAAGGGACACTTACCTATGGGGAGTGGCTTCACCCCTCCAATACGAAGAACTTACCCAGTCATTGAAGCCAGTTCCCAAGCTTCCGGATCGATAATTTGGCGACCAACGCGGCAAATCCTGAAGGAAACGTCATGAGAGACCGCGCCATCCGGTCGCCAAACCTCTTATCCGAATCTGCCACGGCCTCTGATCCAGTGCTACTTGCTCTTGAAGTCCTCGTTGGCGTTGCTGGCACAAAGCGACCAGGAAGGCACAGGCAAAGCAGGTCAAACAAGATGCTGCTCCCGGTAGCCATTTGCGAAAGGATAGGCGCCCCGGGAATCGCTCAGATGCACCATAACAAACCGGCGCAAGGTTTGAACGATTGTGGGAACCAAAACCAACAGTAGGGCGTGGCAGGAAGCTGGTTCATGCCGTTCACGAATTATGCAGCAGGCCAACCCTTAAAGAGCGGGGCCAGACAATTGCTTCGTCACCTCTGTCCTACCATGCGCAGCCGGCGAGGAGCTCGTTTCCGACCGTTCAAATAGCAATCCGCCGCAGGATCCAGCATTTTTCCGCTGCGATTGTCAATGATCGTCGTCCTAGGCATGACCAGACCGATAGCTATTTAGATCTGGAGCTTAAGTCTGCTCGGCTCGGCGCCCGAGCACTCAGATGCGGATCTCGAG
Source organism: Mesorhizobium koreense (assembly GCF_031656215.1). Lineage (NCBI taxonomy): Bacteria > Pseudomonadati > Pseudomonadota > Alphaproteobacteria > Hyphomicrobiales > Phyllobacteriaceae > Mesorhizobium > Mesorhizobium koreense. The sequence continues at coordinate 426,628 of NZ_CP134228.1, read as the reverse complement.
CCCGCTCCCAAAAGCGCTCAATGCAGCCAAAATAAAGAAATTCATCGCTTGAAGTGACAACTTAATGTAAACAACAGGGAAAGTTGTGTCTGTCTCGGCCCCTTAACCTAATGCAAATACGACACACTCGAAAAACTCCTGTCAATTTGCGGTAGCCTCTGCATTGATCCTCCCACAAGGATGGGCACTCTGGATATCAAAGTCTTCCGGCGCCGTAACGCATCCCCATTGACCATCACGGGCCGTTCTAGGACTTCCATGATCTGGCGGGAATGAAATCAATACGTCAGTCGAGCCGATCGACCAGGTCAACGGCTCGTAGATGCGAATAGCGCTGAAGCATACGGAGCTCCTTGTGTCCGGAGATCGTGGCGGTCTCGATGATGTTAAGACCACGCTCTAGGAGGCGCGAGACGGCTTCATGGCGTAGATCATGAAAATGCAGATCCGGCGCACCAGCGCGCTCTCGGAGATGCCCCCAGCATTGCTGGAGTGCGCTCTTGGTCGACGGCACGACCCGCTTATCAGCTCGGAGCTGCTTGAGAGCGTCGAGAGCCGCCAGCGCGCGGCTACTGAGCGGCACGTCGCGGCTTTCACCGTTCTTCGTGAGATTCAGGTGAGCAATTCGTTTATCGCGATCGACATCGTCCCAGGTCAGCGACAGCAGCTCGCCCTGACGCATAGCCGTCTCAATGGCGAGAATGATGAGCGGGCGCATGTGAGGGCTGCGCCCGGCATCGCACGCCTCCAGAAGGCGCTTCTCTTCGTCGCCAGACAGACGACGATCACGACCACGAGGAGCCGAAGGACGTCGAACCATACGGACGGGATTCTGCGCCAGGTGCACGCCCCATTCTTTCCGCGCGATATCGATGGCGTGCGCCAACGTATTCAGCTCCCGGATGACGCTCGACGTTGCTACTGTCTGCAAGCGCTGGTCACGGTAACGAGCGACGTCGGCTGACGACAGCATCGCCAGCGTCCGGTGCGCGATGTCGCGCTTCATCAGCGCCTTTACGCGATAACCTTCGCTCGATGCGCTGCGCTTGAGCGGTGTGATCTCCTTCACGTAGCGCGCCAGGAGCTCGCGGACAGTCATGCGTTCCGCCAGGCGCGTATCAGGCAGCACTCCGCAGCGGTCGAGTTCGGCCTCCAGATTGCGCGCCCATTTCTCGGCGTCAGATTTTGCATTGAAGGACTTGGCACGCGGCGCCAATCCTTTACGTCTGACCTGGGCTTGCCATCTGCCTCTGAGTCGTCGGATCGTCGCCATGAAGCACCTCCCGAAATTGTGCCTATGACGCGTAGGACGCCCCGCGGGGGGTGCCAAGGAGGTTTCCGGGCTCAGTGTGATCGGATTGTGCCGCGAGCGTCAGGGGCGCTCTCCGGCGCTGCATCAGGTGCTACTGGTGACCAGCAGGATCAAGGACTTGCAGATGGCCCGAGTGGCGGGAGAGCGCTGCATTAATTAGGCAGCCCTGCCACTGCCCCTAATCTTTCCAAGCCTTAACTCCGGCCATAGAGCCTTATGAACGATAAGCCAAGCAGACGAATCAAAAGTGTTATCCCCACGATAGACCCAATGTTGATTGAATGATCGGGCGGCGTCATCAGGCTCTCGGGTTGATTGGCCCAACACTCCAATCCGGAAAAGATCTTCGAGTATTTTTGGGACACCATACTTGGTCTGCATCATCTTCATTGTCTGGTCGTTATCAGCCTTGTTCCGCCAACCCTGCTCAAATGTATTAAGTTTGAAATGTCGATAAAAGCCAAGAAGCCCTTTTTTTATGGCTTGCACCTCCTGGGGCGCGTATTCCACACTAAGCTCCTCCGCTTTTTCAAGCCACGCAGCAGCACTATACTTCTCAAGAATTCGCTCGATGACAGCCACGCCAAAAACCGCTTCATTGGGTTGTGCCTGGATCGCTGCATCTCCTAAGAGTAATACCAGATCGCGCGGGTTACACCATGTCATCTCAACGATAAATGATTTAGGATCAAAATCATACAAGTCTCTGTAGAAGTATTTCCCGATCACATCGTCAGTTTGTTTGATACCGTATATCCTCTCCGAAGCTCGAACCTTTTTTTGAACAAGGTTTATTATCGGCCATTCACCTCCGCTCGTTCGCGCGAACCATCGAAGTTCATGCCCCCTATCAGCAAGAATTTTGTTGATCTCGTGTGTAGGAGCGTTGAGCGCATGCAGGACCTCGGACCTCGCAGCGGCTAATAAAAATATCGGCTTCCCCTTCTCAATAAAAAATGTATTCAGCCTGTCAATCGCTATAAGTAAATCCCTTATCAAGATAACGTCACGCTTATGTGTTGCTTTTGAGGAAAATGAAAGATTAAGTTCATCAAAAAATAGATAAATACCACGCGGGCCTTCCCACCCTAAATTCTTAAGAAGTCTAAAGGCCTGGTCAATCACGAAGTTTATTGGGACTTCGCGTTCAGTTTCTGAATCCGTTCCCTTTATCGAGGCATCTAGGTATTTCGTTTTTATTTTGTATTTCCCGGCCTTAAGTGCGTCGGTTAACCACTTAAGGAGACCTTTATTTTCTTCGCCGTCGTAAAACTTCATCATAAGCTGGCAAAAAATAGTTGTATCTCTATGGCTAGTGAAGATGCTCCTGTTTTCTTCAATTATACGAGCAATCTGCCTAAGTATAAAAATTATCCATACGTCAACGGCGCTATTATTCTTGACCTCGACCATATCTTGCTCATAAACGTCTATACCAGATAGCTTCTTAATTCTTTCCCGTTCGAGATCAGAGATCTCCGTAGCAAATGAGATAAATTTGGTAATGGAGCCCTGATCGAGCGCTGATAATTGAATAAACCGCAAGAGTGCGGTTTTCCCCGCCCCCTTTACACCGTAAACGAAAAACCGCTTGCCATTAATAAAATCACCTATCGTTATTCCGGCAGGCTCAAGGAATGAAGTCTTGAAATGTTCCACGTCACGAGGGTCTCGTGTATTCACCTCATATCTTGCGTCGACATTGCCGAAGCGCAGCTTCCGCAGTGGTAGCCTATCCCGCTGAATGCCAGTCATACTTTGCCGCCCCAACCGATTCCCGCGAATTGCACAGCCTGAACTCCCAACTTTCCATTTGCAAGCAAGCAGCGATCTTTTTGAATGATATCCAGTTTTGCGCGAGATCCGCAGGGGCGACGTGGGGTATGCCGCGACCTAAGAGTCGGTTTCGAAACTCGCAGCACGGCGGGAAAACGGGTTCTGCCGACGGCCTGGTCGCTAGAAATTACCAGAGATGACGCCAACCGCTCGCTCGCCGGCGTCCCCAAACGGATTTCCGATGACTTTCGAAACGGCCTCTAAGTCGAGCCGACAAACCGACCAGCTATTAGCTAAAAGGAGAAGATCGAGCAGGTGTTCGGCACATCACTAACGTGGGGACGCCTCGACGACAGGAAATCCAGCTGTGTGGAATATGCCGCCCCATTTGAAGCCTATCAGCGTGAAAACTGGCAGGGGATAAATGCCTAGATGATCGAACATATCAAACGCTTCGAGCGTGCATTCAGCGAACCGTTGCAGCAGCTAAACCAAATGTTGAAGACGAGGTCTAGTCAGAGCTGGGTGGAGCCGGATCCCGGTCCGTAGAGGTAGCTCGCCGGAGTGGCTCGAATGTGCCTAGAGCTTCGACTGCTTAGTATCAACCTACTAGGAATTCTGGCCTGGCAAGCTGCCAATTCTCGAAGGACGTGATCCCTGCGGTCGCTTCGGAGGGCAGCACTCTATCCAGCTGAGCTACGGGTGCGCTCTCGCCGGCGCCTAGAGCGCCGGGCCGGTGTCCGCTGTTTAGCGGATGAACCTGCCCGCTTCAATGAGGAATTGTAGCGGCGGCGTTCATCAGGAGAAACAGGCTTTCCAGACAGGCGCAGCCGGATGCCGGCCGTCAGGTTCATCCGGGTGAGGACGGCTCACTATTTATCGAGACCGCCCCAGATCGCTTCCGCCGTCCTCACTACCAGATCGAGCTTCCGCTTCTGGTCGTCCTCGGTGACCTTGTTGCCTTCCTCGGTCGAGGCGAAGCCGCATTGCGGGGCGATGCCGAGCTGCCCGATATCGGCGAATTTCGACGCCTCGTCGAACTTGCGCTTCAGGTCGTCGAGTTTTTCGAGATCGCCCGTCTTTGTGGTGATGAAGCCCGGCATCACGCGTTTCTTTCCCTTGGGCAGGAGCCTGAGCGGCGCCAGCCCCCCGGCGCGGTCGGTGTCGTACTCCATGAAATAGAGGTCGATGCCGGTCTGGTTGAAGATGGCGTCGGCGGCCGGGTCGTAGCCGCCCTCGGCAACCCAGGTGGACTGGAAATTGCCGCGGCACATATGCATGGCGATCAGCATGTCGTCCGGCCGGTCGGCGATCGCGTCGTGCATCATCTTCGCGTAGCGCCCGATGAGATAGTCCGCGTCGAACCCTTCGGCCGCCTTCAGGGCGCGGATCTTCGGGTCGCACAGATAGGCGAAATAGATGTCGTCCATCTGCAGATAGCGGCAGCCGGCATCGTAGAAAGCCTTCACCGCCTTGGCATAGGTTTTGGTGATGTCGGCGAAGAGCGCTTCGGCGTCCTGATATTCCTTAGGATGGATGTCGGCCTTGGCGGTACGGAAATGGCAGACGCTTGGTCCGGGGATCGAGATCTTCGGCACCACGCCGGTGACCGATTTCAGATAGCGGAAATGGTCGAGCATGGGGTGATCGTCGGGAAAGTCGAGCTTCTCCGTGATCGTCGGGAAGATGGGCCTGAGCTTGACGCCATGGAAGGCGACGCCCGCTTCCGGATCGCGCTCGACCAGTTCCAGCCCCGTCAGGCCGCCCATGAAGTCGTAGTGCCAGAAGGAGCGGCGGTATTCCCCGTCGGTCACCGCCATCAGGCCGGCGTTCTCCTGCACCTTGACCACGTTGCGGATCGCCTCGTCCTCGACTGCCTTCAGTTCCTCTGCGCCGATGCTCTTATCCTCGAAGAAAGCCTTGCGCGCCGCCTTCACCGAAGCCGGCCTCAACAGGCTGCCGACATGATCTGCGCGAAAGGGCGGTGTGGGCATGGTCTTTCTCCTCGATGTCCGTGACATTCAACTTGCGAGCTCTTTCGTATGGTTGTCCGGGAGGCCGCGCAAGCCGCGATTGCGGTTCGCGGCTTTATGCCCGGCGGGACGGCCGCTATAGTGGCTGGATCCGGCATGGAGAAACCGATGAAGCGCTCGACCGTCAACCAGATCATCCGCGAGGCCGACGACTTCATCCGCTCCTTCGGCTATCGGCTGCCGCCTTTCGCCTATTGGCGGCCGGCGGAGATGAAAGCACGTAGCGGAGAGATCGGCGGCATCGTGGGAAGCCGCCTCGGCTGGGACATCACCGATTACGGGCGCGGCGATTTCGATCGCCTGGGCCTGTTCCTCTTCACCGTCCGCAACGGGCAGGCGGCAGACCTCGAAAAGGGGCGCGGCATGCTCTACGCCGAGAAGATCATGATCTCCCGGCGTGACCAGCTTTCGCCCATGCATCGCCACGACATCAAGGCCGAAGACATCATCAACCGCGGCGGCGGCACGCTGGCGCTGAAGCTTTATATGTCGGGACCCGACGGCTCGATCGACAAACAGGCGCAGGTCTTGGTTCCGACCGACGGCGTGGTGCGGTCGCTCGAACCGGGCGGTATCCTGCGGCTCGGCCCAGGCGAAAGCGTCACGCTGCTGCCCGGTGTCTGGCACGCTTTCTGGGCGGAGGAGAAGGACGTGCTGATCGGCGAGGTCTCGACCGTCAACGATGATTTGACGGACAATGTCTTCGCCGAGCCGGTCAGCCGCTTCTCGGAGGTGGAGGGGGACGAGGAGCCGCTCTATCTGCTTGTGTCCGACTACGAAAAATGGCTCGCCTGACATAGTTCCGTACCGGGAAGCCGTTCGTGCGAGGAGGAGATCATGTCCGAAGTCGCCAGCATCGCCGCCGCCCTGTTCCGGCATGTCCCGCATGGCAAGCGCGTACTCGTTGCCATCGCCGGCGCGCCGGGCGCCGGCAAGTCGACGCTCGCAGCGGCGCTCGCCGAAGCGTTGGGCGCCGGTGGCCACAGCGCGGTCGCCGTGCCGATGGACGGATTCCATTATGACGATGCCGTTCTCGACCGCCTTGGCCTGCGCGCGCGCAAGGGCGCGCCGGAGACGTTTGATTTCGTCGGCCTGGAAAACCTGCTTCAGAGGCTGAAGCGCGGCGATGCCGACATCGCCATCCCGCTCTTCGACCGTTCGATGGAACTTTCCCGCGCTGCCGCCGACATCGTGCCTGCGGAGACCAAGTTTATCCTCGTGGAAGGAAACTATCTCCTTCTCGACGAGGCGCCGTGGTCGAAGCTCCGTCCGCTCTTCGATTTCGCCGTCTTTCTCGACGTGCCGCGCGACGAACTCGAACGCCGGCTCCTGCAGCGCTGGGTCGAACACGGCCGCACCGACGGCCCGGCCTGGGTCGCCTCTAACGACATGCCGAATGTCGATCGCGTGCTGACGAAACGATTGTCGGCCAATCTGGTGGTACAGGCGATGGTGAGGGACGCGGCGTGAGAAGCGGCTTGCGGGAGTTTCCTTTCGCTCACGCCCGTACCGCCGCTTGCGCGGCTGGGCTCCGCGGGGGCGCGGCACATGCTGCGACGCCCGGTCGGGCGTTTGGAGGGTGCCCCCTCGTTTGAGGTTCATTGTTTGTGGCCATCCTTCTCGTCCTCCGCCCCTTCGCACCCCCCTCTGCCCTGCCGGACATCTCCCCACAAGGGGGGAGATCGGCTGTCACTACGACCGTCGCCAATCTCCAAAGCTGCAGAAGGGGTGCAAGCGGCGCGGCCGGCTGATCTCCCCCCTTGAGGGGGAGATGTCCGGCAGGACAGAGGGGGGTGCGAAGGGGCACAGGGCTATCCGCATCTATCATTACACATGCCTCATCTTCGCCACGCCCGGTTTCTCCACCGTCTGGCCATTGAAAGTCGGGAAAGACGGGCGGCCGCAGGCTCGCTCATCTAGTAAATTACGTGCGACCTTGCGGCCGTCCGTCCGGCGATTTCTGTTCCCGCCTGTTCCGCTGCTCCCCGAGCCTCACCCTGAACCTGCCGAAGGGGGTAGTCACTCCGATCAGGTTCAGTGCTCGTCCCGGGGTCTGTGTGCCTTCTACCGGCACGCAGGGGTCATAGTGCCCCCAGGGGAACCTCCAGGCGGGACCTCCCCGGCCATGATGCCACGTCAGCATCACAGCGGAGGCGCCGGCTCCTCCCCACGCAATCACCGTCATGATCGGTGTTCCCGATGGGAGGAACTGACGGGGATTATGGAGGAAGGGCGGAAGGCGTGGATAAAGGGAGAGAAGAAAAATGCGGAAAGCGCGAAGATCGGCGGCTTTCGCAGGCTGACGGGCGCGATCCTGTCCACATTTGGCGGGAGACCAACCACTTCGTCATCCCCGACACTCTCCGCTTCTTTCAGCTCACGAGGTCGGGAATGGCGGCGTTTTCATTGACTCATCCGATAATCGCCGAGGATGGGGAGCCGCCACGTTTCCGCGCCCTTCCAGAATAGGCCTCGGACAGGCCGCCTGACTGCGTTCGGGCTGCCTTCCGAGATGACGTGCGTGGTGGTTCTGCCGTCCCAGGGTCTTCCGGCCATCGCTTCGCGTTGCCTGGAAACTGGAACAACGGCTGAACGCCAGTCATCGACGTCGGTGGGGACGCGCTTTATCAACCGCAAGCTGGAATTGGTAACGCCTTGCTGGTAGAAGGCTCCCGTTTTCCGGGCACAGCAAAGGATCAAGTGATGGCTGCCGGCAAGGATGCGCGCAGGGCGGAAGCCAGCCGCGCGACGAAGGAAACCGCGATCAGCGTCGCCGTCGATCTCGACGGCGCGGGGCGTTCGGACATCGCCACCGGGATCGGCTTCTTCGACCATATGCTGGAGCAGCTTTCGCGCCATTCGCTGATCGACATGACGGTGAAGGCCAAGGGCGATTTGCACATAGACGACCACCACACGGTGGAGGATACGGGCATCGTGCTCGGCCAGGCGATCGCCAAGGCGCTCGGCGAGAGGCGCGGCATCGCCCGCTATGCCTCGATCGACCTCGCCATGGACGAGACGTTGACCAAGGCGGCGATGGACGTTTCCGGCCGCCCCTATCTTGTCTGGAACGTGGAATTCACTTCCCCCAAGATCGGCACGTTCGACACGGAGCTTGTGCGCGAATTCTTCAACGCGCTTGCGCAGCATGCCGGCATCACGCTGCATGTGTTGAACCATTACGGCGCCAACAGCCACCACATCGCCGAGACCTGCTTCAAGGCGGTGGCGCGGGCGCTGCGCGCGGCGATCGAGCACGATCCGCGGCAGGCCGGGGCGGTTCCCTCCACCAAGGGTTCCCTCAAGGGATAGGGCCATGGCGAGCTATGTGATCTTCGAACCGCCCGGCGCAGCTGAGCCGGAGCGTGCGATATTCGTCCGCGACGGCTTTCATTGGCTGGCCTTCATCGTGCCGTTCTTCTGGTTCCTGTGGCATCGGCTTTGGATCGAGGCAGGACTCGTCTTCGCCGCCATGGTCGGGCTTTCGGCGCTGGAACAGGTCGATGGAATGCAGGGCATCGTGCCGGCGATCTCGCTGCTCGTCTCGCTCGGGCTCGGCTTCGAGGCGCCGGCGCTGCGCATGGCGGCGCTCAGGCGTCGCGACTGGCGCGAATGGGGCGTGGTCGAGGCCGACGGACACGACGAGGCGGCGATCCGCTATCTCGCGGACGAGGACACGGACATGCCGGCGCCCGCGCCCTATCCTCCTTCCGCCACTCCGGCGCCCACCACGTCGCCACGCCGTTCGGGCGCGGTTCCGGCGCTCGGGCTCTTCTCCTATCCGGGTCGTCACTGACATGCGCGTCGCAATCATCGATTACGGCTCGGGCAACCTGCGCTCGGCTACGAAAGCCTTCGAGCGGGCAAGCCGCGAGGCCGGCATCGGCGCCGAAATTGAACTGACGGCTGATGCCGGGCGCGTTCGAACGGCCGATCGTATCGTGCTGCCCGGCGTCGGCGCCTATGCCGACTGCCGAGCCGGTCTCGACGCAGTGCCGGGCATGGTCGAGGCACTCGAGGAGGTGGTGACGGCGAAGGGCCGGCCCTTCCTCGGCATCTGCGTCGGCATGCAGCTGATGTCCGAGCGCGGGCTGGAAAAGACGGTGACGAGCGGTCTTGGCTGGATCGCGGGCGACGTCAAGGTGATCAAGCCTGCCGACCCGGCGCTGAAAGTGCCTCAGATCGGCTGGAACACGCTTCGGCTCAGGCGCGAACACCAGCTTTTCGCCGGGATTCCGACCGGCGAGAAAGGGTTGCACGCCTATTTCGTGCATTCCTATCACCTCGATGCGAGGGAAGAGGGCGATGTGCTGGCGCTCGCCGACTATGGCGGGCCGGTCACCGCGGCTGTGGCGCGCGACAACTTCGCCGGTACGCAGTTCCATCCCGAGAAGAGCCAGGCGCTCGGCTTGGCCCTGATCGCCAATTTTTTAAGGTGGAGACCATGAAGAAGGGCTACTGGATCGCGATGGTGTCGATCACCGATCCCGAAAGGTTCAGGAATTATGTAGGAGCCTATGACGAGGCGTTTCGGAAGTTCGGCGGCAAATTCCTGGCCTCGAGCGGCGACGCCCGGTATCCGGAGGGATTTCCGGCCGAGCGTACGGTGATCGTCGAATTCGGCTCCTATGCCGACGCCGTTGCCTGCTACCATTCGCCGGAATACAAGGCCGCGCTCGAACTGCGCCGCGCCACCGCGACCTCGCACCTGGCCATCGTCGAAGGCCTCTGATCCTGGCCCGCAGCCGACCGTTCCGGAGCCGACCCGACCCGTGATCCTTTTCCCCGCCATCGACCTCAAGGACGGAAAATGCGTGCGCCTGAAGCTCGGCGACATGGCGACCGCGACCGTCTACAATGCCGACCCCGCCGCACAGGCCCGCGCCTTCGAGGAGCAGGGCTTCAGGTGGCTGCACGTGGTCGACCTGAACGGCGCCTTCGCCGGCAAGTCGGTCAACGGCGCGGCGGTCGGGGCGATCCTGGAGGCGACGGCAAACCCGGTGCAGCTCGGCGGCGGCATCCGCACTATTGCTCAAATCGAAGATTGGCTCAGTCGCGGGCTGGCGCGCGTCATTCTCGGCACGGTCGCCGTGCGCGATCCCGAACTGGTGCGAGAGGCCTGCCGCAGATTCCCCGGAAAGATCGCGGTCGGCATCGATGCGAAGGGCGGCAATGTGGCGGTCGAGGGCTGGGCGGAAGCGTCGGAACTCGGCGTCATCGAACTGGCGAAAAAATTCGAGGGAGCTGGCGTGGCGGCAATCGTCTATACCGACATCGACCGGGACGGCGTTCTCTCCGGCATCAACTGGGATGCCACCATCGGACTGGCCGATGCGGTCTCGATCCCGGTCATCGCGTCGGGCGGGCTTGCCTCGCTCGAAGACATAAGGCGCATGACCATGCCGGACGCGAAGAAACTCGAAGGCGCGATCTCCGGCCGCGCGCTCTATGACGGCCGCATCGACCCGAAAGAGGCGCTGGCGATCCTGGGCGGCCGCGCCTGAGATGCAGCCTGCGGCGCTTCGCCGTCTCATTTGGCCATGACATTGCCGCCTTGCCGTGCCATAAGGGCGACCGAGAGACAGGGGCGTCCGTCGCGAGACGGGCTGAGATGCACCCTTCGAACCTGAACCAGATCATGCTGGCGGAGGAAGTCGCTCGGGGCATAGCCTGAAGGACACTGCCCCGTGACCGCCCCGCCGAAAGGGGCGAAGATGACAAGCGGAAATTCTACACGAGATTTTTCTCTGGGCAGCCTGCTCGATGAGATGCGGCAGGCATCCCCGCTCGTGCAGTGCATCACCAACTACGTCGCCATGAACATCGCGGCCAACGTGCTTCTGGCGGCAGGCGCGTCGCCGGCAATGGTGCACGCCGAACGGGAAGCCGGCGAGTTCGCCCAGATCGCCGGCGCGCTCACTGTCAATATCGGCACGCTGTCGCCGGATTGGGTGGCCGGTATGCGCCGCGCGGCGGACGGAGCGAACCAGGCCGGCAAGCCATGGGTGCTCGACCCGGTGGCGCATTTCGCCACCGCCTACCGGCGCGACACGGTCGCCGGCCTGCTGGCGCTGCGGCCGGCCATCATCCGCGGCAACGCTTCGGAGATCATCGCGCTTGCCGGCGGGACGAGCGCGGGGCAGGGCGTCGACAGCGGCGATACGGTCGCGAGCGCGGAAGCTTCGGCGCTGGCGCTGTCGCGCAAGACCGACGCCACGGTCGCGGTGACCGGGGCGATCGATTTCGTCACCGACGGGAAGCGCGCCGTCCGCATCGAGGGCGGCTCCGCGCTGATGCCGCGCGTCACCGCGCTCGGCTGCTCGCTGACCTGCCTTGTCGGCGCCTTCACCGCGATCCGGCCGGCCGATCCCTTCGTGGCGTCCGTCGCGGCGCTGTCGGTCTTCGCCGTCGCCGGCGAGCGCGCCGGCCGCGTCGCGGAGGGGCCGGGCTCCTTCGGTTGGAAGTTCCTCGATGCGCTGGCAGCACTCGATCCCGCAACCCTCGACCGCGAGGCGCGGCTTTTGGAGGCGGTGCCGGCATGAAAAAGCCGTTCGACCTCTCGCTCTATCTGGTGCTCGACCCCGATCTCTGCGGGCCGATGGGCATGGTCGAGACCACGCGCGCGGCGGTCGCCGGCGGCGTCACCATGGTGCAATTGCGCGACAAGCATGCCTCTACCGCCGAGATGATCGAGATGGGCAGGGTGCTGAAAGTGGTGCTCGCCGGCACCAGCGTGCCGCTTATCGTAAACGACGATGTCGAGGCGGCGATCGCGCTTCAGACGGAGGGACTGCATGTCGGGCAGGAGGATTGCGACGCGCGCTCCGCCCGCGCCCGCATCGGTCCGGATATGATCCTCGGCGTCTCGGTCGAGACGGAAGCGCTCGCCGCCGCGATTGACCCGGCGATCGTCGACTATGCCGGGGTCGGCCCTGTCTTCGCCACCCCCACCAAGCCGGATCACAAGCGGCCGGTCGGCCTCGACGGGCTCGCGCGGCTGGTTGCCGCTTCGCCGGTGCCGACCGTCGCCATCAGCGGGCTGAAGGCCGAGCATGCCGCCCCGGTGCTGGCAGCCGGAGCGGATGGCCTCGCCGTCGTCTCGGCCATCTGCGGCAAGCCCGATCCGCGCCGCGCGGCGGAGGAGATTGTGGAAGCAATTTCTGCCGCGAGGCGGCAGATGCGGCCCGGCGAGAAGGCGGAGGCAGAGCGATGATCCGCAATGTCCTTTCCATCGCCGGTTCCGACCCGTCCGGCGGCGCTGGCATCCAGGCGGATCTCAAGACGTTCGCCGCGCGCGGCGTCTACGGCATGGCCGCCATCACGGCGCTGACGGCGCAGAATACGCAAGGCGTTTCCGGCGTCGAGGCGGTGTCCCCCGGTTTCGTCGAGGACCAGATCGAAGCAATCTTCGAGGATATCCGCGTCGATGCGGTGAAGATTGGTATGATCGCCAATGCTGGCATCGCCCGCGCCGTGGCCGGCGTGCTTTCGGCTCATCCGACCGTGCCGATCGTGCTCGACCCGGTGATGGTGGCGAAGGGCGGCTCGGCGCTGCTCGCGCCCGACGCGGTTGAGGCGCTGACGACGCGGCTGTTGCCGCTTGCGACGATGCTGACGCCCAACCTGCCGGAAGCTGCCGCGCTGCTCGGCGAGCCGGTGGCGGCCGACCGCGCCGGCATGTCGGCACAGGCGACGCGGCTCCGCGCGTTCGGGCCGGCGTCGGTGCTGATCAAGGGCGGCCATCTGGAAGGCGAGGGCAGCCCCGACGTGCTGGCGACGATGGACGGTCTGGAGTGGTTCGAGGCGGAACGTATCGCGACCCCAAACACGCACGGCACCGGCTGCACGCTTTCGAGCGCGATCGCCGCTGAACTGGCGAAAGGGGCGAACGCGCGCGAAGCGGTACGGGCGGCAAAAGCCTATATAGCCGGCGCCATCGCGGCCGCTGACCAGCTCTCGGTCGGGTCCGGCCACGGGCCGGTGCATCATTTCCATGCGCTCTGGCAAGCCTGATAGATTGGGGATTACCCCCACTCCGTCCCGCTTCGCGGGCCACCTCTCCCCCTCAAAAGGGGAGAGGAAGGGTGCCCGTCGCTTCAGCCGGCGCTTCCTCTCCCCCGTCGAGCGGGGGAGAGGTGGCCGCGAAGCGGACGGAGTGGGGGTCGATGCCGGAGCATTGACCGGCGTTCACAGCGGAACCGGGTTTCTCGTTGCGCTCGCAGTACCCCTGATCGCCTGGCAGCTTGCCATCTTCGTCTTCCGCCCCGCGCCCTACATCCTTCCTTCGCCGGTTGAGGTGCTTGCCGCATTCGCGCGTCAGCCCGGCTTCTTCGGCTGGAACGGGCTCGTCACGGTGAGCGAGATCGCGCTCGGCTTCCTCTGCGGCGCCTCGTTCGGGGCGCTGGTGGCGCTGGCGATGGCGGCGCTGCCGCGCTTCGAGCGGCTCGCATGGCCGCTGCTTCTTGTCGTCCAGTCCTTTCCAGTCTTCGTCGTCGCACCGCTTCTGGTGGTTTGGTTTGGCTTCGGCATGGCCTCGAAGGTGATCATGGCCTCGATCATCATCTTCTTTCCCATCGCTTCCACCTTCGCGGATGGGCTCCGCCGCACCGATCCGGATATCCTCGACGCGGTAGCGCTGACATCCGCCACGCGCTGGCAGACGCTGCGTTACATCCGCCTGCCGCTTGCCATGCCGGCGCTGGCTTCGGGCCTACGCATCGCCGCACCGCTTGCGCCGCTCGGCGCCGTGGTGGGCGAATGGGTCGGCGCCTCGGCCGGGCTCGGCTTCGTCATGGTGCAGGCCAATGCCCGCATGCAGACCGACAGGGTCTTCGCCGCCATGGCGCTGCTCGCCGCGCTCAGCCTCATCCTCCGCTGGGCTGTCGATCGGCTCGCTCCGCTGCTCACGCCTTGGGAAGCGCAAGACAAGGACACTCCATCATGAAACCGAAATCCCTGCTTGCCGCCGCCGCTCTTGCTGCGGCGCTGTTCGCCACGCCCGCGCTCGCTGCGGATAAACTGACGGTCCTGCTCGACTGGTTCGTCAACCCCGATCATGCGCCGCTGGTGGTGGCAAAGCAAAAAGGCTTCTTCAAGCAAGAGGGGCTGGACGTCGAACTGGTGCCGCCTTCCGATCCTTCCGCTGTGCCGCGCTTGGTGGGCGCGGGGCAGGCGGATGTCGGGGTCTATTACCAGCCCAACCTCTATCTCGACCATGCCGCCGGCGTGCCCATCGTCCGCTTCGGCACGCTGGTCGAAACGCCGCTCAACAGCGTCATCGCGCTCGCCGACGGGCCGGTGAAATCGTTAGCCGACCTGAAAGGGAAATCGGTCGGCTATTCGGTGTCCGGTTTCGAGGACGCGTTGCTCGCCGAGATGCTGTCGAGCGCCGGGCTCGGGCTGAAGGACGTCAACCTCGTCAACGTCAATTTCTCGCTGTCGCCATCGCTCATTGCCGGCAAGGTCGATGCCGTCATCGGCGGCTACCGCAATTTCGAGCTCACCCAGATGCGGCTTGCCGGCCATCCCGGCCGCGCCTTCTATCCCGAGGAGCACGGCGTGCCGCCCTATGACGAGCTGATCTACATCACGCGGCCCGAACTCGCCCACGATCCCCGCCTGCCGCGCTTCCTCGCGGCGGTGGAAAAGGCGGCGCTCTGGCTGACCAATCATCCGGACGACGCCTGGCAGGCCTTCATCGCCGCCTATCCGGACCTGAACGACGCCCTGAACAAACAAGCCTGGCAGGACACGCTGCCGCGTTTCTCCAAGAGCCCGGCCGCGTTCGATGCGGAGCGCTATCGGCGTTTCGGCGATTTTTTGGTCAAGCGCGGGCTCATCAAACAGGCGCCGCCGCTGGGGGATATTTCGGTGGAGGTAGGCGCGGGGGGATGAACGCTGCTCTTGCGGGATAATCCGTCTGAAGATCGTACGAGTTTTGCCGCTTGTTAACCCCTCCCCACAAGGGGGAGGGGAATTTTGCTCCGATGCCGCTTGGCGCGAATTTCGACGATTTTAGCTAGGAGAACGATGCCAGCGCCTCCCTCCCCCTTGTGGAGAGGGGACAGGGGTGGGGGTTCGAAGCCGCGCGAATTCCATATATGATTATCCTGCCCTAGTGGGGTGACGGATGACGCGTAAATCTCACCCCTCCAGCAGCGCCGCCGCGGTCCTTTCGTCGGTGATGAGCCCGTTGACCAGCCGCCGGTTGGCGGCGGCGCGGATGCCGGGCAGCTTCCTCTCGCCCATGGCGAGCGCCACCACCAGCGACTTCTCGCGTGACGGGATCGGCGCCGACGCGACCCGGTCGTTGGTTATGCCTTCGATCATCCGCCCGTCGCGGTCGAAGGCCCAGCCGACGATCTCGCCGACCGCTCCGGCCTTCTGCAACGCCTTCAGTTCCGCTTCCGTAATGAACCCGTCCTCGTAGAGCGGCGCGTTCGGTCCGAGATCGCCGAGCCCGATGAAGGTCACGTCTGCGCGGGCGGCGAGAGCCAGCGTTGGCTGGATCATCGGCTGGGAAAGCAGCATCGCGCGCTCGTCGGGCGAGGAGACGATGACGGGGAGCGGCATCGGGAAGCTGCGCGCCTTGACCGTGTCGGCGAGCGTGAAGATGACGTTGTAGAAGGCTGCCGATCCGTCCGGCGCGATGTTGCCGGTGAGCGACACGACCTTGTGCTGCGGGCACTCCATCGCCGGAAGCTGTTCGACCGCCGCCTTCAGCGTGCGGCCGGTGCCGAGCGCCATGACGATCGGTTCGGGCGAGGAAAGCCGCCGCTCGATCTCGGCGGCGGCGGCTTCCGCGACCCCGATGGTGGTCGAGGGCGAATCCGGGTCGCTCGGTACGACTTCCGCCAGGTCGAGCGCGTAGCGCGACTTGAGACGCTGTGCCAGTTCCAGGCAATTGGCGATCGGATGATCGATACGGACCCGAACCAATCCCTCTGAAACAGCGAGCGAGACGAGCCGCTGCGCCGATTGGCGCGAAACGCCAAGCTTGGCGGCGATCTGGTCCTGCGTGTTGCCGGCGACATAATAGAGCCAGCCGGCGCGCGCCGCATCGTCGAGCCTGCTTGAATTGCCGCTTTCCTGGCGCCCGTTCATGCCCGGATTCCTGCCCCTCTCCGCTTTGCCATTGCCGATCTGCCGCCGCAAGGGCAACGGTCGAAAGATCGCTGCCCCGCTCATTCCAGCGCTTAGCCTACGGCAGAGCAAATGCTCTATTCAAGAGCGGATATTTGAAAGATGGTACGAGCGTGCAGTGCAGTGAATTACACGGAAGCTAGAAATAGAGCGCCAAAACAACGAATTATGAGGAGCTATATCAGCTTGATAGCAGCTCTACATAATCGGCCTGCCGCAGCGCAGCAACGAATGAGGGTTGACATTTGTCATTCTCATTGAATAATTGCTCATCAGAAAGGCAATTGCTCATAAATTGCGTTTGTCTGGGAGGATATCCATGAAATTGAAATCGCTCATTCTCGGCGCGTGTTCCGTTCTGGCCATGGCCGGTTTCGCGCGGGCGGAGACCACGCTCACCATCGCCACCGTCAACAATGGCGACATGATCCGCATGCAGGGCCTGACGGACGACTTCACCAAGGCGAACCCGGACATCAAGCTGAACTGGGTGACGCTGGAGGAGAACGTGCTGCGCCAGAAGGTGACGACCGACATCGCCACCAAGGGCGGGCAATACGACGTCATGACCATCGGCACCTACGAGGTGCCGATCTGGGCGAAACAGAACTGGCTCCTGCCGCTCGACAATCTCGGCTCGGATTACGACGTCGACGACCTCCTGCCGGCGATCCGCAGCGGCCTTTCGGCCGACGGCAAGCTCTATGCCGCGCCTTTCTACGGCGAGAGTTCCTACACCATGTACCGCAAGGACCTCATGGACAAGGCCGGGCTGAAGATGCCCGACAAGCCGACCTGGGACTTCATCAAGCAGGCGGCCGACAAGATGACCGACAAGGCGAACGGCGTCTACGGCATCTGCCTGCGCGGCAAAGCCGGCTGGGGCGAGAACATGGCCTTCCTGACCGCCATGTCCAATTCCTTCGGCGCGCGCTGGTTCGACGAGAAATGGCATCCGCAGTTCGACCAGCCGGAATGGAAGGACACGCTTTCGTTCTACGTTGACCTGATGAAGAACGACGGGCCTCCCGGCGCTTCCTCCAACGGCTTCAACGAGAACCTCGCGCTCTTCCAGTCTGGCAAATGCGGCATGTGGATCGACGCCACCGTCGCGGGCTCCTTCGTGACCGATCCGAAGAACTCCAAGGTTGCCAAGGATGTCGGCTTCGCGCTGGCTCCGAACAAGGAAGGCGTCGACAAGCGCGGTAACTGGTTGTGGTCCTGGGCGCTCGCTATCCCCGCCGGCACCAAGAAGGCGGAAGCGGCCGAGAAATTCGTCTCCTGGGCGACCAGCAAGCACTATCTCGACGTCGTCGCAGCCAAGGACGGCTGGGCCAATGTACCGCCCGGCACGCGCACCTCGCTCTACGAGAACCAGAAATATCTCGACGCGGCGCCCTTCGCCAAGATGACGCTGGAATCCATCAAGGCCGCCGATCCCGAGCATCCGACCGTCAAGCCCGTGCCCTATGTCGGCGTCCAGTTCGTCGCCATTCCCGAATTCCAGGGCATCGGCACGGCCGTCGGCCAGCAGTTTTCGGCGGCGCTTGCCGGCCAGATTTCGGTCGATCAGGCGCTTTCGAGCGCGCAACAACTGACGACGCGCGAGATGACAAAGGCCGGATACATCAAGTGAACCTCCCGCCTCCGGGGCTCGGCTCTATCCCAGTGGAGCCGTAGCCCCGGATTTTTTTCAACCGGTGTCATTTCCTGAGGGGAAGTGCCATGGCCACGTTGCACACCCGCGCCAGCGCCCGCCTGATGATGTCGCCGGCCGTCATCCTGCTGTTCGTCTGGATGATCGTGCCGCTGGCGATGACCCTCTATTTCTCGTTCCTGAGCTACAATCTGCTGACGCCAGGCGCGCACAACTTCATCGGCTTCCTCAACTACTCCTATTTCCTCACCGACCCGGCCTTCCTGATGGCCATCGGCAACACGCTCCTGATCGTCGTCGGCGTGCTGCTTATCACCGTCATCGGCGGCATCCTTTTGGCCCTCGTGCTTGACCAACCCTTCTGGGGGCAGGGCATCGTGCGCCTGCTCGTCATCGCGCCGTTCTTCGTCATGCCCACCGTCTCGGCGCTGGTGTGGAAGAACATGTTCATGAACCCGGTCTATGGCCTCTTTGCCTGGATCGCGCGCGGGCTGGGCATTACGCCCGTCGACTGGCTGGCCGACGTACCGCTCTTCTCCATCATCCTGATCGTTGCCTGGCAGTGGCTGCCCTTCGCGACGCTCATCCTGCTGACGGCGCTGCAGTCGCTCGACGGCGAGCAGAAGGAAGCCGCCGAGATGGACGGCGCCGGCGCCGTCTCGCGCTTCATCTATATCGTGCTGCCGCACCTTTCGCGCGCCATCACTGTCGTCATCCTCATCCAGACGATCTTCCTGCTTTCTGTCTTCGCCGAGATCCTGGTGACGACCAATGGCGGCCCCGGCATCCAGAGCACCAACCTCACCTATCTGGTCTATGCGCAGGCGTTGCTGCAGTTCGACGTCGGCGGCGCCTCGGCGGGCGGCATCATCGCCGTCGTCCTCGCCAATATCGTCGCCATCTTCCTCATCCGTCTGATCGGCAAGAACCTCGACCGGTGAACCGCCATGGCACGCGCGACAACGACCAAGAGCAAGATCACTTTCACCATCGTCGGATGGCTGTGCGGGCTGTTCCTCTTCTTCCCGATCCTGTGGACCTTCCTGACCAGCTTCAAGACGGAGGGCGACGCCATCGCCAACCCGCCTTACTTCCTGTTCTTCCACTGGACGCTGGAGAATTACGCGGAGGTGCAGGCCCGCTCGGACTATCTGCACCACTTCCTGAATTCGGTGACCATCTCGGTCGGCTCTACCATCATCGGTCTCATCATCGCGGTGCCGGCGGCATGGGCGATGGCCTTTTCGCCGACCAAGCACACCAAGGACGTCCTGATGTGGATGCTCTCCACCAAGATGATGCCGCCCGTCGGCGCGCTGATCCCGATCTACCTGATCTTCCGCGACTGGGGCCTGCTCGACAGCCGCATCGGCCTGACCGCCATCCTGATGCTGATCAACCTGCCGATCATCGTGTGGATGCTCTACACCTATTTCCGCGAGATCCCCGGCGAGATACTGGAAGCGGCGCGCATGGACGGGGCCTCGCTCGCCAAGGAGATCATCTACGTGCTGACCCCGATGGCCATCCCGGGCATCGCCTCGACGCTTCTCCTCAACATCATCCTGGCCTGGAACGAGGCGTTCTGGACGCTCAATCTCTCGACCTCCAAGGCAGCGCCGCTCACCACCTTCATCGCGTCCTATTCGAGCCCGGAGGGCCTGTTCTGGGCGAAGCTCTCGGCGGCATCGACGCTGGCGATCGCGCCCATCCTCATCATGGGCTGGTTCTCGCAGAAGCAACTCGTGCGCGGCCTCACCTTTGGCGCCGTGAAATAGGCGGCGTCAGGATCGTTCATCGGAGAAAACCATGGGCAGCATCTCTCTGAGCAGCGTCAGGAAATCCTTCGGGACGACAGATGTCATCCCCGGCATCGATCTCGACATCGAGGATGGCGAGTTCGTCGTCTTCGTCGGCCCGTCGGGCTGCGGGAAGTCGACACTGCTCCGCCTGATCGCGGGGCTCGAGGACACGACCGGGGGCAAGATCCTGATCGACGGCAGGGACGTGACCGACGCGCCGCCGGCGAAGCGCGGGCTCGCCATGGTTTTCCAATCCTACGCGCTCTATCCGCATATGAGCGTCTACAACAACATCGCCTTCCCGCTGAAGATGGACAGCCAGTCGAAGGACGTCATCGACAAGAAGGTGCGCGAGGCGGCGCGCGTGCTGAACCTGACCGACTATCTGGAACGCCGGCCCGGCCAGCTTTCCGGCGGCCAGCGCCAGCGCGTCGCCATCGGCCGCGCCATCGTGCGCCAGCCCTCCGCCTTCCTCTTCGACGAGCCGCTCTCCAATCTCGACGCGGCGCTGCGCGGCACCATGAGGATCGAGATCAGCGAACTTCACCAGCAATTGAAGACGACCATGATCTACGTCACCCACGACCAGATCGAGGCCATGACCATGGCCGACAAGATCGTGGTGCTGAACGCCGGCCGCATCGAGCAGGTCGGTTCGCCGCTGGAGCTTTATCGCACGCCGGCCAACCTCTTTGTCGCCGGTTTCATAGGCTCGCCGCGCATGAACCTGATCGAGGGCGCGGAAGCGGGAAAGATGCAGGCCAAGACCATCGGGTTCAGGCCGGAACATATCAGGCTCTCGCCGACGGAGGGTGCGTGGAGCGGCACGGTCGGCGTCACCGAGCATTTGGGCTCCGACACGCTTCTCCATATCGACGCCGACGAGCTTGGCCCGATCACGGCGCGTGCCGACGGCGAGTTCATAGTGAAAAGCGGTCAGCGCATCTTCATGACGCCGGATAGGGAGCGCATGCACCGCTTCGACGAAAAGGGACTGGCAATAAGATGAGGCTCGAAGGCAAGAGCGCGCTGATAACGGGTGCGGCGCGTGGCATCGGCCGTGCCTTCGCCGAGGCCTATGTGCGTGAGGGCGCGACGGTCGCTATAGGCGACATCAATATCGAGGCGGCTCAGAAGACGGCGGCCGAGATCGGGCCGCAAGCCTATGCGGTGAAGCTCGACGTCACCGAGCAGGCGTCCATCGACGCGGCGCTGAAGGCGATCGAGGAGAGGGCCGGCGGCATCGATATCCTCGTCAACAATGCTGCCTTGTTCGACATGGCGCCGATTGTCGAGATCACGCGCGCCAGCTACGAGAAGCTCTTCGCCGTCAATTTCTCCGGCACGCTGTTCACGCTGCAGGCGGTGGCGCGCTCGATGATCGCGCGCGGCAAGGGCGGCAAGATCATCAACATGGCGAGCCAGGCCGGCCGCCGCGGCGAGGCGCTTGTGGCGATCTACTGCGCCACCAAGGCGGCGGTGATCAGCCTGACCCAATCGGCCGGGCTCGACCTCATCAAGCACCGCATCAACGTCAACGCCATTGCGCCGGGCGTGGTCGACGGCGAGCATTGGGAAGGTGTGGACGCGCTCTTCGCGAAATACGAACACCGGCCGAAGGGCGAGAAGAAAAGGCTGGTCGGCGAGGCGGTGCCCTACGGTCGGATGGGAACGGCGGCTGATCTGACCGGCATGGCGGTCTTCCTCGCCTCGGCCGAGAGCGATTACGTCGTCGCCCAGACCTACAATGTCGACGGCGGCAACTGGATGAGCTGAGCGCGGTGGTTGGCTATCCCCCTCTCCGCCCCGTTATGCGGGACACCTCTCCTACTGGAAGGCAGGGCTGTCGCGTATGGCGGATGTCCCCCACTCCGTCCGCGGAGCCTGTTCTCGGGCTTGCCAAAGGCAAGACCCGGGGGCGGCCACCTCTCCCCCACACAAATGGGGTAGAGGAAGGGAGCCAAGCCTTGCAGCCGGTGCTTCCTCTCCCCCGTCGAGCGGGGGAGAGGTGGTTTGCGAAGCAAATCGGAGTGGGGGTCGAACTTCATAGGCGATCGCGCTGCCTTGAAAGGAGAGGGGGAAATAGGCCGTTCCGGCGGCTCGGAAGAGGTCATTCCCATGGGCATTAAACTATCATTGAAGGCTCTGGATTCGCTCCCTCCCTCCGTCGCCGCGCCGAAATACGAGCGCGCCGATCTCTCTCCCGGCATCCTGCATTTCGGCGTCGGCAATTTCCATCGCGCCCATCAGGCGGTCTATCTCGACGATCTGTTCGGCTCGCGCCGCGATCATGACTGGGCGCTGGTCGGCGCCGGCGTGCTGCCTTCCGACGAGGCGATGCGCGAGAAGCTCGGCGCGCAGGACTGGCTGACGACCGTGGTCGAGCAGGACAGCGACCATATGGCGGCGCGGGTGACGGCGCCGATGGTCAGCTTCGTAACCGCCGCCGATCCCGAGGCGCTGCTTTCCCGCCTGGCCGATCCGGCAATCCGTATCGTCTCGCTCACCATCACCGAGGGTGGCTATTTCATCGATCCGGCGTCGGGAAAATTCGATCCCGCGCATCCGGCGATCGCCGCCGACGGCGCCGACATCACCCATCCGAAGACGGTGTTCGGCTTCATCGTCGCCGGGCTGATGCGCCGCAAGGCGGCCGGCACGGCGCCCTTCACGATCATGTCCTGCGACAACATCCCCGGCAACGGCCATGTCACTTCCGATGCGATCCAGGGGCTCGCCGGGCTGGTCAATCCGGCGCTCGCCCAATGGATCGGCGCCAATGTCGCCTTTCCCAACAGCATGGTCGACCGCATCACGCCGGCCACCTCCGACCGCGAGCGTCGTTTGCTGGCGGATGAATTCGACATCGAGGACAATTGGCCGGTCTTCTGCGAGCCCTTCCGGCAATGGGTGCTGGAAGACAAATTCACCGCCGGCCGCCCGGCGCTCGAAACCGTTGGCGTGACCTTCGTGGAGGATGTCGCGCCGTGGGAACTGATGAAGATCCGCATCCTCAACGGCGGCCATGCGGCGATTGCCTATCCGGCCGGGCTGATGGACATCCATTTCGTCCACGACGCGATGGAGGAGCCGCTGGTTTCGGCCTTCCTGACCAAGGTGGAGCAGGAGGAGATCATCCCCATCGTGCCGCCGGTGCCGGATACCGACCTCAACGACTATTTCAGCCTGATCGTGGAGCGCTTCTCCAATCCGAAGATCGGCGACACGGTGCGCCGGCTTTGCCTCGACGGCTCCAACCGCCAGCCGAAATTCATCATCCCCTCGATCGCCGATCGTCTGAAGGCCGGCATGGGCGTCACCGGTCTGGCGCTGGAATCGGCGCTCTGGTGCCGCTACTGCTACGGCACGACCGATTCCGGCGCCGTCATCGAGCCGAACGACCCAGCCTGGGATCGCATGCAGAAAACGGCACGCGCGGCGAAGGACAATCCTGGCGCATGGCTCGCCATGGCCGATATCTATGGCGATGTCGGGAAATCCGAAACCTTTGCCCGGGCCTTCGCCCACAGTCTCGATACGCTCTGGGCGAAGGGCGCGCGCGAGACGCTGAAGGACTATCTGGCGGGCGCGCTTTGAAAAAGCGATAAGGACAGCGACGTCGGCCGGCTGCCGCCGGCGCGTCGTCATTCGCCAGGAGATCGGGCATGGATCTGGGCTTGAAGGGAAAGGTCGCCGCCGTCACCGGCGCCAGCGTCGGCATCGGGCTCGGCGTCGCCGAGGCCTTCGCCCGCGAAGGCGCGCATGTGGTGATGGCCGCGCGCGGGGAGGAACGGCTTGCGAAGGAAGCGGATCGCATAGCCGGCGATCATGGCGTGCGCGCGCTGCCGGTCGCTTGCGATGTGGCGACGGCCGGGGGCGCTGAGCGGCTGGCGGCAGCGGCGCGCAACACCTTCGGCGGCGCCGACATCCTCGTCAACAATGCCGGCACAGGCTCCAACGAGAGCATCATGGAGGCGCCGGACGAGAAATGGCAGGCCTATTGGGAACTGCATGTCATGGCGGCGGTGAGGCTGGCGCGTGCCTTCGTGCCGATGATGCGCGAGCGCGGCGGCGGCGCCATCCTCCACAACGCGTCCATCTGCGCCGTGCAGCCGCTCTGGTACGAGCCGATCTACAATGTGACCAAGGCCGCGCTGGTCATGTTCTCCAAGAACCTCGCCAATGAGGTGATCAAGGACAATATCCGTGTCAACACCGTCAATCCGGGGCTCATCCTGACGCCTGACTGGATCAAGACGGCCAGACAGCTCACCGCCTCGGCGGGCGGCGACTGGGAGGCCTATCTGCAGACCGTCGCCGACGAGCATGCGCCGATCAAGCGTTTCGGCACGGTCGATGAATTGGCCGATTTCTTCGTCTTCCTCTGCTCGGATCGCGCCTCCTATTCGGTCGGTTCGACCTATCATGTCGACGGCGGCATGCTGAGGACGATATGAGAGCGCCGGAAGTGCGGAAAGGCGCGGAATCTTGAAACAACCCGATCTTATCATCTTCGATTGCGACGGCGTGCTGGTCGACAGCGAGCCGATCTCGATCGCCGTGCTGCTCGACGTCATGGCGAAGGCTGGCCATGTCATGGACGAGCAGACTGCCTACAAGCTCTTTCTCGGGCGTTCGATGGCGACGACGATCGAACTTCTGCGCAACGATTTCGACTTCGTCGTCACCCCGGCCCATCTCGACCAGGCGCGGGCGACCCTCAACGACCGATTCCGCCGCGAGCTGAAGCCGATACCGGGAATCAAGAATGCGCTCGGAAAGCTTTCGGAGCCGCGCTGCATCGCCTCCTCCAGCAAGCCCGAACGCATCCGGCTGTCGCTTTCCGTCACCGGCCTGTTGGACCAATTCGAGCCGCACATATACAGTGCCTCCATGGTGGAAAGAGGCAAACCCGCCCCCGATCTTTTCCTCCATGCCGCGCGCGGCATGGGCGTCGCGCCCGACGACTGTCTCGTGATCGAGGACAGTCCGGCCGGCGTCGAGGCGGCCAAGGCGGCAGGCATGCGCGTCTTCGGCTTCACCGGCGGTTCCCACGCGCTTGCCGGCGGCTTGGCCGCGGCGCTGGCGCTTTTGGAGCCGGACGCCGTCTTCGATGACATGCGCCTTCTGCCGACTCTCGTGGCCGCTCTCGGCAAGGGGCACTGATGGCGCCTCTCGTCTGTGCCGTCGATGTCGGTACGACGAGCGCGCGCGCCGCGATCCTGGACAGCAAGGGCAGGCTACTGGGCCGCGTCGACCATGCCATCGCGATCCGCAGGGTGGGGCCTGACATAGCCGAGCACGCTTCGGAAGATATCTGGCACGCGGTCTGCCACGCCGTGCACGGCGCCCGCGCGGCGGCGGGCGCGCGCCCCGAGGAGATTGCCGGCATCGCCTTCGACGCGACCTGTTCGCTTGTCATCCGTGACGGCGAGGGGGAGCCGCTAGCGCTTTCCTCATCCGAGGGGCAGGACTGGGATACGATCGCCTGGCTCGACCATCGCGCGCAGGCGGAAGCGGCCGAATGTTCCGCGACCGGTCATGCCGTTCTGGACACCGCCAGCGGCGTCATGTCGCCGGAGATGCAGATCCCCAAGCTGATGTGGCTGAAGCGGAACCGGCCGGATATCTGGGCGAAGACGGGCCATCTCTTCGACCTCGCCGACTTCCTGACCTGGAAGGCGACCGGCGGCACGGAGCGCTCGCATTGCACGCTCGCCTGCAAGTGGACGTTCAATGCGGGCAGCGAGCCGGGCTGGAACACCGGTTTTCTGGATGCCGTCGGCCTCTCCGACCTGCTCGAGCGCGGCGGTCTGCCCGAATGGACGCGCCCTGTCGGCTCCGATCTCGGTCCGCTAACGGTCGAGGCGGCGGAAGCACTTGGCCTTACCCCACAATGCCGGGTGGCGGCGGGCATGATCGACGCCTATGCCGGGGCACTCGGCGTGCTTGGCGGATATGCGGGGAACCCGGCCGAACTTTCCGGCCGCGCCGCGCTCGTGGCGGGAACGTCGAGCTGCGTCATGCTGTTTTCGCCGGAGCCGGCGCGCTTTGCTGGCGCATGGGGACCGTATCATGGCGTTGCCCTGCCGGATCTATGGGCGAGCGAGGGCGGGCAATCGGCGACCGGCGCGCTGCTCGATCATGTCATCCGCTGGCATGGCGCCGAGCCGAACGCCGCGACGCACGGACGTATCGTGGCGCGCATCGCGGAACTGCGCGCGGCCGAAGGCGAGGAATTCGCCGCCGGCCTGCATGTGCTGCCCGATTTCCACGGCAACCGCTCGCCCCATGCCGATCCTCGCGCGCTCGGCGTGATCAGTGGGCTCGCGCTCGACACGTCCTTCGACGGCCTCTGCCGGCTCTACTGGCGCATGGCGGTGGCGATCGCGTACGGCGTACGCCAGATCGTCGAGGCGATCCGCGAAGGCGGCCATCCGGTCGAGCGCCTGCATCTGGCCGGCGGCCATTTACGTAATCAATTGCTTACTGATCTTTACACGAGTGCCATTGGCTGCACCCTCGTCGAGCCGGCGGCCGAGGACGCGATGCTTCTCGGAACCGGCATGGCCGCTGCCGCCGCGGCGGGCCTTCATCCTGGCCTTCCGGCTGCTGCCGTCGCGATGCGGCAGGGAGAAATAGAGCACCAACCGGACCCGGCCGCGTTCGCCCGCTTCGATCGCGATTATCGGATATTCCTCGAAATGCAGCGGCACCGGCAGGCGCTCGAAGCCATAGTGTAAGAGAATACTTACCTTGCCAGGTCGGCGACCAGCGCGTCGAGGACCAGCACGCCGGAAGGCGTGGCCCTGAGTCGCGAATTGCCAACCGGTTCGATCAGATCCTCGTCGCGCAAGATGGTGACGCGGTCCGAGGCGAGCGGCCGTCCGGCCAGCGCCTCGTAGCGCGCGACGTCTATGCCTTCCGCGAGCCTCAACCCCATCAGCAGGAACTCGTCGGCTTCTTCCGAGCGCGTCAGCCGCTCGCCGCCGGTGATGCCGTGTCCCTTGGCCTCGACGAGGTTCAGCCATGTCTCCGGCATCTTCTCGGCGATGGTGACGATGCGGCGGTCGTTCTCGACAAAGCGGCCATGCGCACCCGGCCCGATGCCGACATATTCGCCGTAGCGCCAGTAGATGAGATTGTGCCGGCTTTCCGCGCCCGGCCGCGCGTGGTTGGAAATCTCATAGGCGGGCAGGCCGCGTTTTTGCGTGACCTCCTGCGTGACGTGGTAGAGTTCGGCGGCATGGTCCGGATCGGGTACGGCGAATTTCCCCGCCGCATGCAGCGCGTGGAAGGGCGTGCCATCCTCGATGGTGAGCTGGTAGAGCGACAGATGGTCGGCGGCGTAGCCGATGGCTTCTTCGAGTTCGGCCGCCCAGGCTTCCGGCGTCTGGTGCGGGCGGGCGTAGATCAGGTCGAAGGACATGCGCGGGAAGATCGCGCGGGCGAGGCCGATCGCCTTCAACGCCTCGGCGACATTGTGCAGCCGCCCGAGAAAACGCAGATCCGGATCGTTGAGCGCCTGCACGCCGAGCGAGACGCGATTGACGCCGGCGGCGCGATAACCGCGGAAGCGGTCGGCCTCGACCGAGGACGGGTTGGCCTCCAGCGTCACCTCGATGCCGGCCGGCACATGCCAGTTCGCCGCCACCGCATCGAGGATCGCGCCGACAGTCTCCGGCCGCATCAGCGAGGGCGTGCCGCCGCCGAGGAAGATGCTGGAAACGGTGCGCGGCCCGGTGCGCGCGGCCGTAGTCTGCATCTCGCGGGCGAAGGCTGCGGCAAAGCGCGGTTGATCGACCGGCTGGTGCCGGACATGGCTGTTGAAGTCACAGTAAGGGCACTTGGCCGCGCAGAACGGCCAATGCACATAGACGCCGAAGCCGGGGTCGGTCATCTCTTTGCCTGCATCCGTTGCGTACCCGTCGGATCGACCCCCACTCCGATTTGCTTCGCAAACCACCTCTCCCCCGCTCGACGGGGGAGAGGAAGCGATTGCGCGGCTGCCGCCCTTTTCCTCTCCCCGGGGCAGGGGGAGAGGTGGCCCGCGAAGCGGGACGGAGTGGGGGTGCTTCTTATCGCTGGGCTGTTCATGCCGGCTCCAGCATGGCGGTGGCGAAGCGCGCGAAGGCTCGGGCACGGTGCGACAGGCCGAGGTCGCCGCGCCCGGCTTCCCAGGAATGCTTCTCGCCAGAACTCATCTCGCCGAATGTCTGCGCATGGCCATTGGGCTTGAAGACCGGATCGTAGCCGAAGCCCCGTGTGCCGCGCGGAGGCCAGACCAGCTTGCCTTCGACCTCGCCGCGAAAATATTCCGCGTGGCCGTCCGGCCATGCGAGGCACAAGACGGCGACGAAGCGTCCGCCACGCCGGGCAGGCTCGGTCGCACCCTTTTCCTGCAGCAGGTCCTCGACCTTCCGCATAGCCATTCCGAAATCGCGGCCTGATCCGCCGGCTTTTTCGGCCCAGTCGGCGGTGTAGACGCCGGGATCGCCGTCAAGCGCGTCGACCTCGAGGCCGGAATCGTCCGACAGCGCCGGAAGCCCGGTCGCGGAAGCGGCGGCAAAGGCCTTGGTATAGGCGTTTTCCTCGAATGTCGTGCCCGTCTCGGGCGGCTCGGGGAGGCCGAGCTCGCCGGCCGACGTCGCCTCCAGCCCGTAAGGCATCAGCAACTCGCGGATCTCGCGCAATTTGCCGTCATTATGGGTGGCGACGACGATCTTTTTCGAGTCGAGCTGCCGCATTCAGAGCCCCCAGATTTTCGGTTCGGCGAATTCGAGCGAATTGCCGGCCGGATCGCGGAAATAGATGGACCTGCCGCCATTCGGCCATTTGAAATCGGCCTCGACGGTGACGCCTTTCTGCTCCAGATCGCGCCGCCACGCCGCGATTTCTTCGCCGCTGGCGCGGAAGCAGAGATGGCCCGGCCCGCGCGTGCCGTGCGGCGGCACCGGCAGTCTCGCACCGGCCGGTGGCGAGACCTCCGTGGCATCGGCGTTGAAAAGCAGAAGCACGCCGTCGCCGCAGCGGAAGAACACATGCCGGCCCTCGGCCTTGGCGATGCGCGTCAGGCCGAGCGCTTCGCCATAGAATTCCTCCGCCTTGTCGAGATCGTCGACATAGAGCGCGGATTCCAGGATGGCGTCGGGAGTCATCGGTTTTCCGTCAGGCGATCGCCATCTGCTGCAGGCTGACCAGCCGTTGGATGCCCTTGCGCGCCAGCGTCATCAATTCGGCGAACTGGGCTTCCGAGAAAGGCTCGCCCTCCGCCGTGCCCTGGATTTCGACGATGCCGCCCTTGCCGGTCATGACGAAATTGGCGTCGGTGCCGGCGGACGAATCCTCCTCGTAGTCGAGGTCGAGCACCGGCTGCCCGGCATGGATGCCGCAGGAGATCGCCGCCACATGGTCCTTCAGCACCTTCTGCACGGAAACCATCTGGCGCGCCGCCATCCATTGCAGGCAGTCGTTGAGCGCCACCCAGCCGCCGGTGATGGAGGCCGTGCGCGTGCCGCCGTCGGCCTGCAGCACGTCGCAGTCGACGGTGATCTGAACCTCGCCCAGCGCCTGCAGATCGACCACGGCCCGGAGCGACCGGCCGATCAGCCGCTGGATCTCGAGCGTGCGTCCGCCCTGTTTCCCGGCCGAAGCCTCGCGGCGCATGCGCTCACCCGTCGAGCGCGGCAGCATGCCGTATTCCGCCGTTACCCAGCCGCGGCCGGAATTGCGCATCCAGCCCGGCACCTTCTCCTCCAGGCTTGCCGTGCACAGGACATGCGTGTCGCCGAACTTGACGAGGCACGAGCCCTCGGCGTGCTTGGCGATGCCGCGTTCGAAGGAAATCGCGCGCATTTCGTCGTTGTGGCGCTTGGATGGACGCATGAAAAACATTCTCCGGACAGGTTTGGCGGCTTGTAGCGCCATGGGGAGGGGGACGCAAAGGAAAAGGCCGTTTGTCCAGCATGCGTTGCGTTACCGGCACATGGCCTTATATTTTCACATGTCCAGGGAGCATCTCGTGACGAAGCCGTTGATGGACCAGAACCTGCAATTGCTCGATGCGCGCTCGCGCGACATCTTCCGCCTGATCGTCGACGCCTATCTGCGCGACGGAGAGCCGATGGGCTCGCGCAATCTGGCGCGGCTGTTGCCGCAATCCCTGTCGCCGGCGACTGTGCGCAACGTCATGAGCGATCTTGAACAACTCGGCCTCATCTACGCGCCGCATATCTCCGCCGGTCGCCTGCCGACGCAGAAGGGGCTGCGCTTCTTCGTCGACGCCTTCATGGAGATCGGCGATCTGTCGGACGAGGAAAGGCGGGTCATTGAGGCTCAGGTCAAGGCTTCGGGCAGCGGCGCCTCGCTGGAGCACGTGCTGACGGAGGCCAGCCAGATGCTTTCCGGCCTGTCGCGCGGCGCCGGCCTCGTGCTCGCCACCAAGAGCGAATCGCCGCTCAAGCATATCGAATTCATCCAGCTCGAGCCTTCCAAGGCGCTCGCCGTGCTCGTCTCGCAAAGCGGCGATGTCGAGAACCGCGTCATCGAAATTCCGGCCGGCGTCACCACCTCGCAGCTTCATGAGGCATCGAATTTCCTCAACGCGCATATACGCGGTCGTACGCTCGCCGAAGCCCGCGGCGAGATCGAGCGGCTGAAGGAGGAGACGCGCACCGCGCTCGACGTGTTGTCCCAGGAACTCGTCGAAAAGGGGCTCGCCGTATGGGCCGGAACCGAGGGCGACCTGCCGGCAAGGCTCATCGTGCGCGGCCGCGCCAATTTGCTGGAGAATGTCACGGCGCAGGCGGATATCGAGCTCTTGCGCCATCTCTTCGAGGATCTGGAGACCAAGGAAGGGCTGATCCAGCTTCTCGATCTCGCCGAGGAAGGGTCGGGCGTGCGCATCTTCATCGGTTCGGAGAACAGGCTTTTTTCGCTTTCAGGCTCGTCGCTGGTGGTCGCGCCCTATCGCGACAAGGACCAGCGCGTTGTCGGGGCGCTCGGCGTCATCGGCCCGACCCGGCTCAACTATGCGCGCATCGTGCCGATGGTGGACTATACCGCGCAGCTCATCAGCCGCATGTTCGGCTGAGTGCGGGATCTGGGAAGGAGAGCGGCATTGTTCGGGCTGATCAGCAGGATGCGGGCGCAGGCGGGCAGGCGCGGTGAGTTGATGGAAATCCTGCTCGCCAGCACCAGCTCGATGCCCGGATGCCTGAGCTATGTCGTCGCCGAGGATGCCGCCGACGCCGATGCGATCTGGATCACCGAGATTTGGGAGGACGAAGCGAGCCACAAGGCGTCGCTGTCATTGCCGGTTGTCCAGGCCGCGATCGGCAGCGCGAAGCCGATGATTGCCGGCTTCGAGGCGCAGACGCGCACGAGGCCGCTCGGCGGCGCCGGGCTGTCCGTTCTGCGTTGAGTCCTTCGCAAACTTGTTTACCCTTGATTTTGCTACCTTGAACCTCGATATCGGGCGCAACTCCCCGATCCCACGAACGATGGTAGGAAGATGAGCAACAAGCCCGGAACCGAGGATGCGCGCGAGGTCGAGCCGGACATGGAAGCCGCCGCTGCTCCCTCCGATGCAAGAGAGGAAAGTCCATATCAGGCCGATCACGAGGCCTTCATGCGGCTTGCCAAGGAAAACGAGGAACTGAAGGACCGCGCCCTCCGGATCGCGGCGGATATGGAGAATCTGCGCCGCCGCACGGCCCGCGACGTGCATGATGCGCGCGCTTACGCGATCGCCAATTTCGCCCGCGACATGCTCGGCGTCTCCGACGATCTGAACCGAGCGCTGGCGGCGATCCCGGCTGAAGCCAAGGCCTCGGGCGATGCCGGCTTCAAGACGCTGATCGAGGGCGTCGAGATGACCGAGCGCGCCATGCTGAACGCGCTCGAGCGCCATGGCGTCAAGAAACTCGAGCCGCAGGGCGAAAAATTCGACCCGAATTTCCATCAGGCGATGTTCGAGGTTCCCAATCCCGATGTGCCGGCGAACACGGTCGTGCAGGTCGTGCAGACCGGCTATGTGATCGGCGATCGCGTGCTGAGGCCCGCCATGGTCGGCGTCTCCAGGGGCGGCCCAAAGCAGGTCGCGCCGCAGCTCGCCGCCGAGCCCGGTCCGCCCGACGCCCAGTCCGAAAAGGACGCGTGAGGCGCGGAAAGCGTAGTCTTCCTCCCCTCTCCCCCATCCGCTATTGAAGGATGGGAGGCGCGATGAACCCGATCCTGTTGCTCGACTATGCCGGTGTCGCGGTCTTCGCCGCGACCGGCGCGCTTGCCGCCTCGCGCAAGGAACTCGACATCATCGGCTTCCTCTTCCTTGCCGCCGTCACCGGGATCGGCGGCGGCACGCTGCGCGACGTGCTCCTCGGCGTTCCTGTCTTCTGGGTGGCGAACCCGGCCTATACGCTCGTCTGCGCCGCTGTCGGCCTTCTGGTCTTCTTCACGGCGCATCGCGTTGAATCGCGCTACAGGCTGCTTCTCTGGCTGGATGCGGTAGGCCTTGCCGTCTATTCGGCAATGGGCGCGGCCAAGGGCTTCGCCGCGACCGGATCGCCGGTAATCGCCATCATCATGGGCGTGCTGACGGCAACCTTCGGCGGTATATTGCGCGACCTTCTCGCCGGCGAACCGTCGGTGCTGCTCAGGCCCGAGATCTACGTGACCGCCGCGCTGGCAGGCGCGGTCGTCTTCACGCTCGCTACGCTGGCGGGAGCGACGGTCCTTCTCGCGGCCGTTCTTGCCTTCTCAGCCGCCTTCCTCGTGCGCGGCGGGGCGCTGCGTTTCGGCTGGGCATTTCCGGCCTACCGCTCGCGTCCGGGCCGGCGCCCCGAAGACATTCCCTGAAACATCCGCCCCGCCCACCCGCATTGGCCGCTGTGACATCAATGTCACAGGGCTAAAGGCGATTGGGCTCGGGAACCGCAAAAACGGGAACGTTCCTCAAAGTCGCCTGTTTTGTGCTCATGGCTCGGCTGCAGCAAGGCGGCGCGGGCAGGGAATGAAGGAGCAAGTCGATGAAGAAGATTCTTTACGCCGCCGTCGCCACGCTCGCGCTTTCGGCGGGTACCGCGACTGCCGCGCTCGCCGCCGACGTGATCGCCGAGCAGCCGCCGGCCCCCGCGCCCGTCGTGGTGCCCGTGTTCTCATGGACGGGTCTCTATCTCGGCGCCAATCTCGGTTATGGCTGGGCGAATGCCGGTCCTGACGACGATAACGGTTTCGTCGGCGGCGGCCAGATCGGCTACAATTACGAGTTCGACAACCATCTCGTGCTCGGCATTGAAGGCGACATGGACGCAACCGGCTGGCAATTCGACGGCAATGATGTGGACTACACCATCACAGGCCGTGGCCGCCTCGGTTATGCGTTCGACCGCTGGATGGTCTACGGCACCGGCGGCATCGCCTATGCCAAGGCAGGCGATTTGAAGGATACGGGCTGGGTGGCCGGCGCTGGCGTCGAATGGGCCGCGACCGACCACATCATTCCGGGTATCGAGTACCTGCACTACGGCTTTCGTGATTTTGACAACACCGGCATCAATGCCGATGCCGACGTGATCCGTGCGCGGCTGAGCTTCAAGTTCTGACCGGACCGGCTCTGGTAACGGAAAGGCGCGCCGCTGGCGGCGCGCCTTTTTCTATGTCGCTCTGGCTTTCGCCTTCTTCTTCGTCGGCGCGCTCTTCTTGCTCGGCGCCGGTTTAGCCGCCTTTTCCTTCTCGGTCATTTCAGCTTTCAGTTTCATTTCGACCTCGACGTCCCGCCCATGCTCCTTGGCCGCTTTCTCGCACCGTTCGCGGAACTCGGCCACCTCCTCTTCGGTCAGGTGCTCGATGCCGATGAAGGTGTTTTCGCCGTGCCCGGCGCGGATCAGTTCGTCGAGCTTGGCCTGGATGGCGGCGCCGTCACGGTTCTGCGTGTTCTGGATGAGGAAGACCATCAGGAAGGTGATGATGGTCGTTCCCGTATTGATGATGAGCTGCCAGGTGTCGGAGAACCCGAAGACTGGCCCGCTCACAGCCCAGACGACGACGATGGCGCAGCACGCGAGGAAAGTGACGGGCATTCCCGCCGCATGGGCGACGGCGTTGGCGGTAGTCGAAAATGCCCGGTTGAAACTCATCTTCCTGCCACCTTCGGATATTTCTGATGTTCAAGCCTGACGCGTGGCACGCTCCAAATGCTTGAGCAGCCCTGCCTGTTCCGCCGCCTCGCGCAGATTCTCGCGCGGCCTCGGGCCGATCTGCCCGATGACGAGGCCAGCGGCGAGCGAGCCGAGTTCGCCGCAGAGGCGATGTTCGAGGCCCATCGTATATCCATGCAGGAAGCCGGCCGCGTAGAGGTCTCCGGCTCCTGTGGTGTCGACGACGCGCTCTACCTTCGTCGCCTCGACACTCACCGTCCTGTCGCCGGAGACGACGATCGAACCGGCGGCCGAACGGGTGACGGCGGCGAGCTTGCAATCCTTGCGGATCGCTTCCAACGCCGTCTCGAAGGAGGGCGTCTGGTAGAGCGAGGTTAGCTCGTGCTGGTTGGCGAAGACGATGTCCACCGTGCCGGAGCGCATCAGGTCCAGGAACTCGTCGCGGTAGCGGTCGACGCAGAACGGATCGGAAAGCGTCATCGCCACCTCTCCGCCGGCTTCGTGGGTGAGCTTCGCCGCCAGCCGGATCGCCTCCTTGGCGCGGGGCGGATCCCACAGATAACCCTCGAAATAGGTCACCTTCGCGTCGGTCTTCGCCGGCTCGACGTCTTCGGGCCCAAGCTCGACGCAGGCGCCGAGATAGGTGTTCATGGAGCGCTCGCCGTCCGGCGTGACGAAGATCATGGAGCGCGCCGTCGGCGGCCGGCCGGATAGCGGCACGCTGTCGAAGGCGACGCCATGGGCGCGGATATCGTGCGTGTAGAGGTCGCCGAGCTGGTCCGAGGAAACCTTGCCGAAGAAGGCGGAACGGCCGCCGAAGCTGGCGATGCCGGCCGCCGTGTTGCCGGCGCTGCCGCCCGAGGCCTCCGTCGCCGGTCCCATGCGCGAATAGAGGAGTTCCGCGCGCTCGGCGTCGATCAGGTTCATCGCGCCCTTGATGATGCCGTTTTCGACGAGGAAATCGTCATCGGCGGAAGCGATGATGTCGACAATCGCGTTGCCGATGCAAAGCACGTCGTAGGCGGCCATCCAGTTCTCCGATCAGGCTGTCATGCGGTGGTTTCAGCGAGGGTGTAGCCGCGCGCGGGCTGGATTTGCAACCCCGCGGTCGCGGCGCAGGGTAGCGCCGTCGAGGCAGGCTTATGCCTCCTCTGTCCGACAAGCGGCTGTTCGCTCTCTCAATTCGGCGGTCGCGCCTTCATCGATCGAGCCGTCCGCGATCACGACACCGAACAGCGCGACGGTCTGTTCGGCCGTGTAATAACCCATCCGGAAATCGTCGAGCACGGCCTGCGTGTCGCGCTCGAAAGGATCGCCATAGCCGCCGCCGCCCGGCGTTCCGACACGCACGCGGTCCCCGGCTTTGAGCGGGATATCCTGTTCCTTGGAGAGATGCGGCGGCACATGCGCCTTGCCGCCCTGGAAGACGGTGACGGAATTGACGCCGCCATCCGCGCCGCCGAGCACGCCCTGCGGCCCGACTCGGCCGTGATCCATCACGAAGGACGCGCGCGCCTCGCCCCTCAGCAACTCCACGTCGTAGGAGAGGCCGAAGCCGCCGCGATGCTTTCCCGCGCCGCCGGAACCCTCGCGCAGCGCGTATTCGCGGTAGAGCACCGGAAAGGCCTGCTCCATCACCTCGACCGGTGGCGATTTGGAGATGCCGATGGTCGAGCAGCCGTTGGAGAGCCCGTCATGGTCGGCATTGCCGCCATAGCCGCCGCCGGAGATCTGGTACATGACGTAATCGCGGCCGCGCGCCGGGTCGCTGCCGCCGAGCGCGAAATTGCCGCTCGAGCCGGCCGGCGCCGCCGTCACCTCTTCCGGCAATGCCTGCACAAGTGCTGCGAACACCGCCTCGGCGATACGCTGCGAAACTTCCGCTGCGCAGCCGGAGACGGGGCGGGGATATCTCGCGTCGAGGAAAGTGCCTTCCGGGCGCTTGACGATCAGTGGCTCGAAGGCGCCTGCGCTCATCGGCACGTCGGGGAAGATATGGCGCATGGCGAGATAGACCGAGGAGAGCGTCGTTGCCAGCACGCTGTTCATCGGTCCGGCGCAGGGCGGCGAGGAGCCCTCGAAATCGAACGTCAGCGTGTCGCCTGCCTTGGTGACGGCGAGCGCGATCGTCAGCGGCGCGTCGACCACCCCGTCGGAATCGACATAGGCCTTCGAGCGATAGGTGCCGTCCGTGATCCCGGCGATACGCGCGCGCATCTGCTCGGCGGCGCGCTCGCGCAATTCGCCGATCGCCTGGCTGACTGTTTCGTCTCCGTAACGGTCGAGCAGTTCCACCAGCCGGTCCTGCCCGACCATCAGCGCCGCCGCCTGCGCCTTGATGTCGCCGATTCGCTGGTCGGCGACACGGATGTTGGAGGCGATGATGCCGTGGATCTCGGGATCGAGTCGGTCCTTCTTGAAGAGCTTGACCGGCGGCAGGCGCAATCCCTCCTGCTCGACGGCGGTGGCCGAAGCGGAGAAGCCGCCCGGCACCGCGCCCCCGATATCCGGCCAGTGGCCGGTGTTCGAGAGCCAGCAGAAGATGGCGCCATTGCGATAGACCGGCATGACGAAGCGCACGTCCATCAGATGCGTGCCGCCGAGATAGGGGTCGTTGACGATATAGATGTCGCCCGGTTCCGGCGGCAGGCAGCGGCCGTCGCGGATCATCTCGATCAGTATGCGGGTAGAATATTGCATGACGCCGACGAAGACCGGCAGCCCGCCGATCCCCTGCGCGATCAGCGAGCCGTCCTCGGCCGAATAGATCCCGTCCGAGCGGTCGTTCGCCTCGGCGATGACCGGAGAGAAGGCGGCGCGCGAGAAGGTCAGGTCCATCTCGTCGCAGACCTGTTGCAGGCCGGCCTGGATGACGGTGAGGGTGATGGGATCGAGTGCAGCCATCCTCATGTCTTCCCGATCTCTATGATGATGTTGCCGTCGGCGTCGGACGTTGCGCGGTCGGCGGGTTCGATGACGGTCGTGGCGTCCATCTGTTCGAGGATGGCAGGGCCGGTGATGACGGCGTCGAGCGGCAGCTTCTCGCGGTCATAGACCGGCGTGTCGTGCCATGTCCCGTCATACCAGACCGGCCGTCTTTCGCTCAGCGCTTCTTCCAGCGTCGATGCCCGGCCCGCCGGGTCGATCAGGCTCGACAGGTCGAGTGCCGGCCTTACCCCGATGACCGACGTGTTGAGGTTGACGAGGTTGGCGCGTATTTCCGGCAGTTCCACTTTAAAGCGGGCGAAATAGGCCTTTTCGAAAAGTTCCTGGATCGTTTCGCGCGAGACGTCGGCCGATGGCAGCGGCACGTTCAGGAGATGCGTCTGTCCGATGAACTGCATGTCGGCGGAATGGACGAGACGGATATCCTCCGGCCGCACCGCTTCCTTTTCGATCAGTTCGCGCCCTTCCGCGCTTTGCCGTGCAAGCACGTCCTTCACCGCAGCTTCGTCGAGGCTCGCGACGGGCTGGTTGACCGTGTTGACGAAGTCGTGCCGGAGATCGGCGACGACGCAGCCGAGCGCGTTGGTGATGCCGGGCCGCGCCGGCACGAGCACCTTGGGAATGCCGAGTTCGCGCGCCAGCGCCGAGGCATGCAGCGGCCCGGCGCCGCCGAAGGCGAACAGTGCGAAATCGCGCGGGTCGTGCCCCTTGGCGACGGAGACCATGCGGATCGCGCCGGCCATGCGGATATTACCGATCTTCAGCACCGCGCCCGCCGCTTCCGCTCCGTCGAGCCCGAGCCGCCGGCCGAGCTTCCCGGCGAAGACCGCGCGGATGGCGTCGATATCGACCGGGCTGCCGACCGCGAGCAGCTTTTTGGCGTTGAGGCGGCCGAGGAGGAGGTTGGCGTCGGAAATGGTCGGCTCCATGCCGCCGCGGCCATAGCAGATGGGACCGGGGGAGGCCCCGGCACTCTGCGGCCCGACCCTGAGCAAGCCTGAATCGTCCACCCGCGCGATCGAGCCGCCGCCCGCGCCGACGGTGCGCACATCCACCATCGGCACGTGGATCGGCATCGCATATTCGATCTCGATCTCGTTGGAGACGGCGGCCTGTGCGTTGCGGATCAGCGCGACGTCGGTGGATGTGCCGCCCATGTCGTAGGTGACGACGTTGGGGTAGCCCGCCCGGCGCGCCGTATAGGCCGCCGCCATCACGCCGGAGGCCGGGCCGGACATGACCGTCTTGGCCGCCTCGTCGGTGACGAAGCGCGCCGAGATCATGCCGCCATTGCCGTTCATGACGAGGAAATCCCGGTGGTAGCCCCGGTTCGTGAGTTCGGCCCGGAGTTTCTCGACATAGCGCTTGAGGATCGGCTGCACCGACGCGTTGACCGAAGCGGTGACGCCACGTTCGAATTCCCGCGCCTCGGAAAGCAGCGAATGGCCGGCTGTGATGTAGTCGTTCGGCCAGCTTTCCGCTGCGATCTCGGCGGCGCGCAACTCATGCGCCGGATTGGCGTAGGAATGCAGGAAGTGGATGACGAGCGATTCGCAGCCGCCTGCCAGAAGCTTCGCCACCGCCGCGCGCACCTCGTCCTCGTCAAGCGCCTGCCGCACTTTGCCGCCGGCCTCGACGCGCTCGGTGACTTCGAGCCTGAGATCGCGCGGGATCACCGGCACGAAACGGCCGGTCATGCCATAGGGCTCGGGCCGGGTGCGCCGGCCGAGTTCGATGATGTCGCGAAAGCCCCGCGTCGTGATCATGCCGGTCTTAGCGAGCCGCCGCTCCAGCACGGCGTTGGTGGTGGTCGTCGTGCCGTGAACGATGAGGTCGACCGCTTCGACCGGGAAGCCCGTCTGGGCGAGAGCCGCGACCACGCCGAAAGCCTGGTTATCCACGGTTGTCGGCGTCTTGGCGATGAAGGCCCTGCCGCCGTCGCGCCCGTCGATCAGAAGCAGGTCGGTGAAGGTGCCACCGACATCGATGCCTGCGACCACGTTGCCCGAAACTGCTCCATTCTTCGCGTCCATCGAGAAATCCGGAATGCCCAACCTGCTGATTATACTCGACTTAGTATGGTTTTCGCCATCCGCGTCTTGACGCGATATTCATTTGTACACTAATAAATATCGCTCGCAAGACCGTAGAAGTTGATGCTGCCGACGCAGCGATCCGCCCGGCCGGGATATCCTGGCGAATTCAGGAGCGTCAGACATGCAGACCGCCGATTTCGGCCGTTCGGCCGAGGCATCCGCGAGCGCCTTTCCAATTCCCGCCAATGTGTACGCGGAAAAGGTCGTTTCGGTCACGCATTATACGGACCGGCTCTTTTCCTTCCGCGTCACGCGTCCGCAAAGCTTCCGGTTTCGCTCCGGCGAGTTCGTCATGATCGGTCTGCCGAATGCCGAGCGGCCGGTCTTCCGCGCCTATTCGATCGCCAGCCCCGCCTGGGACGACGAACTGGAATTCTTTTCCATCAAGGTACCGGACGGTCCGCTGACCTCTCACCTGCAGAAGATTGTCGCCGGCGACACGATACTCCTGCGCCAGAAAGCGACCGGCACGCTGGTGCTCGAAGCATTGACCCCTGCCAAGCGCCTCTACATGATCTCGACCGGCACCGGCATCGCGCCTTTCGCGAGCCTCATTCGGGATCCCGAGACCTACGAGAAATTCGGCCAGATCGTGCTCACCCATACCTGCCGCGATGTCGCTGAGCTCGAATACGGCGCCGCGCTTTACCGGCAGAGCGTCGAGGACCCGCTGATCGGTGAACTGACCAACGGCCGCCTGACCTATTATGCCTCGACGACCAGGGGGAAGTTTCCGCGCATGGGCCGCGTCACGACGCTGATCGAGGACGGCACGCTTTTCACGGATATCGGCGCGGAACCGTTCGACCCCGCCAACGACCGCATCATGATCTGCGGCTCGATGGCCATGCTGCACGACGTCAAGGCGCTGGTCGGGAAAGCCGGCTTCGCAGAAGGCTCGCATAGTGCCCCCGGCGATTTCGTAGTGGAGCGCGCCTTCGTCGGCTGACCCCTTCAATGTGTACTTGATGCCAAAAGACGGTCCCGCCACAATGGTGTATGGAGAGCCGTCATGTTGCGTTTCCTGATTATCGACGACCACCCGCTGTTCCGCGAAGCCCTCCAGAGCGCGCTGCAGCTTGCCTATCCGGATGCCGAGACTGTCGAGGCCCGGCTGATCGAGGAGGCGCTCAATGTCCTCGAGCAGGAACAGGATTTCGATCTCGCTTTGCTCGATCTGTCGATCCCCGGCGTCCAGGGCTTCGAAGGGCTTCTGACCATCCGCACGCGCTATCCGCGCCTGCCGGTCGTCGTCGTGTCGGGCCATGAGGACCCGCGTGTCGTCTCGGAGACGCTTTCCTACGGCGCGGCGGGCTTTATCCCGAAATCCGCGCGCAAGGACGATCTCGCCAAGGCCATCCGCGAGGTGATGGAAGGCGAAGTCTGCGTGCCGCGCAATTTCGTGGAACTACCGGATGATCCGGGGCGCGAGGATCGCGCCGAACTCGTGCGCCGTCTGGCCACGCTGACGCCGCAGCAGACCCGCGTCCTCGGCATGCTGCGCCAGGGGCTCCTCAACAAGCAGATCGCCTACGAGCTTCAGGTGGGCGAGACAACGGTGAAGGCGCATGTGTCGGAGATATTGCGCAAGCTCCACGTCTACAGCCGCACGCAGGCGGTGATCGAGGTGTCGCGGCTGGACCATGGCGAGCTTTTCCGCGACGCGGAGGAATTCGGCGGTGTCGACGGGAACAAGCAGGGTTAGGTTCTACGAGCGATTGGTATTGCGCTGGATACCGACCGGCAGCGTAGCGATGCGGGCCATCTCGCCTTTCCTGAACAGCGAGCGGTCGTTCAGATAGGCGGCAAGCATGCCGGTGGCGTCGTCACCCCAGAAGAGTTCGCCGTCAAGGTGGAAGGTCGGTACGCCGAAGACGCCGCGTCCGATCGCCTCGTCGGTCAGTTGCCGGAGTTTATCCTTCGCCGACTGCTCGCCTGCAAGCTCGATGGCCGCGCCGGAGACCATTAGATAGCGGCCGAAATCCTCTATCGCCTCGTCCGTATCCGGCGCGCGGCCCTCCACGAAGACGAAATCGAAGGCCCGCCGCACCGTTTGCAGGTCGGGGCCAAGCGCGGCGAGCATACGCAGCGCCTTCAGCGGGTTGAACGGATGACGCTCGGGCATGGTAAAGCTCAAGCCTCGCTCCGAGGCTATCCATTGTGCCAGCCGGTAGGTATGGAGCCGCTTCGGGCTGATCTCGGCCGGGCCGAGTTGCCCCCAATGGCGGAGGATGACGCCGAGAAGCACCGGCTTCGGCACGATCTTCAGCCCCTTGGGAAGGCGGTCCAGGGCGTTCAACTGAAGGAAGGCGAAGGGCGAGATGAGGTCGAAATACCAGTCGACCGTGGTTATGTCCTGATCGCCCGCATTCTCGCTCATGGTCGTTCCTGCCCCAGTCCGACAAAAAGTCTGAAGAACCGGGAGAGGTCTATTCCGCAGCCTCGGAAACCGCAAGCGTCGGCTTGGCTTCCACGCCCGGAAGGTCACGCACGGTGCATCCCGAAACGCAGCAGCGGCCGGGCTGTCTGGACACGCGCCTTCCATCGTCGAGCACGCCGC
Organism: Mesorhizobium koreense; assembly: GCF_031656215.1. NCBI lineage: Bacteria > Pseudomonadati > Pseudomonadota > Alphaproteobacteria > Hyphomicrobiales > Phyllobacteriaceae > Mesorhizobium > Mesorhizobium koreense. The sequence continues at coordinate 385,145 of NZ_CP134228.1, read as the reverse complement.
GCTCCAGAAGTGCCTCGACCAGTTCGACCTTCTCCATCACCGGATAATTGCGCCAGATTTCGCGCTTCATCGCCTCGGGCGAGCCGCCGCCATGGAGCGAGATGACCGAATACCAGCCGGCCTGATCGGAGACGGTCAAATCTTCCACCAAGCGGGCGACCTCCATGCGGCTGGCATACGGGATGTCTGCGCGGGCTCCGAGCACGGCGGCGAGCGAACCGGCGGTCTCGGGATTGTGGTCCTCCGCCGGCCCAGGCAGGGCGACGATCAGCCCGCCGGAGACGGTGTGGGCGAGCCGGTGCATGTCGTAGATCTGCGTCGCCAGCAGAAGCTTGCCGATATTGGAGAACACGACGTCCGGCATGACATTGCCGGCTGCCTCGCGCGTCGCGTGGACCGAAGCGGCGATGCCGCAGGCGTAGAAGCCCTCGACGATCTTGATCAGTTCCACCATCTCTTCGCGGATGTGGCCGTGCTTGTCGGGATCGAGGCCGTTCGCCTCGATCATCAGCGCGCCGGCGCCAATCAGGAGATCGCCGAAGCCGGCCCGCGCGCCGATGCAGGTTTGCCGGTGATGGGTTGCATAGGAAGTGGTGAGATGGCCGGCCTCCTCCGTTTCACCCGCCATGAAGACACGCTCCCACGGCACGAAGACGTCCTCGAACAGCACGACGCCGGTCGACTGGCCGTATTTGCCGGAGAATTTGGCAGCCGGCTCGCCCGGCCGTCCAGCCTTGCGCGCGACGATGGTGACGCCTTCGGCATCGACCGGCACGGCGCAACAGACGGCGAAATCGGCGTCCTCTTTCGTATGCGTGCGGCAGGGCAGGACGAGGAATTCGTGCATATAAGGCGCGCCGGTGACGATCGCCTTGGCGCCGGAGATGACGATGCCGTCCTTTCGCCGCTCCCTGATGTGGACATAGGCGTCGCGGTTTTCCTGCTGGCCGGCGCGCTTCGAGCGGTCGCCCTTGGCGTCGGTCATGGCGACGCCGAGCGTCAGGTCGCGGTCCTGCGCGTCGTGCATATAGGCGAGGAAGCGCTGGTGGTAGTCGGTCCCGTGCGCGTCGTCGGCGAGGCGCGTCGCCTGGAAGATGCCGCAGAAGGCGTCATGGGTGAGATAGCGCTGGGCGCATCCGGATATCTTGCAGGCCAGCCGCACCGCCTCGAGCTTGGCCAGAAGATCAGAGGAGTCCTGATCGACATGCACCATGCGGTTCACGACCTTGCCGGACGTATGCTGGCGCGCGGTCATCACCTCGGCATGCTCGGCGACATGGGCGAGGTCGTAGGTGACGCCGATGGCATTGATTCCCGGCCTGAGGATGGCCGAATCCGCCACGCTTTCGATGCGCTCGCCCTCGACAAAGACACGCGGCTTGTAGGCGCGAAGCGACTCGCGATAGTCGGCGGCGGTCATCAGCATGGCGCGATCTCCGATTGCCACTCACGGCTTGCGGATAAAATCGAACAGCGTTAGAAAAACGTCAAGCGAAAACTTTAACGGTGTTAGAATGGCGATTGCCAAGCTCTCGACAGCACCGCGAAGACAGGCTGCCACCGAGGCCAAGCGCGAGCGCATCCTCGATGCCGCGCGACAGATCTTCGAGGCGGACGGGCTGGAGGCGGCGTCCTTGCGGGGTATCGCGGCGGCCGCCGGCTACACGCCGGCCGCGCTATATTTCCATTTCGATTCCAAGGAAGCGCTCTATGCCGAAGTGCTTGCCACTTCGATTGCGCGGCTCGCCGAGGCGATTGGAGCCGCCGCCTCGAAGCGGGACGAACCGGCCGCAAGGCTTTCGACGGCGGCGCTTGCCTTCTTCGATTTCTATGCCGAGAATCCGCGCGACCTCGATCTCGGCTTCTATCTCTTCCGTGGCGGCATGCGTCCGAAAGGCGTCGGCCGCGAGCGCGACAAGACCTTGAATGCGGCGCTGGCGGCAGCGCTTTCCCCGATCGGCGAGGCCGCGCGCGCTTTGGGAGCCGACGAGACGGCCGCCAATCTCACCGTCGCCGACCTCTTTGCCCATGCGACGGGCCTTTTGCTCCTCGCCCATACCGGCCGCATCCGCATGTTCGGTGCCTCGGCGCGCGAATTGATGGTAGAAGCGGTCGAGAGGCGGACAGCGTTGCTCGCTAAGGGAGATGCAGGATGAGGACGCTCGACCGCGACCGTACCACGCTTCTTATCGTCGACTTCCAGCAGAGGCTGATGCCGGCGATCGACGGCGCGAGCGACGTGCTCGCCAATGCCGGAAGACTGATCGAGGCGGCGAAGAAGTTCGGCGTGCCGGTTGTCGTCACCGAGCAATATCCTAGAGGCCTCGGTCCGACCGTGCCTCAGCTTGCTGTCGAGGGCTTACCGACGCTGGCCAAGATGGATTTCGACGCCACGCGCGCCGCCGGCTTCTTCGAAATGCTGCCGAAGGACCGGCCCGACATTCTCGTCAGTGGATGCGAGGCGCATGTCTGCGTATTGCAGACGGTGCTGGGTCTTCTCGATGGTGGGCATAACGTCCATGTCGTGCGCGACGCCATCGGTTCGCGCCGTGCCGAAAGCAAGGAAACGGCCATCGAACGCATGCGCGGCCACGACGCTGGGATCGTGACGACCGAGATGGCCCTGTTCGAATGGCTGGGCACGGCCGCCGACCCGCACTTCCGTGAGATCAGCGTGCTGATAAGATAGACCTCCCTGTCATGCATATGCGGCTTGAACGAAAGGCCGCGGCCTCCTATTCCGATCCGGAAGCAAAGTCACCGCCGCGAGCCGGCGAGGGAAAGGCGAGAATGCGGAATCTGTGGAAGGACGACGAGGCGGAAGCGATCGTTTCGGCTTATGCGGCAAAGGGCGTCGGACGCGATCTGGCGCTGCGTGTCTATACGACAAGGCTGCTCGGCGGCGAGCCGAGGCTGGTCCTGCATGGCGGCGGTAACACGTCGGTCAAGCTCAGAATGGCCGATCTTGTAGGCGATGAATGGGACGTGCTCTGCGTCAAGGGCAGCGGATGGGACATGGGCGTCATCGAGCCGGCCGGCCTGCCCGCCGTCAAGCTGAAGCCGCTGCTCAAGGCGCGCGCGCTTGAAAAACTCTCCGACGAGGACATGGTGGCACTGCAGCGCGCCAACCTCATCGACCCGTCCTCGCCCAACCCTTCGGTCGAGACCTTGCTGCATGCTTTCTTGCGGCACAAATTCGTCGATCACACGCACTCCACCGCAATCCTCGGCATTGTCGACCAGCAGGACAGCGAGCCGCTCTGCCGCGAGGTCTTCGGGCCGAAGATGGGCTTCGTGCCCTATATCAAGCCAGGCTTCGATCTGGCGAAGGCGGCGGCCGACATCTACGAGCAGGATCCGCCGGTCGAGGGCCTGATCCTCGACAAGCACGGCATCTTCACCTTCGGCGACAGCGCCAGGGAAGCCTATGACCGCATGATCCATTACGTTACGGTTGCGGAACAATATATCGCTTCCAAGACCAGAACGGGCAAAAAGGCGACTTTGCCGGCAAAGCTGGCGCGGCCGGCGGAGATCGCCCCGATGTTGAGGGGCGCCGTCGCCTTCCCGCGCGGCGAAGGCCGTTTCGACCGCTTCGTCACCGATTTCCGTACCTCGCCGAAAATCGTGGATTTCCTCTCAAACGCCGACCTCGAGCGGCTGGCGGCATCCGGCGTCAGTACGCCCGACCTGTCGATCCGTATCAAGACGGGGCCAATGGTCCTCGATGTGCCGGAAGCAGGCGACGCCGCCGGCTACGCAGCGAAGGTGAAGGCGCGCGTGGCGAAATACGTTGCCGACTACACCGGCTATTTTACCACCAATAATGCCCGCGACGACGTCGCCCGCACCATGCTCGATCCGATGCCGAGGCTGGCGCTGGTGCCGGGGCTCGGCATGTTCGGCTTCGGCCGGACGCTGAAGGATGCGCGCATCGCGTCGGATATCGGCGAGATGTGGATCGAGGCGGTGGCGGGTGCCGAGGCGGTCGGCACTTTCCATCCGCTGCCCATGTCCGACCTGTTCGAACTGGAATACTGGTCACTGGAGCAGGCGAAGCTCGCCGGCAACAAGCCGAAGCCGCTCACCGGTCAGGTGCTGTTTGTCACCGGAGGCGGTGGCGCCATAGGGGCGGCGACGGCGAAGCTCTTCGCCGACACCGGCGCGCATGTGGTGGTAGCCGATCTCGATGCCGGAAGGGCCGAGGCGGCCGCGAAGGCAGCCGGTAACAATTCCATAGGGGTTGCCTGTGACGTGACCGATCCGAAATCCGTCCGCGCCGCCTTCGGCGCGGCAGTAAAGGCTTTCGGCGGTGTCGATATCGTCGTCTCGAATGCCGGCGCCGCCTTCGAAGGCAGGATCGGCGAGCTTGACGACGCGCTCTTGCGTAAGAGCTTCGAGCTCAATTTCTTCTCGCATCAGAACGTGGCGCAGAACGCGGTACGCATATTCCAGGCGCAGGGCACGAGTGGCGTGCTTCTCTTCAACACGTCGAAGCAGGCGGTCAATCCGGGTGCCAATTTCGGCGCCTACGGCCTGCCCAAGGCGGCGACTTTGTTCCTGTCGAGGCAATACGCGCTGGAATATGGCGCGATTGGCGTGCGCTCCAACGCCGTCAATGCAGACCGTATCCGCTCCGGCCTGCTCGACGACGCCATGATCGCCAGCCGTTCAAAGGCGCGTGGCGTCTCTGAGAAGGACTATATGTCGGGCAACCTATTGCACGAGGAAGTGAAGGCCGAGCATGTCGCGCAGGCCTTCCTGCATCAGGCGCTGGCGGAACGGACGACCGCCGACGTGACCACCGTCGACGGCGGGAACATCGCCGCGGCGCTGCGATAAATAAACTAGCGGGAGGTCGAATGGATAAGCCTGTATTCGAGGCACTGACGGTCGAGACGCTGCCGGGGCGACTGGCGGGCATCCCCGCGCTGAAGGAGCATGTCGGGGCCGACGGCAAAAGCTGGAAGGTGCGCGAGGTCGGCGACGGCAATCTGAACCTCGTCTTCATCGTCGAGGGCGATCGCGGCGCGGTCATCGTCAAGCAGGCGCTGCCTTATGTGCGGCTGGTCGGCGATAGTTGGCCGTTGCCTCTGAAACGCTCCTTCTTCGAATACAACGCGCTGATCCGCCAGAATGCGCGCGATCCGGGAATGGTGCCGGCGATCCATCATTTCGACGAGGCGCAGGCGCTGATCGTCATGGACTATCTCTCGCCGCATGTCATCCTGAGGCGCGCGCTGATCGAGGGTCGGCAATTGCCGGACCTCGCCTGCCACATGGGTCTCTTCATGGCGCGCACGCTCTTCCGCGGTTCCGACCTCGCCATGGATACGGCCGAGCGCAAGGCAGATCTCGCGCTCTTCGCCGGCAATGTCGAGCTTTGCGACATCACCGAAAGCCTCGTCTTCTCCGATCCCTATTTCGACGCGCCGCGCAACCGCCATACCTCGCCGGAACTGGACGGCATCGTCGCCAGGCTCCGGGCCGACCGCGACCTGAAGGTCGCCGCGCAGCACATGAAGCACCTCTTCTGCGCGAACGCGCAGACCATGGTGCATGGCGATCTGCATTCCGGCTCGATCATGGTCACCGATAAGGAGACGAAGGTGATCGACCCGGAATTCGCCTTCTACGGGCCGATGGCGCTCGATACCGGCATGTATTTCTCCAACCTCTGGATGTCGTACTTCTCCCAGCGTGGCCACGAGGAAAACGGCAGCCGCGAAACCATGCGGCAATGGCTCTTTGCCACCATAATCGAGGCGTGGGCGGTCTTCCGAGAGGAGTTCTCGCGGCTCTGGCGCGAGGAGCGCAACGGCATCCTCTACCAGCGCACGCTGTTCGAGGACCAGGGCGACTGGCTCGGTGCCGAGCAGGCGCTCGACCATTTCCTCGCCGACCTCTGGGCCGATACGCTCGGCTTCGCCGGGGTGGAGATGCACCGCCGCATCCTTGGCCTCGCGCACAATGCCGATTTCGAGACCATTGAAGACGCGGCCCTGCGTGCCAGATGCGAGACGGGTGCGCTCGAACTCGGCCGCCACCTTGCGGTCAACCGCCGGCATATCAATTCGATCGAAGAGGTCAACGCGCTCGCGGAACGGATCGGGAAGGCAAGCCACGCATGAAAGTCGGAGAACACCATTACCGCTCGATCTGGCTGAACGTGGACGGCCACGGTGTCGACATCATCGACCAGCGTTGGCTGCCGCATGAATTCCGCGTCGAGACGCTGCATACGCTGGATGCCGCAGCGGTCGCCATTCGCGACATGTGGGTACGTGGCGCGCCGCTGATCGGCGCAACGGCAGCCTATGGCATGGCGATCGAGATGCGCCGCGACGCTTCCGACGAAGCGCTCGACGCGGCATGGGAGACGCTGCACGCCACCCGCCCGACCGCCATCAATCTGCGCTGGGCGCTGGACGACATGCGCGCCGTCCTGAGGCCGCTGCCCCTTGCGGAGCGCGCCAATGCCGCCTACCGGCGCGCCGCCGAGATTTCCGACGAGGATGTCGAGATCAACCGCGCCATCGGGCGCAACGGGCTGGCGCTCATTCGCGAAATCGCCTCGCGCAAGAAGCCGGGCGAGCCGGTGAATATCCTGACCCATTGCAATGCCGGATGGGTCGCCACCGTCGATTACGGCACGGCGACCGCGCCGATCTACCTCGCCACCGAGGAGGGCGTGCCGGTCCATGTATATGTGGACGAGACGCGGCCGCGCAATCAGGGCGCGCAACTCACCGCGTGGGAACTCGGCTGCCACGGCGTGCCGCACACATTGATCGTCGACAATGCCGGCGGGCACCTGATGCAGCGCGGCATGGTCGACATGGTCATTGTCGGCACCGACCGCACGACGGCGAACGGCGATGTCTGCAACAAGATCGGCACCTATCTGAAGGCTCTTGCCGCGCAGGACAATGGCGTGCCCTTCTATGTCGGGCTCCCTTCGCCGACCATCGACTGGACGGTGCGCGACGGCTTGAAGGAAATCCCGATCGAGGAGCGCTCCGCCGACGAGGTGTCCTTCGTGCAGGGACGCGGCGAGGACGGGCGCACCACGCGCGTCAGGATATCGCCGGAGACGACGCCGGCTGCTAACCCGGCCTTCGACGTGACGCCGGCCAGGCTCGTGACAGGGCTGATAACCGAACGCGGCGTCTGCGAGGCCTCGGCGAAAGGATTGGCCACGCTCTTCCCCGAAAAGCACAATGCCGGCAACGCCCCGAGGTGAGGAAGACGCTGGATCTTTCATAGCTGCAGTGCGTCCTTCGAGGCTCGCTCCGCTCGCACCTCAGGATGAGGGAGGCTTGCGCTGGCGTCTCCGTAAGCGTGGGCAGCTAGCGAGGCTCGCTTCTACCAAAATACATCCTTGAGGTTCGCGGCGTTTCAGGACGAGGGGCTTAGCTCAAATCACCCTCATCCTGAGGTGCGAGCGGAGCGAGCCTCGAAGGACGCACCGCTGTTCAGCCACCTGACTCTATAGCCGCGCCGGCGGATGGTTGCGGGCGTCGAGCGCGGCGAAGAGCACCGAGAAGCCCGAGGTCAGGAAGGAAATCCCGACGAAGAGGCCGATCGCCCAGATCGCCGTCATCGGCAGGCCGATGATGAGCATCAGGGCCAGAGCGATGTCGATGATGCCGGAGATGACCACCAGCCAGAAACGGCCGGTGGAGGCTGTGAAGGAGCGCGCGATGGCGAAATTGAACACGCCCGACAGGATGAAGAAGGTCGCCATGATCCAGGTCAGCGTCACCGCGCCCGAAAGCGGATTGACGAGGAACATGATGCCGAGCACGGCGCAGAGCACGGAGAGCGCCAGATTGGCCCAGAAGCCCGGCGCCTCGCGGTCGCGTATCACCGAGATCACGCCGATGACGCCGCCGATCAGGAAAAGCCAGCCGAAGAAGATGGTCGTCGCCAGCGTCGCGGCGAAGGGAGCCAGGATCGCCAGGATGCCGATGATGATCTCGATGACGCCCTGGATCGTATAGGCTTTCCAATGGTCGTGCAGATGCCTGCGCAGCCTTGTCTCGACGCGCGTGGATGGGAAATCGGTCATTGTCGTCGCCTCTCGCCGGTATGGAAACCAATGCCCGCCTGATACAGCATAAACCATTACGGGGTCGGAACGAAGAGGCCTTGATGCAGGAGCTGGTTTGCCGAGGCGAGGTTCGCGGCCGTTCCGCAAGCACGGCTGGAACGCGGCACGGCTTCAGTCGTTATTCACCCATTGGAGAAGTCCATCGCACCCCCGGCCCGTGCTAGAATGGGCCTGTGGTAAGGAATACAAGGTATGCTGCGATATCGAAAGGATGTGCGCCCGATGAGTGTAGCGACCGGCGTTGATGAGGATAATGAAATCGCGGTCCGCCTCTCCGACGATCTCCTGCATGCGCTCGACCGGTTCATCGAGGAACATGACGGACGCGAAGATCGGCCGCAAGCCGTGGCCTTGGCTTTGCGTGAATGGGCGCATGCGAAAGGCTATCTACGCGAACCGGGTGATGAGGGCCTGCGGCCGGAAGACCTTTCCGCCGCCAATGACGGTTAGCCGATCTCAGGCCAGCTTCACGCCGGCCGCTTTCATGCGATCCGTCATGGCGGCGAGCGAGCCGCCGAGATCGATGGCGCGGCAGGCTTTCATTTCAACGATAGCGGTGAAGCCGGAGCGGACCGCGTCGAGCGCCGAATAGGCGACACAGAAATCGGTCGCCAGACCGGCGAACGTCACCTGCGATATGCCGCGCTCCTTAAGATAGCCGGCAAGGCCGGTCGGCGTCTTGTGGTCGTTCTCGAAGAAGGCGGAATAGGAATCGATTCTCATGCGGAACCCCTTGCGGATGACGAGTTCCGCCTTCGTCCATTCCAGGCCGGGATGGAAGGCGGCGCCTTCGCTTCCCTGCACGCAATGGTCGGGCCATAGCGTTTGCTCGCCATAGGGCATGCTCACCGTCTCGAACGGGTTCTTGCCGGGGTGTTGCGAGGCGAAGCTGGAATGGCCTTTCGGGTGCCAGTCCTGCGTCAGCACGACATGCTCGAAGCGGCCGATCATGTCGTTGACCAACGACACGATCTCGTCGCCACCGGCCACGGCGAGCGCGCCGCCCGGGCAGAAATCGTTCTGCAAATCGATGACGATCAGGGCCTCGGTCATGCGGCTCTCCTCCATGTCGGCGGGACGACCGCCAAGGTGAACCCGGAAAAGCTATCTTTGACAAGTGGCGCGACGCTGATATCATTTGCATACCAATGAATTTGCTGCCGCTATGCACGGCACGGGGAACGGAATGCTTCGCTACGCGAAACCGCATTCTCTGGAAGAGGCGCTGGCGCTGCTCGCCGAAGGGCCGTGGCGGATTTTGGCCGGCGGTACGGATTTCTATCCGGCGCTCGGCGCAAAGCCGCTCCGCGAAAACGTGCTCGATATCAACGCGCTTTCCGAGTTGCGCGGCATTTCCGACGACGGCGGCCATATCGTCATTGGCGCGCGCACACCCTGGACGGCAATCGCCCATGCCGACCTGCCGCCGGCCTTCGATGCGCTGAAAGCCGCGGCGCGCGAAGTGGGCTCGATCCAGATCCAGAATGTCGGCACCGTCGCCGGCAATCTCTGCAACGCCTCGCCGGCGGCGGACGGCGTTCCGGCTCTGATGGCGCTCGATGCGGAGGTCGAACTGCGCTCGGCGGGCACGACGCGCCGCCTGCCGCTTCAGGAATTCATCCTCGGTAATCGCAAGACCGCCATCCGGCCCGGCGAGATGGTGACCGCGATCCGCGTGCCCAGGGCTTCGACACGAGGTTCCTCCGCCTTCGTCAAACTCGGCGCCCGTCGCTACCTGGTGATCTCCATCGCCATGGCGGCCGCGCGGCTGGTGATGGGATCGGATGGGCGCATTACGGAAGCGGCCGTTGCCATCGGCTCATGCTCGGCCGTAGCGCAGCGTCTGCCGGCTTTGGAGGCCGCGCTGGCAGGCCGCGCGATGGATGCGTCACTCGCCACGGCCGTCAAGGCTGAACATCTCGTCGGCCTCGCCCCGATCGACGACGTGCGCGGCTCTCGCGAATACCGGATCGAAGCCGCGCGGGAAATCATCGCCCGCGCTTTGCTTAGTGCAGCGGGTGTTCCCGAAACGGAGCTTGCCGCATGAGCCTCGCCCGCGCCGAGATCAGCTTCGAGGTGAACGGCCGCCCGGTGACCGTCAGCGCCTCGCCGCTGGCGCGGCTTTCCTCGGTGCTGCGCGACGAACTGAAGCTGACGGGCACGAAGATCGGCTGCGACGCCGGCGATTGCGGCGCTTGCACCGTTATCGTCGATGGCGAGGTGGTCTGCGCCTGCCTGATGCCGGCCGAAGGCGTTGCCGGCGCTCATGTGCGCACGGTGGAGGGACTGGCGAACGGCCGGCTTTCCGCGCTGCAGGCTTCCTTCCTCGAACACGGCGCCGCGCAATGCGGCATCTGCACGCCAGGATTCCTCGTCGCCGCGACTGCGCTTCTTGAGAAGAATCCCCATCCGGACGAGGCGCAGGTGATGGACGCGCTCGGCGGCGTGCTCTGCCGCTGCACCGGCTACCGCAAGATCGTGAAAGCGGTGCTGGCGGTGGCAGGAAGTAATTCAGCGAAGGGATTGAAAGGCTCCTTCGAGGCACCCCCCTCTGTCCTGCCGGACATCTCCCCCTCAGGGGGGGAGATTACCCCTTCGCCTTCGCATTGCTCAAACATCATTATTGCAGAAGGAGCTTCGCCGATTGCGGTCGGCTTGATCTCCCCCCTTGAGGGGGAGATGTCCGGCAGGACAGAGGGGGGTGCGAAGGGGCTATCACATTCAAATGGAAGGCTTGTCGATCCAAAGGCTCTTGACCTGCGCCTCCCGGCCGCCGGCCATGCAGTAGGCGCATCGCCGGTCCGGCTCGACGGCGTTCCGAAAGTCTCCGGCACGGACCGTTTCGGAGCCGACGAACGACCGGCCGACGCGCTGTCGGTCCTGGTGATCCGCTCGCCGCACTGGCACGCTTCGTTCAGCTTCGGCGATCTCTGCGGCTTCGTGCGGGATCGTCCCGGCATCGTCGCCGTCTATACGGCGGCCGACATTCCCGGCCGCAATTGCTTCGGCGTCATTGCGCCTTTCGCCGACCAGCCGGCGCTGGCGGAAGGGGAGGTGCGCTTTCGCGGTGAGGCCGTGGCGCTCGTTGCCGGCGAGAAGGAGGCGGTGGCCGATCTCGATCCGGCCGATTTCCCGATCGAATGGACCGTGCTACCGCATACGCTCGAGCCCGCGGAGGCGTTGAACGGCTTTGCGCCGATCCATATCGGCCGCCAGGACAACATTCTCACCACCGGCTATGTCGAGCGCGGCGACCCGGAACAGGCGCTGGCCGAAGCCGCCTTCACCGTCATCGGCGCGGTGGATACGTCGTATGTGGAGCACGCCTATATAGAGCCGGAAGCGGGCCATGCTTTCATGGAGGGCGACACGCTGGTCATCAAGGCCTGCACGCAGGCGCCCTACATGGACCGCGCCGACACCGCCGCCGTGCTCGGCCTCGCGCCAGAGAACGTGCGCATCGTGCCGACCGCGACGGGCGGCGGATTCGGCTCGAAGCTCGACGTCTCGCTCCAGCCTCTGATCGGGTTGGTGGCGCTGAAGACGGGCCTGCCGGCCTATCTCGCCTACACGCGTTCTGAATCGATGGCTTCGACCACCAAGCGCCATCCGGGCTCGATGAAGGCGACGATCGGCGCCGATGCGGAGGGCCGGGTGACCGGCATGGTCTTCGAGGGCGACTTCAACACCGGCGCCTATGCAAGCTGGGGGCCGACCGTGGCGAACCGCGTGCCCGTCCACGCTTCCGGTCCCTATGCCGTGGCGAACTATCGCGCGATGGGCCGCGCCGTCCACACGAACGGCCCAGTCGCTGGCGCCTTTCGCGGCTTCGGCGTGCCGCAGGCGACGATCTGCCAAGAGACGCTCTATGACGAGCTTGCCGGCCGGATCGGCATGGACCGGCTGGAGTTCCGCCTGAAGAATGCATTCCGGAAGGGCTCCGTGACCGCCACCGGACAGGTGCTGGAAGCGGCCGGTATCGTCGAGTGCCTGGAAGCCTTGAAGCCGCATTGGGCGCGTGCGCTCAAGGATGCCCAGGCATTCAACGCCGCCCATCAAACGCGCAAGCGCGGCGTCGGCGTGGCCTCCTGCTGGTATGGCTGCGGCAACACGGCATTGCCCAACCCGTCCACCATCAAGATCGGCATTTCGCCTGTGGGGGAGGTCGTTCTGCATCAGGGTGCGGTCGATATCGGCCAGGGTTCCAATACGGTGATTTCGCAGATCGCCGCCGACGCGCTCGGCTTGCCGCTCGGCAAGCTGCGCCTCGTCGGCGCCGATACCTCGATCACGCCGGACGCCGGCAAAACGTCGGCCTCGCGCCAGACTTTCATTACCGGCAAGGCAGCCGAGAAGGCCGGCCGCGCGCTTCGCGAAGCGATCCTGCGCTTCGCCAACGTCTCGGAAAAGGCGGTGCTGGCGCTCAACGGCCCGACCCTGACCATGCGCGAGGGCGATGCCGTGCGCGAGATCGACCTTGGCGCGATGAAGACCGATGCCGACGGCCTCGTCTTTCGCGCGGTCGAGACCTATGACGCGCCGACCACCGCGCTCGACGCAAAAGGGCAGGGCAAGCCCTACGCCGTCTACGGCTTCGGCGCGCAGATCGCTGAGCTTGAGGTGGACATGAAGCTCGGCACGGTGAAGCTTATCAAGATCACCGCCGCGCACGATGTCGGCCGCGCCATCAACCCGCTTCTGGTCGAAGGCCAGATCGAGGGCGGCATCGCTCAAGGCATCGGCCTTGCGCTGATGGAGGAATATGTTCCGGGCCGCACGGAGAACCTGCACGATTACCTGATCCCGACCATCGGCGACGTGCCGCCCATCGAATCGATCCTGGTCGAGGTGCCGGACCCGGAAGGGCCGTTCGGGGCGAAAGGGCTCGGCGAGCATGTGCTGATTCCTACCGCGCCTGCGATCCTCAACGCCATCCGCCACGCCTCCGGGGCGAAGATCGCGAAAGTGCCGGCGACACCGTCTCGCGTGCTGGCGGCGATCAGGGAGGCGCGGCGATGATTGCCGGGGGCACCCCCCTCTGTCCTGTCGGACATCTCCCCCTCAAGGGGGGAGATTGGCTGTCGTCACCGCTTCGGCCGAATCTTCAAAGCCGTAGAAAGAAGGGAGTCGGCGGCGCGGTCGGCTTGATCTCCCCCCTTGAGGGGGAGATGTCCGGCAGGACAGAGGGGGGTGCGAAGGAACGCAAGCATATCCGTTTCGTGGAGCGGCGCTCATGAGCGAGCTTTCCGAGCGCTTCGAGACGCACGATCCGGGCGAGAAGAAGGTAGCCGAAAAGATCCGCTGCGATGCCTGCCCGGTCATGTGCTACATTGCCGAGGGCCGTACTGGCGCCTGCGACCGTTATGGCAATGTCGGCGGCAGGATCGTGCGCTGCGATCCGCTGACCATCCTGGAGCATGCCGAAGAGACTGGCGGCGCGGTGACGCCCTTCCTTGCCGAGGGCGAGGACTGGAACGGCGAACTGGTGAATAGCGGCCGCCGTTTCGTCAGCGCCATCGGGGCCGGCACCACCTATCCCGATTACAAGCCCGCACCCTTCATCGTCAGCCAGGAAATCGAGGGCGTCGATCTGGTCACCGTCGTGACCGAAGGCATATTTTCCTATTGCGGCGCCAAGGTGAAGATCGACACCGACCGGCATCTGGGCGACGAGACCGTCGCCGTGCGGGCTGAAGGCGAGGTGATCGGTCATGTTTCAACCGCCGAATACGGCTCCCAGATGCTCTCTCTCGGCGGCGTGCATCACCTGACCGGCGGCTCCAAGGCGGAAGGCCGGGCGACCTGCGACGCGCTCCTCAACCTCTGCAACAAAAAGCCGGTGGAACTGACTATCGACGGCGGTGTCAGCGTGGTCGTCGAGGCCGGCAAGGCGCCGATCATTGACGGCAAACCTGAGCATCGCATGCGTGTCGGCTGCGGTTCGGCGACCATCGGCATGTTCGCCACGCAATGGAAGGATCTTGTCGACGAGGTCGTGGTGGTGGACGATCACATCACCGGCGTCGTTTCCGAGCACCAGGCGGGCAAGGTGCTCGGCTGGCAGGACACAGGCATAAAGATCCTCGGCCGCCGCTCGACGCCTGGCCGCTATTTCAAGGTCTCCGAACCGGGTCTCGGCTGGGGCGGTACGACCATCTCCGACCCGCTGCAGATCCTCGGCGAATGGAACCCGAAGAAGGGCGCGCGCCCCGGTCTGTCGCTCTTGATGGTCTCCACGACCGGCGAGCAGTTCGCCTATTTCGAGCTCGACGACGATCTGAAGCCGGTCGAAAAGCCGTTTCCGGAACGGCTGCGCAAATCCGTCGATCTGATCGAGGACAATTGTGAGCCGGCGCTCTGCACCGTGCTCTTCGTCGGCGGCGCTGGCGGCTCGCTCCGCGCCGGGGTCACGGAGAACCCGGTCAACCTCACGCGGTCGGTCCATGGGCTGCAGACCTATGTCACGGTCGGCGGGGCGCCGGTCTATGTGTGGCCGGGCGGCGGCATCATGCTGATGGTCGACGTCATGCGGACGCCCGACAATGCCTTCGGCTACGTGCCGACGCCGGCTCTGGTGGCACCGATCGAGTTCACGCTCCGCCGCGACGATTACGAACGGCTCGGCGGCTATGTCTCCGAGATCCGCACGGTCGAGGACATCGTCGCGCACGGCGGCGAATATCTGAACTCGCGCCGCGGCGCCGGCGCGCAGGGCCTGAACCCATGGCCGCCGCTCGCCTATCTCCGCCATGCACCGAGCAGGCCGCGATGAACGGACCCGAGATCGTCTGGCTGCCGGACGGACGTCGACTGCATATGAACCATGGCCCGATCGACCTGGTCGTCGAGGCCTTCGGCGCACCGGAGGAGATCGAGGCGAGCTACCGCCAGGCAGCCCGGCGCTTCCGGACGATGCTGGGTGAACTGGTCGAAGAATTGGCGGAACTGCGCAGGCCTTCCACGACGCGGCCACGCTCTTTTGCCGGGCCGACGGCGCGCCGCATGGAGGCGGCGGCTTCGCGCTTCGCTGATACCTTCGTTACCCCGATGGCGGCGGTGGCCGGTTCGGTCGCTGACGAGATGCTGGCGGCGATGCTTGCTGGTCGCGCCCTCGACCGCGCCTATGTCAATGATGGCGGCGATATCGCCGTCCACCTCGCGCCGGGGCACTCGATGAAAGCTGCGATCGCCGGCACCGGGCATGGATTGTCCGATCAGTTGGTCATCCGCTCGGAGGATCGCGTGCGCGGCGTCGCGACGAGCGGTTGGCGCGGCCGCAGCTTTTCGCTTGGTATCGCCGACGCGGTGACCGTGCTGGCGCGGGATGCGGCGATCGCCGATGTCGCCGCGACGCTTATCGCCAACGCTGTCGACTTGCCCGGCCATCCGGCGATCCGCCGTGAGCCCGCTTGCGCCATCCAGCCGGATACCGACCTCGGCGAAAGGCCAGTGACGACGGATGTCGGCTTGCTGGCGGGCCGGGAAATCGCAGTCGCACTCGATCGCGGATTGGCCGTCGCCGAAGACTATCGCCGACGCGGGCTGATCGAGGCGGCGGCGCTATTCCTTGGCGGGCAATCGCGGGATTGCGGGAATGCCTTGCAGGAAAAGGCAGCACCCCGCCGCACCCCCCTCTGTCCTGCCGGACATCTCCCCCTCAAGGGGGGAGATCAGCTGACGTCGCGGCCCGGGCCAATCTCTAAGGCTGTAGAAATCTCCGGGATTGCGGATGGGGTGATGGCGGAGACGGCCGGTGCGATCTCCCCCCTTGAGGGGGAGATGTCCGGCAGGACAGAGGGGGGTGACGTAGGGCACCGCCTTTTCAAATCTCATACGGAGCCGCAACATGCCTGAATTCCCGATCCGCAAGATCGCTGTGCTGACCGAGGAAATCCTGCACGAAGGCGGCCCGGCGCCGGAAACGCCGCGCCGTCGCGCCGCCGCTTTGGCGTTGGTGAAGAATCCCTACGCCGGTAAATATTTCGCCGAATTGCAGCCTGGCATGGAGGACCTGAAGCCGCTCGGCCTGATGCTGACCGACAGGCTGATCGCCGCGCTCGGCGGCGGCATCGCGTTGATCGACGGCTACGGCAAGGGCGCCATCGTCGGCGCGGCAGGTGAAATAGAGCACGGCGCGCTCTGGCACGTGCCGGGCGGCTACGCCATGCGCGAACGGCTTGGCAACGCCAGGGCCATTGTTCCGTCGGCGATGAAGGTCGGCGCATTCGGCGCGTCGCTCGACGTGCCGCTCGGCCATACCAACGCCGCCTATGTGCGCAGTCATTTCGACGCCATGACCGTGTCGATGCCGGACGGCCCGCGCCCCGACGAGATCCTGTTCTGCCTGTCGATGGCCTGCGGCCCGCGCGTCCACAACCGCATGGCGGGTCTGGCTGCGGCGGACGTCAAGGGCGAGGACGGATTGAGGTGACCGCCCCCGTCGGCAAGCTGAAACTGGTCGAGGCGGAGGCTGGCGCCGACGAGGGCTACCGGCTGCATGAGCAGGTCGGCTTTATCCTGCGCAAGGCGAACCAGCGCCATATCGCCATCTTTGCGAAACATATCGGCGACCTCACCCCGCCGCAATTCGCCGCGCTCGCCAGGCTGGCGGAGATCGGCGAGGCCTCGCAGAATCAACTCGGCGCGATGGTTGCGATGGACGCGGCGACGATCAAGGGCGTCATCGACCGGCTGAAGGCGCGCGGTCTGGTGACGCTGGCCGCGCATAGCGAAGACCGGCGTCGGTTGGTCGTCAGCCTTTCCGACCAGGGGAAGGCCATGATCGAGAGGCTGTTGCCGCTCGCCGAACGGATCACCGTGGAAACGCTCGAGCCACTCAACGCACGCGAGACCGCGACTTTCCTGAAACTGCTGGCCAGGTTGGCATAGAACCGCCCTAGCTCCCTTTTCTTGCAGCGGTGCCCGTGCGCCCCTATCTGGGGCCGGACTGGCCAATCCGGATAGATGAATGATCCTCGAAGCCGCCCGCCGCGCTCTCGGCGACCTTTTCACCCCTGAATTCCGCGCGGCTTTCTTCAAGACGCTCGGGCTGACGCTCCTGCTGCTGGTGGTGGTGTGGCTCGGGCTCCAGCATCTGTTCGACGCCTATGCCCTACCGTGGATCGACGCGCTCCTGCCCGGCTTTCCAAGCTGGGCAAGCTGGCTTGGCATCATCGCGGCTATACTTGCGGCGATCGGGCTGGCGCTCGGGCTTGCGTTGCTGATCGCCCCGGTCGCGGCGATTATCGCCGGCCTGTTCCTGGACGACGTGGCCGAAATCATCGAGAAGAACGAGTATAAGCTCGACCCGCCGGGTCGTGCGGTGCCGACCATGCGGGCCGTCCTGCTGTCGGTGAAATTCCTGGCGGTCGTGATCCTGGGCAACATAGTCGCGCTGTTCCTCCTCCTGATCCCGGGCGTGAACATCGCCGCCTTCTTCCTGATCAACGGTTATCTGCTCGGTCGTGAATATTTCGAGTTTGCCGCCATGCGCTTCCGCGACGAGCCGGAGGCGAAGGCGCTGCGCCGGCGCAATTTCGGCACGGTCTTCCTCGCTGGCCTAGTCATTGCCGCCTTCCTTGCCGTGCCGGTGGTCAATCTCCTGACCCCGCTCTTCGCCGCTGCGCTGATGGTGCATCTGCACAAGCTGGTGTCGACGGAGGAGCGGCGCGCTTAATCGATCCGTACGAGCGGTGCCGGCACGTCGCTTGTCTTGACCGGCGCCTTGCAGAGATCGGCGATGATGCAGTGCTCGCATTCCGGGCGGCGCGCCTTGCAGACATAGCGGCCGTGCAGGATCAACCAGTGATGTGCGTGGCGCAGGAATTCCGGCGGGATGATTTTCAGGAAACCAGCCTCGACTTCCTCCGGCGTCTTGCCTGGCGCGAGCAGCAGCCGGTTGCCGAGCCGGAAGATATGCGTGTCGACCGCGAGCGTCGGCTCGCCGAAGACGTTGTTCAGGACCACATTCGCGGTCTTGCGGCCGACGCCCGGCAATTTGACGAGTTCTTCGCGGCTGTCCGGCACCTTGCCATGGTGATCGCGGATCAGCGCTTCGGACAACGCCAGCACGTTTTTCGCCTTGGCGCGCCACAGGCCAATCGTGCGGATATGGTTGGCTATGCCGCCTTCGCCGAGCGCAGCCATCTTTTGAGGCGTGTCGGCGATGGCGAAAAGCTTCTTTGTCGCCTTGTTGACGCCGGCATCGGTCGCCTGCGCGGAAAGCACCACCGCCACCAGCATGGTGAAGGCGTTGGTGTAGTCGAGTTCGCTTCGGGGCTCGGGCCGCTGCACGGAAAAACGGCGGAAGATCTCGTATATCTCGTCGGCCGTATAGGGGATTTTCGGCCGCTTACCGCGTCTGGCGGCGGCAGCCGCCTTTTGTTTCGCCGGTAACGCTATTTTGCTGTTCCGCTTTTGCATTCCTCCTCTATAATTATTCCCATGAGCGAGACAATCGCAGCGGACGAGCCGTTCTTCCGGGCGCTTCTGACGCCGCACCGGTCGCTCGGCCGCATTGGCTTCTTCATCCTCATGTGCGCGCTCGGCTTCGGCTGGCTGGTGACGGGCGTCATCTTCCTTCTGGACGGCGCCTGGCCTATCCTGTGTTTCTGCGGCCTTGCCATGCTCGGCATCTATACCGCCTTCCGGCTGAACTACCGCGCAGCGCGCGCCCGCGAAGAGGTCACCCTGTCGCGCACGCATCTCGATATCCGCAAGACCGCGCCTTCGGGAAAGTCCGTGGCGCACAGCTTCAATCCCTTCTGGGCGCGCTTCTCCGTCAACCGTCACAGCGAGATCGGCATCACCCGGATGGCGGTGACATCGCGCTACGAGACGGTGGCGATCGGCGGCTTCCTCAACCCGGACGATCGCGAGAGTTTCGCGACGGCCTTTTCGCGCGCATTGGCGACCGCGAAAGGGCGGTAGCACAGGCCATATTCAACCATAGCGCGCATTGCAGGAATCGGGTGGGAAATCCGGCCTTTCCCGACGATATTGCGGTCAATCGAAGTTTCAGCCCAAGGAGGCCGACATGAACGCGCAGACCGCAATCCTTCAACACGACATCACGCCGGACGGCAGCGACTACGAGGTCGTGCGCCGCTGCATCGAGAAGATCAGCCTCGACTATCGCGACCAGCCCTCGCTGGAGGTACTGGCCGAGGCTGTCGGTGACACGCCGACCGGCTTGCAGAAGCTCTTCACCCGCTGGGCGGGGCTCAGCCCCAAGGCCTTCCTGCAGGCCGTTACGCTCGACCACGCCCGCCGGCTGCTCGACCAGGGTGCGCCGCTGCTCGATGCGGCCTACGAGGTCGGCATGTCGGGACCGGGCCGCTTGCACGATCTCTTCGTCACGCACGAAGCAATGTCGCCGGGCGACTACAAGACGCGCGGCGCGGGCCTTACCATGCGCTACGGCTATCATATCTCGCCCTTCGGCGTGGCGCTTGTCATGGTAACCGAGCGCGGCCTCGCCGGCCTCGCCTTCTGCGATCCCGGCCGCGAGCGGGAAGCCTTCGCCGATATGTCGGCGCGCTGGCCGAACGCGACCTATGTCGAAGACATGGGGGCGACCTCGCCTTATGCCGGCCGCATCTTCGACCCGGCGAAATGGCGGGCGGAAGAGCCGCTTCGAGTGGTCATGATCGGTACCGATTTCCAGTTGCGTGTCTGGCAGGCGCTGCTCCGCATCCCGATGGGTCGCGCAGTGAGCTATTCCTCGATCGCAAGGGAGATCGGCGCGCCGAAGGCGTCCCGGGCGGTCGGTGCCGCGATCGGCGCTAACCCGATGTCCTTCGTGGTGCCGTGCCACCGCGCGGTCGGCAAGTCTGGAGCGCTGACCGGCTATCATTGGGGCCTGACCAGAAAGCGCGCCATCCTCGGCTGGGAAGCCGGGCAAATCACCGGGCCCAATCTTGCCGCGCATTGACGAGCGCTCTTCCAACCGGGCCTGAAAATGTTCTAGCCTCCCGGAAACCCTGTTTCCGGGAGGCTTTTTCTTGATCGCCATCACCGTCGTCGGCTCCATCAATCTGGACCTGATCGCCACCGTCGAGCGGTTGCCCGCGCCGGGCGAGACCGTCAGCGGCGGCGATTTCAGCACGGCGCCGGGCGGCAAGGGAGCCAACCAGGCGCTTGCGGCTCGCCGCGCCGACGCACAGGTGAGGATGATCGGCGCGGTCGGAAAGGACGCCTTCGCCACCGAGGCGCTATCGCTTCTGGAAGGAGGCGGCGTCGACCTCTCCCATGTCGGACGGATACATGCCCCGACCGGCACGGCGCTGATCCTGGTCGATGCGAAAGGCGAGAACGTCATCGCCGTCGTGCCCGGCGCCAACAAATCGGTCTTGCCGGGCGATCTCGCCGTCGCCGGCCTGAAGAAAGGCGAATATCTCTTGCTCCAGCAGGAAATCCCGCTTGAGACGGTGGCGGCGTCCCTGCGAACCGCGAGGGAGGCCGGTGCGGTCTCGATCCTTAACACGGCCCCCTTTCGCGCCGAGGCCGCCTCCTTCATCGGAGAAGCCGATTACGTCGTCGCCAACGAGACCGAGTTCGACCTTTATGCGGATGCGCTTTCCCTGCCCGAGGGCGACCGCACCCGCCGCATGGCGGCCTTTGCGGAGCGTACCGGCCGCACGCTGATCGTCACGCTTGGCGCCGACGGCGTTCTTGCCGCCGCGCCCGGTGAAACGCTGGCCGTGCCGGCGCTCAAGGTGACGCCGGTCGATACGGTCGGCGCTGGTGACACCTTCTGCGGCTATCTGGCGGCGTCGCTTGCCTCCGGGCTGCCGCTCGAACAGGCGCTCCGCCGCGCCACCGCCGCGGCTTCGCTCGCCTGTCTGAAAGAGGGGGCACAGCCGTCGATCCCGCTTGCGGCCGAGGTCGACCGGGCTATGAAAGGCTGAGGAGTACGGCATTGGCGATTCACACCTATCTTGCCTATCTCGTTGCCACCATCGTCATCGTCATGGTGCCGGGGCCGACGGTGACGCTGGTGGTCGCGTCCGGCATGCGCCACGGCGCCCGCGCTGCGCTCCTCAACGTCGCGGGCACGCTCGCCGGCGTGGCGATGGTCTTCGCCGTCGTCGGCATCGGGCTGGCTTCGGCGCTCGCAGCGCTCGGCAGTTGGTTCGACTATATCCGTTTCATCGGCGCGGCCTATCTCGTCTGGATCGGCCTCCAGATGCTTTTCTCGCATGGCGGGGAGGCAGAGGGCGCCGTGCCTCCGACGCCGAGGATGGGTTTCTTCGCGCAAGGGCTTCTGGTGGCGATCAGCAATCCGAAGACGCTGTTCTTCTTTGGCGCCTTCATCCCGCAATTCATCGATCCCGCAGGCAGCTATCCGCTGCAGATCGCCCTCATGGGCCTGACCGCAATGTTCTTCGGCGCGCTCTCCGACAGCACCTACGCCCTTGCCGCCGCGCGTGCAGGCCGGGCGCTGTCGGCGAAGCGTTTCCGGCTGCTGACCAGGATCGGCGGCGGCTTTCTGGTCGGCGGAGGGCTGTGGCTCGCCTTCTCGCGCGTGCGCTGATCAGGTCTTTTTTCCGCGCACCGTCTCGCGCCAGGCGAGCGGCGCTTCCAGAAGGCGGCTGGCGGGCGCCTGTTCGGCCGCCGTCTCGCCCATCGTGGCGAGATCGACCACGGCGGCGGCGAGTTCCTCGACCGGCGGAGAGAAAGTGGTCAGCCGGTAGGAAAGCCAGCTTGCCTGCTCGATATCGTCGAAGCCGATAACGCTGAGATCGTCGGGGACCGACAGGCCGAATTCGTGCCGCGCGGCATCCATGAAGCCGCAGGCGATGAGGTCGGTGACACAGAAGGCGGCGTCCGGCCGCTCGCGCCCGGCGAGGAGCGCGCGTGCGCCGGCCACGCCGGCCTCGTAACTGGTGCGGCCGTTGCGTGTCCTTGCCACCTCGATGCCGGAAGCCCGGGCAGCTTCGATGAAAGCATCTTCGCGCGCCATGAGGCTCGGCGTTCCCGCTTCCGAGGCGACGACCGCCAGCCGTTTGCAGCCGGACTTGACGAAGGTTTCGAACGCCGTCCTTCCCGCCAGCCGGTTGTCGAGCGAGAGATTGTAGGGGCCGGAAAGCCGGTCGTCGCGGTTGATCAGGATCAGGCGCTGGCCGTTGTCGAGGCAGGTCCGGATGATCGACTGCGCCGGTGTGCCCGACAGCACCACGGTGGCGTCGGCGCGGTAGTTGAGCGTCTGCCTGAGCGCATGCTCGACATTCTCGCTTGGCCCCGTCGTGTCGATCACCATCGCCACCTTGCCGGCTTCCTGAAGGTGGCGGGCGAGCGTGCGCACCATGCGCGACATGTAGGGCGTGTCGCTGTCGGCCACGACGAGGCAGACGATGCCCGTCGATTTGCGCAAGAGCCCGCGTGCCAGGTGGTTGACGTGATAGCCGAGCTTTTCCGAGGCCTGGATGACGCGCCGCCGTGTTTCTTCCGAGACGCTGGCGCCCGGCGTGAAGGTGCGCGAGACGGCCGAACGCGAAACGCCGGCGAGTTCCGCAACCTGTTTTGCGCTGGCGAAGGCTTTGCGGGTCTTGGTCGAATCCATGGGCCGGATGGGATGAGGGGATACGGTTGCAGAGGCGCCATCTTGCACCGCCGCGGCGGAACGGACAAGATCATGAATGAGCGCCGGATTGTCCCGTTTCGAATGGCCGGGACGATTGACAGGAACGGGAAAGTGCATCAGTCTTGCACAGGTGTGCAATCGCAGCCGTCAAGGTCGGTCATGGGAGGTCGGTCGAAGCGGAGTGTCAAAAATGCGATGCAAATGGCCGCTAGGAAATGGCTGCCAAGGGAGGATTCGGCGATTTCACGTCACGGGACCAGATCATGAACGCATATTCGTCGATCGCGGCGACGGGACGTGTGCGGCCGGAGGCGGCTTCGGACGCCGAATCGTTCCTCGAGGTCGATCGCGCCAGTGTTCAATACGGCAGCACGAAGGTGCTTTCCGATCTGAGCCTCGGTGTAGGGCGCGGCGAGTTCGTGGCGCTGCTCGGCTCGTCCGGCTGCGGCAAGACCACGCTCCTGCGCACCATCGCCGGCTTCATGATGCCCACTTCCGGCTCGATCCGCGTTAACGGTCGCGACGTGACCCGCCAGCCGCCGGACAAGCGCGGCATGGCTCTGGTCTTCCAGTCCTATGCGCTGTGGCCGCACATGACGGTCGCGCGCAACATCGGCTACGGCCTGAAGCTGCGCGGCAAGCCGCGTCAGGAGATCGCCGGCCGCGTCGCCGAGATACAGGCGCTGCTCGGCCTCGACGGCCTCGGCGAGCGCAAGCCGGCCGAATTGTCCGGCGGTCAGCGCCAGCGCGTGGCGCTCGGGCGCGCGCTGGCCATCAGCCCCGATATCCTCCTGCTCGACGAGCCGCTTTCCAACCTCGACGCCCGCATCCGCCTGACCGTGCGCCACGAGATCAGCGCGCTGCAGAAAAGGCTCGGCATCACCGCCATCCATGTGACGCACGACCGCGAGGAGGCGATGGTCATGGCCGACCGCATCGTCATCCTCAATGCCGGCCGCATCGCCCAGGTCGGCACGCCGCAGGAAGTCTATAACCGGCCGTCTTCGTCCTTCGTTGCGGCCTTCATGGGCGCCGAGAACGTCGTGCCGTTACTGGTCGAGGCGGGCGGCGAGCGCCTGAGGATCGCGGCCGGTCCGGTGAACCGCGCCGCCTCCATTCCGGCCGACGGCAGGCAGCTCGGCGGCCGCGTTGTCGAGGCGCGCTTCCGCTCGGAAGCGGCCGAACTGCACGCCGCGGATCATTTCCCGAAGGACCGCGCGACGGAGGATGCGCTCGTGCTCGACGGTGTCGTCGCGCAGGCGAGCTATCCGGGCGGTGTCTGGCGCCATGTCGTGAAGATCGGGGAAGCGTCGGTCGTCGTCGACGCGTCACATGCCTTTGCTAGCGGGGAGGCCGTGTCGGTGAAGGTGCCGGCCGGGGCGTTGTTCCTCTTCGATGCAACCGATTGCAAAAAAGGTGAGGAGGAGCTTCGCTGACCTTTTGCATCGTGACGCCATGCGTCATGCAATGTCTGGAACGTGGGAGAACACTATGAGGAAGATGATCTGTGGAGCCGCGATCGCGGCTGCGCTTGCGACGACCGCACTTGCGGCGACAGGGGCCATGGCGGCGGAACTGACCGTCATCACGGCCGGCGACCAGAACATGGTCGATTACGTCAATAACTATCTCGCGCCGATCTTCGAGAAGCAGAATCCGGGCGATACGGTGAAGGCCGTGGGCACCGGACCGGGCGATGCCGGTTCACAGAAGATCATCGAGCGGCTGGAGGCGCAGAAGCAGGCCAACAAGGACAGCTGGGACATCGATGTCGCCGTCGTCCACGAAAAGGCGGCCGGCGACCTCGTCAAGGACGGCCTTTTGAAGAAATACCGCGCCGACATCGACACCGGTTCGATGGTGACGCGAGCCAACGCCGACATGGCGCTTGGCACCGACGTCAAGGGCTATGTCATGCCCATGTTCAACAGCCAGACGGCAATCGCCTATAATCCGCAACTCCTGCCGAACCCGCCGAAGAGCTATGAGGAACTGGCGAAATGGGTGAAGGAGAACCCGAAGCAGTTCGGCTATAACGGCATCAAGGGCGGTATGTCCGGCGTCGCCTTCGTCGTCGGGTGGGTCTATGCCAATGCCGGCGACGCCAAGACGCTCGAGCAGGGCCCCTTCAAGAAGGACGAGAAGGCCGACTGGTCGAAGGCGCTGGCCTCGCTAAAGGACTTCAACCAGAACGTCACCTTCACGCCAGGCAATGCCGGCACGCTCGACATGCTGGCACGGGGCGAGATCGCCATGGGTCCGGTCTGGGTCGATATGTTCTACACCTGGCAGGCGAGCGGCCAGCTTCCGCCCGACCTGAAGCTGATCCTGCCTTCTCCGGGCATGCCCGGCCAGCCCATGCACTATGTCATCCCGGCAAAGGCGGAACATGCCAAGCTCGCCGAGAAGTTCATCGCGCTGGCGACCAGCCCCGAGGTGCAGGCCGACGGCATCGTGAAGAAGTTCAACTGGTATCCCGGCATCGATGCGGATCACGTCAAGCCCAAGCTCGACGAGGCGACCTGGAACAAGCTCTTCACCGACATTTCGCCGAAGGAACTGGCCGAGTACGGCAAGCCCTTCCCGATCAAGCCCTATTTCGACGGCATCCTCGAAGCCTACGAAAAGCAGGTGGCGAACTGATCGTCCTGAAACCGCCGCCCGGGATCGTCTCGGGCGGCACTTTCGTTGGATAGCCCATGCGCCGCTATTTGCCCGGCCTGCTGCTCGTTTCGCCGGCCCTTGCGATCATCGTCTTCCTGTTCCTCGTGCCGCTCGGCGGCGCGGTGACGGGTGCGTTCCAGGATCCGGACGGCGGCTTCAGCTTCGGCAATTTCTTCAAGACCTATCAACTCTACAGTACCGACATAATCTTCACGATCGTTATCGTGGCGTTGTCGGCAATTCTGACCGCGGCTTTTTCGGTGGCGATCGCCGGCTACCTGACGCTCTGCAACAGCCCGGTCGCCGTCGCCATCCTGCGTTGGCTCTACCGCTGGCCGCTCTTCATCCCGTTCATCGTTGTCGGCCAGATCCTGCGCACCTTCCTTGCCAAGAACGGGCTGATGAACAACATCTTCGTCGCGACCGGCCTCATCACGCCGCTGCATACGGTCGGCTTCCTTGACTGGCGCGGCGTCGTCATCGCCTTCGTGTGGAAGCAGACGCCTTTCGTGACGCTGCTGCTGGCCGGCGCGATGGCCTCCATCGACCGCGGCACGATCGAGGCGGCGCGCAATCTCGGCGCCTCGCGCCTGCGCATCCTGCTGGAGATCGTTCTGCCACAGGCGGCCCCGACGCTGATGGTAGGGCTGACCCTGTCCGTCGTCACCATGATGTCGGTACTCTCCGTACCGTTGATGATCGCCTCGCAGTCGCCGACCGTGATTACCGTCGACATGGCCTTCCGTATCAACGCCTATGGCGATTACGGCGTGGCGAACGCACTCGGGCTGGTGTCGCTGCTGCTGACCGGCGCCGTCGCCTGGATCTATCTGCGCCAGACCATGCGGGAGAACGTGCGATGAGCGCGGTGGCGGAGATGGCCGCGTCCACGCGCTCGGCCGGCTGGTACTGGATTCCGCGCGCGATCCTGCTTGGCCTTCTTGCCTTCATCATCTTCGGGCCGCTGGTCAACCTCGTGCTCTGGACGGTGACGGAGAAGTGGTATTTCCCGCATGCCCTGCCGCTCGAATACGGGTTTTCCTACTGGGGGCGCGTGTTCTCGCCGCGCGGCAACGCCATGGCCTCTCTCGGCACCAGCGCGCTTGTCGCCTGCCTGACCGTCTTCCTGTCGCTCGTGCTGGCGATCCCCGCCGGCTATGCGCTGGCGCGGCTGAAGCTCCCCTTCCGCAGCCTCATACTCCTGGCGCTTTTGGTACCCAACGCCTTTCCGAACCTGCCGATCTACGTCAACATCGCCCGGCTTTTTTACCAGATCGGGCTGAACGGCACGGTGCTGGGCGTAGTGCTGGTACACACCACGCACGGACTGGTCTATGCCGTCTGGATTGCCACCGCCGCGTTCGGCGCCATCGAGCCGGAGCTCGAAGAGGCGGCGCGTTCCTCCGGCGCCAGCGCGTGGCGGGCCTTTCGTGACGTGATGCTGCCGCTCGCCGCGCCTGGCCTGATGGCGAGCGCGATCTTCGTCTTCCTCGAGTCGCTCGACGAATTCACCGGCACTTTCTTCGTCGGCGCCCCGGATGTCACAACGCTGCCGCTCCTCCTTTACACATCGGCGGCGGGAGGCAACTACCAGATCGCCTCGATCACGGCTCTTATCCTGCTCGTGCCTTCCATCGCTTTCATGTTCGTGGTGGAGCGCTTCCTGCGCGCCGACGTTCTTGCCAATATCGGGAGATAGCGTGGCAGGTAGGTGATGGCTCCGGGCGTTCATTCCATATGGCTGATGCCGGCCGCCGTCGATGCGGCCGCGCTCGAACGGATGGTCGAGGATTTTTCCATTCGCTTCGACGCGCCGCGTTTCCAGCCGCACCTGACGCTGGTCGAGGATATGGAAAGAAGCGTGGGCGACCTCGCGCCGCTGGTCGAGGAGGTCGCGGCGGGAATTGGGTCCTTCACCACGCCGGTGGCCGCGATCGGCGTGAGCGCCCTCTTTTTCCGCTCCTTCTATGCACGTTTCGTCGCCGAAGGGGCCCTTCTCGAATTGAAACGCCGCGCGATCGACAAGATCCTGCCCGGCGATATCGCGGAGTTCATGCCGCATATCTCGCTCGCCTACGGCGTTGCCGAAACGCTGGAGAAGCGCGATGCCGTCGCTGAAGCCGAGAACCTGCTGCTCGGAAAGCCCGTCCGCTTCGACCGGGTCTGCGTCGTTGCATCCGGCAAGGAACTGCCGATCGAAAGCTGGGCGATCCGGGCTACCGCCGTCCTTTCGGTTTGACGTCGAATCCGGCCGAAGCGAGCCGCCCGGCCTGGCCTTGGTCCGGCCGGTCTGAATCCAGGTTGACGCTCCGGTAACGCCTGCCTGCTAAACCCCGCCTTGACAAGCAAGAGCCGGGCCAGTTTCCTTTCCGGTGGAAATAAACCTGCCGGACGGCCCGTCCGGTAACGCGCGGGAGGCTCGGGCAAGGCGATCATGGGGCTTTCGGCCAGGCTGCAATTGAAGCAGTCGCAATCGCTGGTAATGACGCCGCAACTCATGCAGTCGATCCGGCTGCTGCAGTTGAGCTATGCCGATCTGGAGCTTTTCATCGACGAGGAGATCGAGCGCAACCCGCTGATCGAGCGCGGCGCCGATGATGATCTGCCGACGGCCGCTGCCGCCGAAGATCAGAACGAGAGAGGAGCCGAAAGCGATCCCGAGCCCGAATGGAGCGCGGCTTCCATGTCGGACCGGCTCGACTCCTCGCTGGAGAACGTCTTTCCCGACGATCCCGGTGCGCGCGATCCCATTGGGCCCGACCTCGCGGCGCAGTGGAAATCAGCCCATGACGGCGGCGGTCGCGCGCTGGAAAGCGAAGGTTTCAGCCTGGAAGAGGTGGCGGCCGCCCCGGTCACGCTGCGGGATCATGTGCGCGAGCAGATCGCCTTCGCCTTTACCGATCCGGTCAAAGGCGTCATTGCCGTCGAACTGGCTGATGGGCTGGACGATGCCGGCTATCTGCGCGCCGACCTCGAAGAGATCGCCGAAAGGTTGGGCATCGACGAGGAAGCCGTCTCTGGGGCGCTCTCGACCTGCCAGACTTTCGATCCGCCCGGCATTTTCGCGCGCGATCTTGCGGAATGCCTGGCGCTCCAGCTTCGCGCGCGCGACCGCCTCGATCCGGCGATGGCGGCGCTAGTGCGCAATCTGGAGCTTCTGGCGCGCCGCGATTTTCAGACGCTGACGCGCCTGTGCGGCGTCGGCCAGGACGATCTGCTCGACATGCTGGCCGAGATCCGCGCCCTCGATCCCAAGCCCGGTATGGCTTTCACCGGCGGCACCGCCGACGTGGTCGTGCCGGACGTTCTTGTTCGCCCGGCGCCAGACGGAAGCTGGCAGGTGGAACTCAACTCCGAGACGCTTCCGCGCGTCCTGGTGGACAACGCCTATTATGCGCGGGTCAGTTCGGCGGCGAAGAATCCGGCCGAAAAGGACTTCCTGACGGAATGCCTGCAAAATGCCACCTGGCTGAAACGCAGCCTCGATCAGCGCGCCCGTACCATCCTGAAAGTGGCTTCCGAGATCGTCCGCCAGCAGGACGCTTTTCTTGTCCACGGCGTGCGCCATCTGCGCCCGCTCAACATGAAGAGCATTGCCGAGGCGATCGGCATGCATGAATCGACCGTCAGCCGCGTCGCGGCCAATAAATACATGTTGACCCCGCGTGGCGTCTTCGAATTGCGCTATTTCTTCACGCCGGCCATCGCCGGCGCGGGCGCGGGCGACGCGCATTCCTCGGAAGCGGTCCGCGATCGCATCCGGCAACTCATCGACCGGGAGGAACCGGCAGATGTGCTTTCCGACGATTCGATTGTGGATAAGCTCAGGGAAAGCGGTGTCGACATCGCCCGAAGGACGGTGGCCAAGTATCGGGAAGGAATGAACATTCCCTCTTCCGTCCAGCGCCGCCGCGAGAAAAAGGCGCTCGCCGCGCTCAGCTGATGCGCCCGGGAAGGCCGCGGGAAAGCGGCCACCGTCGGTTGACATGCTCGTTCAATCCCACTACTAGGCCGCCCGCATGAGGCGGGGGCGCCGCCGCAGGCCTTGCTTGAGGCAGGCTGCGGCACGGATTCCGCGCCACTCCGGCTACGGAACCGGCGGACTTGCGACAGCCCGGCGGACACGAGCGTTTGTTGAAAAAATCATGTTTGAAATCAAAAACTTGAAGTGCGTTTCGACGCGATGCCGCCTATGCTGCCGTGAAATCGTGGAGATGATGGCCCAACCTTGTGCGCACGGGCCATCGGTATAAACTCGACCGGGGTCTGTCGAGCATCAAAACGAAAGGGTCGGACTTCCGATGAACCTGCGCATATCTGGCAAGCAAATGGATATCGGCGATGCGTTCCGGACGCGTATCGAGGGCCGCATCGGGGAAGCCGTCGACAAATATTTCGACGGCAGCTATTCGGGACGCGTGACGGTTGAGAAATCGGGCTCGCGCTTTTCCGCCGATTGCATGATCCACCTCGACACCGGCATCGCGCTCCAGGCGGCAGGCGAGGCACAGGAGCCTACTTCCGCCTTCGATGTCGCGGCCGAGCGCATCGAGAAGCGGCTGAGGCGCTACAAGCGCCGGCTGAAATCGCACAAGGCGGCGGCCTCGGAATCCGATACGACGGCAGCTTACCGTGTCGTCGAGCCGTTGGCGGACGACGATTCGGAGATTCCGGACGATTACGCGCCGGCAGTGGTGGCCGAATCGACCGTGTCCTTGCGCGCCATGACGGTCGCTTCCGCCGTCATCGAACTCGATTCCCGCGACGACCCGGTATTTGTGTTCCGCCAGGCCGGTAGCGGCCAGGTCAACATCGTCTACCGCAGGGCGGATGGGAATATCGGCTGGATCGATCCGGCAGGAAGCCCCGGCAAGGGATAGAACAACAATCTCGCGCGCCCGGCGGGTGGCTAGCTGGCGGGGCGAAAAACGAAGTCCACAAAAGGGACGGATAAATGGATCTCAGCGATCTGATCGAGGTTTCGGCGATCATGCCGGCCCTGAAGGCGAATTCCAAGAAGCAGGCCCTGCAGCTTCTGGCGGAAAAGGCGGCGCGGATCACCGGCCTGCCCGAGCGCGAGATCTTCGATACGGTACTGAGGCGCGAAAAGCTCGGCTCGACCGGCGTCGGCAACGGCATCGCTATCCCGCACGGCAAGATTCCCGGCGTGCGCCGCATCACCGGCGTCTTTGCCCGGATGGAGCAGCCGGTCGATTTCGATTCACTCGACGATCAGCCGGTCGATCTTATCTTCCTGCTGCTTGCGCCCGAAGGCGCCGGCGCCGATCATTTGAAGGCGCTTTCGCGCATCGCGCGGGTGCTGCGCGATGGCGATACCGTTGCGAAGATCCGTGGTACCTCCGACGCCGCCGCCATCCACGCCTTCCTTTCGCAGACACCGGCCTCGCACGCGGCCTGATATCCTCTCGGGAAAACGAAACGGGCGGCCCTTGAGCCGCCCGTCCGTTATTCTCGACGATCGTCCGCCTTCAGTGGAGGCTGACGGGCGTCAAATCGTTTTCCAGTGCTCCAGCCAGCGCTCCCGCGCGGGCGTCCGTCAGCAGGATCGGTTGGCCGTTCGCCGCGAACAGTGCCCACAATCTCGTTCCCGGCTTGAGGTCGGGGATGCCTGGGAAGCTCCCCATCAATTCTTCCGCGCCGATTTCGCGCATATAAGCGATGACACCTTCGCCGAGATGGGCGAATTGCGTTTCGGTCAGGGCGTTCTTTTCCATATTTTCGGTCATGTCAGCCTCCTTTCGCGAACCGTCCTTCCTGGACCGGCCCGCATAGAGCCATCGGTGAAGATCAGTCTTTCACCGAAATGTTGATTTTCCGTACCAGGCGCTGCGGTTCGGGCCGGTCCAGATCGATGGCCAGAAGCCCGTTCTTCAGCTCCGCCGTGACGACCCGCATTCCTTCAGCCAACACGAAGGCCCGGATAAACTGGCGCGCCGCGATGCCCCGGTGCAGATACTCATGTTCGCCGTCCTCTTCCTGCCTGCCGCGGATCACGAGCTGGTTCTCTTCCGTCGTGATATCGAGATCACTTTCCTTGAAGCCGGCGACGGCGAGCGTGATCCTGAGCCGCACGGCTTCGGAATCCGGGTCCCGCAATTTCTCGATGTTGTAGGGCGGATAGCCGTCGCCCGATTTCGCCAGACGCTCCAGCGTCTTTTCCATCGTGTCGAACCCAAGCATCAGCGGGCTCGAGAAAGGCGTCATTCTGGTCATTTTCCTGTCCTCGAAGAGCGACGTGGAAACGGAAAAACCCGGATGGCATTTTTCCGTACGATGCTGATATGGTCCGCGCCGCGAACGAATTCAAGCATGGAATGGCGGAGAAAAAGCATGGCCGGGACGCGCAGGATCATCATCGATACCGACCCCGGCCAGGACGATGCGGTGGCCATTCTGCTCGCGTTGGCGAGCCCGGAGCTGGATGTGGCAGGCATCACGGTAGTCGCCGGCAATGTGCCGCTGTCCTTCACGGAGAAGAATGCGCTGAAGATCTGCGAACTGGCGGGAAAGACGGGGACAAAGGTCTATTCCGGCGCAATCAGGCCGCTGGTGCGCCCGCTGGTGACGGCCGAGCACGTCCACGGCAAGACCGGCCTCGATGGCCCCGACCTGCCCGAGCCGAAGATGAAGCTGCAGGAAAAGTACGCGGTCGATTTTCTTGTCGAGACGCTGATGCGGGAGGAGCCCGGCTCGATCACCCTCTGTGCGCTCGGACCTCTGACCAATATCGGGCTGGCGCTGATCCGCGAGCCGAAGATCGCGCCGCGTATCCGCGAGATCGTCCTGATGGGCGGAGCCTATTTCGAAGTCGGCAACATCACACCCACCGCCGAATTCAATATCTATGTTGATCCGCATGCGGCCGACGTGGTTTTTCGAGCAGGTATCCCGATCGTCATGATGCCGCTCGACGTGACGCACAAGGCGCTGACCTCGACGGCCCGCGTTGCGGCATTCCGTGCGCTCGGCAACAAGGCCGGCATCGCAGTGGCGGAGATGCTCGGCTTCTCCGAACGCTTCGACAAGGAGAAATATGCCGGCGATGGCGGCCCGCTGCACGATCCGTGCGTGATCGCCTATCTCGTCCAGCCGGAGATCTTTTCCGGGCGGAACTGCAATGTCGAGATCGAGACGAGGTCCGAGCTGACCATGGGGATGTCCGTGGTCGACTGGTGGGGCGTTACCGATCGCAAGAAGAATGCGATGGTCATGCGCGAGGTCGATCACGAGGCTTTCTTCGCACTTCTGGTCAGCCGTCTCGGCCGCCTCTGACAATATCGTGTCCGGATGGGTGGCTTTCCCTTTCGATCGGTCTGTTGTAGGTAGCGTCGGCGACGGATGAAGCGGCGGGCATTCAGGCGCCAATTCGATCGCATCGATGGGCCCCAGGGGATGGGACTGTGACGGCCCCTTGGCGCTACCTTCACCGGGTTGTTGAATGAAACTGTCAAAGCTAGTGTCAGCGGCCGTTGTCGGCCTTGCCCTTATGGGCGTTGCCGCCTGCACGGAATCGCAGAGTTCGGCCAATCCTCCGGCCACGCCGCCGCCGGCGGTCAGCGTCGTCAAGGTCAAGGCCGAGCCGGTCCCGATCGTCAACGACCTGCCCGGCCGCATCGCA
The DNA here is from genome assembly GCF_031656215.1 of Mesorhizobium koreense. NCBI lineage: Bacteria > Pseudomonadati > Pseudomonadota > Alphaproteobacteria > Hyphomicrobiales > Phyllobacteriaceae > Mesorhizobium > Mesorhizobium koreense. Next base: position 352,145 of record NZ_CP134228.1, on the reverse strand, counting down.
CCGACGCGCATCGCGGAGGTCAGGCCGCGCGTCACCGGCATCGTCGTCAAGCGGGTCTTCGAGCAAGGCAGCCTCGTCAAGGAAGGCGACGTGCTCTACCAGATCGATCCGGCGCCCTTCCGCGTCCAAGTGGAAAGCGCCCAGGCGACGTTGCAGCGGGCGCTTGCCACGCGGACCCTCGCCCACCAGCAGGCCGACCGGCAGAAGGAGCTTCGCCAGCGCAATATCTCGAGCGTGCAGGACCTCGAAACCGCGACCGCGCAACTGGCGCAAGCGGACGCCGACGTCGCCGCGGCGCGTGCCGGGCTCGACGCGGCCAAGCTCGACCTGCAATATTCAGACGTGAAGGCGCCGATCAGCGGGCGTATCGGCCGCGCACTGATCACCGAGGGCGCGCTGGTGAACGGTAACGGCTCCGAGAATCTGGCGACCATCCGGCAGCTCGATCCGGTTTATGCCGACTTCACTCAGCCTTCGTCGGAGATGCGGCGGCTGCGCAAGGCGCTGAAGGACGGGCTTTTGAAGAGCCCGGCAGACGGCCAGGCGACCGTTAGGCTGCTTTTCGACGATGGCAGCGAATATCCCCATCCGGGCCGACTGCTCTTTTCCGAATCCACCGTCGACGAGACGACAGGCCAGGTCACCATGCGCGCCGAGTTCCCCAATCCGGACGGCGACCTTCTGCCGGGCCTCTATGTCCGCGTCCTGATCGAGCAGGGGGTCGAGCAGGCGGCGCTCACCGTGCCGGTGCAGGCTGTCCAGCGCGACAGCAGCGGCAGGGCGCAGCTCTATGTCATCGGAAAGGACAACGTCGCCGAACTGCGCCCCGTGTCCGCCGGACGCACGACCGGCCAGCAAGTCGTGATCACGAAGGGGCTGAAGGATGGCGAACAGGTCGTCGTCGAAGGCTTCCAGAAGATCCATCCAGGCGCGCCCGTGAAGCCGGAGGAGTGGAAGCCGGCCGACAACACGCTTTCCGCCACCAAGAGCAAGGCCGACGCCGGTTAGAGACTAGATGCCCAGTTTCTTCATTGACCGGCCCATCTTTGCCTGGGTCGTTGCCATCTTCATCATGATCGCCGGCGCGATCTCGCTGCCGCTATTGCCGGTCTCGCAATATCCGAACGTCGCGCCGCCGACGCTGACCGTCTATACGCACTATAACGGCGCGCCGCCCGAAGACATCTACCAGAGCGTGACGCAGTTGATAGAGCAACAGCTCAACAGCGTGCCGAACCTGCTCTATTACGAATCGACCTCCGATTCCTCAGGCCTGGCGCGCATCGTCGTCACTTTCCTGCCCGGCACGAACCTCAACCAGGCGAGCGTCGATACGCAGAACGCGATCAACCGCGTCCAGGCGCGGCTGCCGGAGGAGGTTTCCCGCCAGGGCGTGCAGATTTCGCAATCCGGCAGCGGCTTCCTGATGTTCATCGGGTTGAAATCGACCGACGGCAAGACCGATGCGGTCGGCCTTGGCGATTATCTCGACCGCAACGTCGTCGGCGAGATATCGCGCCTGCCGGGTGTCGGCCAGGTGCAGCTCTTTTCGCCCAAGCGCGCCATGCGTATCTGGATGGACCCCGACAAGATGCTCGGGCTCAACCTGTCGGTCGACGATGTCATGAAGGCCATCGGCGCGCAAAACGCGCAGGTGTCGGCCGGGCGCATCGGCGCCAAGCCTAACCCGGTGAACCAGCAGATCTCGGCTACCGTTCTGGTCAAGGGCCAGCTTTCCTCGCCCGAGGATTTCGGCTCGATCGTGCTTCGTGCCAATCCGGACGGTTCGACGGTCAGGCTGCGCGACGTGGCGCGTATCGAGATCGGCGCGGAGACCTACAATTTCTCGACCCGCATCGACGGACAACCCGCCGCGGGCATCGGCGTCCAGCTCTCGCCGACCGGCAACGCGCTCGCCACTTCCAATGCGGTACGGGCCCGGATGGCCGAACTGGCGAAGTTCTTCCCGCCGGGCTACGAATACATGATCCCCTACGACACATCGCCCTTCGTGCGCGTGTCCATCGAGAAGGTGCTGCACACGTTGCTCGAAGCGATGGGGCTCGTCTTCGTGGTCATGTTCGTATTCCTGCAGAGCTTTCGCTATACCGTCATCCCGGCGCTGGTGGTGCCGGTGGCGCTACT